>JAUVVA010000004.1 GCA_030604905.1 Verrucomicrobiota bacterium | reverse complement strand
CGCCTTTGACGAGCACCTCTATCGCGAGCGCCACCGCATCGAAAACACCTTCGCTAAACTCAAGCGCTTCCGCCGCATCTCTACTCGCTACGAAAAACTGCACGACTCCTTCGCCGCCATGCTCTCTCTCGCCTGCATCCTCCTTTGGCTCCAATCTTAACCAGACACACCCTAGGCCCCGAATTTTTCCCGCTGTTTCATCCCGCTGCCCATCCGCCCAACTGGCCTGCGGCCCGGCATCAGGTTTGGGTGCTGATGGCCGAACCGCGCGGAAGGTGAAGGGCGGCGGGATTATGAACGAGCAGGACGCCCGGTCCGGGACTTACGGTCACTCCGGGAGGCGCCGATACATAGGCGACTATTCCTTCGGGGCTGCGGACCCAACGAGCCCGTATCGGGCCGCGGGGGTGGGGCACGGCTCCCTCGGCCGAGTGGCGATCTCCGGGAAGTGGGTCCAGGAGCCACGCGTCGGGAACACCGGGGGAGGCTTGACGAAGCCCAAGCACCCAGGAGGTGGCGTAGATGGCGGGCGCGCCACTCCAACTGTGGCAACAGCTGCCGCCGTTATCGTGAGCGCGATTGAAGCACTCGGGCAGCGTGGGGTGCCCCAGACGCTTCAGGAAACCGTAGGTCTCCCGGATCATGTGCTCCACCAAATCGGGACGATCCTGTCGCACGAGCGCCTCGAAGAGCGTGTGCATGAAATACAGCTCGATGTGTCCGCTGAACTCCCCGCGGGTGGTGCCGTTTTCGAAGTTATTGCGCAGGTGGGGCTCCAAGTAGGCCAGGATCTGGGCGGCGGGGCCGACACCGTGTCGCAGGGCGAGCACGTTGGCGTGCAGCGCAGGGGTGGTGGCTCCTTCGCTGGCTAGCAAGCGACCTTCACCCTCGTGCCACAGGCGATGGGCCACGGCGCCCGAGACCGCGGCGGCTTCTCGCTCCCATCTCTCCGCCTCCTCCCGCTCGCCGAGCGCCAGCGCCAGCTCCGAGCCCGCGCGGAGGGCGGCGACCCGGAGGATGTTCAGCACGCCGTTGGCCACCCCTTCGCGTTCGGCGACGAGAACGCCCCAGTCGATGAAAAGCCGCATGCCCGTGCTGTCCCACAGGCCGTCGGCATCGGCTTTCCAGGTGGGGCTGGAAAAGATGCCTCGTAGCACAGGCATCTGCGCGCGGGCGAAAGCAAGGTCGCCCGTGGCCGACCAGTAGTCGCGCACGGCTTGCACCCAGATGAGCGTGAAGTCCTCGTGGGGCTTGCGAAGCCAGGACGGGGCGCAGCAGGCGAGCTGGCCATTCGGGAGCTGGGCTTTCCCAAACAGGTCGAGCGTTCGTCGCGCCACCGCGAGATCCGCCGACACCAACCGATGAAGATGCAGGTTCACCTGGCTGTCACCGATGTAGCTGCCGCGCTCGCGCCAAGGGCAGTCGCAATAGGCTTCGTCGGTGGAGGCGACGAGCGTGTGTGTCGAGATGCGCCACGCCCAGTCGAGCACCGGATCGCCGCAGGCAAAATCTCCTTGCACGGCGCCGAGCGTGGTGCGGCGACGCAAAGAGAGATCGATCAGCGAGAGCGGGGCGTCTTCGATGCCGTCCGGTGCCCGCAAAATCACTTGGAGAAAGATTCCGCCGCGGGGATTGCACACCATCACTCGCTGCCGACCGCCGCGAAGAACGAAGCGGTCGGCCGCGTCGGTGAAGGGATTGGAGTGGAAGAGATCGACGCAGCCGTCGCCTCGGTGCCAATCGTCATAGGCGATATCCAGCACGGAGCCCGCCGGCGCTTCGACCTCGATGACAGGATGGCCGTGGTATTCGTCGCCAAAATCAAAGGACCAAACCGCCGCGTGGGCTTGGATGGGCGACAGCTCGGAGAGCCGCGCCGCGGGTAGATCGCACAGGGCGCGGGCGGAGTCCGGCGAATCCCAGGCCACGATGCGGGCAGGAGTGACTTGAGTGAGGTCGCTCGACGTCTCCGTCCAGCCCTCGGGGGGGGCGAAATCTTTCGGTCGAGCCGGCGGGGGGAGCAACTCGCGGGTCGTGAGCGGCGGCGAGAAAAGAAAAACCCGAGGCTCCTCCCGTGTCGGGCGGGAGTGCAGGGAAACGCCCGAATCCGCGGGGAACCCGAGGAGGAACGCCCAGTGGTCCGATAGCAGCGAGAAATTGCCGGCGAGGAAGTTCCAACCTTCTTTAAGCCGCACCGAAGCGGTGCAGTGATTGCCCCGGGAGCGCGAAGGTTTCGTTTCGAGCAGCTGCCCGTTCAGGTGGTGAACGCCCCAGAAGCATTCCAACTCGGTCTGCTGGGCCCGGGGAGAATAGACCCAGGTGGCGAAGGCGACAAAGACGGGTGTTGGCGGAGCTTCTGGCGAGGCGGGCTTCGGGCGTTTGAGCTGGCATCCCCAGCGTCGGGAATCGAGGAGCGGGCCCGCGACCAGCAAGCGCGCGGGGCGCACAGGAAGGTAGTCCGGATAAGGGGCGCTGCGCTCGGAAAGGGGGCCCCACGGTCGTGCCGCCGCAGGCAGGACGGCAGGAAGCAGGGAGGCGGGCTCGCTGAGTTCGGCGGCGAGCACTCGGGTGTCGCAGATCTCAGCCGGGTTTTGCGCGAAGCTGAAATGCGGCGCGTCCGCTTCCCATGCGCGGTGAATCGTCACCCGCCAAGCGCCCGGTGTGGCAAAGGAGACGCTGCGGTCGTTCGTGCCTCCGGCGGCGATAAAGCCGGGCATGCCGTCCGGCATCGTTTGGAAGGAGCTGCAGCCGTAGAAATTGACCTCCACCCGCAGTTGATTTTCCCCGGCGCGGAGCCACTTGCCGAGGTCGAAGGTGTCGAACTCCGGATGCCCGGTGACAAAGCGAGCGGGCCCGTAGGCGACGAAGGTGTCGTTTACAAACAAGCGGTATCGCGTGTCGGCGAAAAGGTGGATCCGCCCTTCCACGCGAGGGGACTCGGCATGGAAGGAAAGCCGGAAACTGACGAACTGATTGCGTCCGGGCGGCAGATCCGGAGCCCAGCAAAAATTTGAGCCCTGAAACGGAGGCGGCAGGTGGTCCGATGAAGGCGACGGGGAGTGGGAGGAGATTGGCAAGGGGGCCATGGGTGCTGGGCGCGTGGCGGTTCGGACGAAGGAGGCGTTTTTTTGGATGCCGCAGAGTCCTCCGTTCCCTCCGTGGCCGCGAGCGGCGGGAACTGGGTCCGCGCCCAACCCCCTTCCGAGGGCCGCGGGGGCATGCGTAAGCCTCGCCCGGCGTGTTATCTACTCGGTCCCCGGGATCGCGGTCTGGTCGCGGGTAAGCACTCGGGTGAGGCGCAGGGCGAGGTCGTCGCGGAAAGTCGGGAGCGCCAGATCGAGCGTGTCTCGGAGGTGGGGGGCGACGTGGACGCGTGGCTCGCCGAGCGGTTGGCCGGAGGCGGGTTCGAAGAACTCGAGCCTGTAGTCGCCGGCCGGGAGTCGCACGCGTAGTTTGCCATCGGAGATCAGGCTGCCCCCGGTCCGGGTGAAGAGGTAGGAGAGCAGCACATCGCGGGAGTCGCCCGCCAAGGTGACAGCGACCACTTCGTCGCTCCAAGAGGCGGCTGCGGGCACTTGGATGGCGGAAAAATCGGGCGCCAGGCGCCAAAACGCTTGGGCGGCCCACCATCGGGCGAAGACGGCGGCATAATTTTCGCCGGGTGCGACGTGATCGGGGTCGTCGATTCCCTCGCAGCCATCCCAGCTGTGCCAGTTGGTGTAGATGCCCGCCGCGGCTTGGAGCCACAGTTGCTTGCGGCGGTGGACCGGATCGTCGTTTTGATGCCGTTTCTCGCGACCGGCCTCGTTGACGAAGCCTGGTTTGCCATAGCCTCTCAAGTTGCGTGCGATGGCCAGATACCAGTCGCGAAGGTCGTATTGCGGCTGCACGCCGGTGCAGTGGTGGGCAACCGCCATGTCCATCCAAGTCGCGTGAGGCCAAAGGGGATAATCGGTGGTGCCGTTGGACGAGATCACCGGCCGGCGGTGAGGGTCCTTGGCTTTCAGGTATTCCCCGACCAAGCGCTGGAAAAGGGGGTTGGCGACATGCTCGTTGTGCACCTCCCAGCAAAAGATATTCGGGTGGCGGCCGAGTCGCTGGAGCACGCGATCCAGGTAGGGGCGCACGAGATCGAAAGACTCCCGTCGGTCGGGCAGGTGGAGCGAGGTGAAGAGCGTAAGGTTCACCGCGATGCCGTGGCTCGCCGCCATGGACAGGCGGCGGTCCACCTCGTCCCAATAACCCTCGTTGAAAGTGCCGAAATCAGGTGCGGCCCGGGTGCCGCCCCAAGGCCACGCGTCCAAGCCGATGACCTTGTGGTAATAGGCGCACTCGAGGCCCACTCGAAGCACGTTGGCCCCCAGTTTGTTCGCGCGGTGGAGAGACACCTCGGGGCGCTTGGAGCTGAAGTAATGCCACGCGGTTTTGCAGAACACAAATGGTCTCGCCCCATCAGCCGTTTGGAAGTGGGCGCGATACAACGGGTCAATGGTCACGAAAGAATCCCAAGGCGTGATCGGAGCGGCAATGAGCAGGGCGGGGAAAGTGATCAAGGGGAGGGACAGGCGGAGGAAGTTTATCATGGGAAACCCAGGGTCGGAGTCAGCTTGGGGAGACGGTCTGGATGGTGAAACCGTGCCCTTGAGGGCGATGCCACGGTAGTGGGCGCGGGCCCATGGGCGCCGCGTTTGGTCGAATGGGCCCGGTTCCAGTCTTACGCGCTTCTCCTCGTTAAAGCGGCGCCTAGACTCGGTGAATATCCGGTCCTGCGCCCCCGAAATTCTATCCGGCCTTCGAACATGAAAATCCCTTCAAATTCCCCGAAGCGTTCGGGCTTCACGCTGGTCGAACTTCTCACCGTGATCGCGGTCATCGGTGTGCTGGTCGCGATCCTAATCCCGGTGGTAGGCCGAGCACGGAGCGCCGCCCGCGACGCGAGTTGCGTGAGCAACCTCCGGCAGCTCGCGCAGGCCAGTTTGCTCTTCGCCAGCGAAAACAAGGGGGTCCTTCCGCCGCCCCAGCCTCGCCCAGAAGACTGGCCGGGTATGACGTTTTTTAACCAGACCAACCCTCGCTGGTATGATCTGGTCATTCCTTACATCCCAAACACGCGCCAAGCCAACAGCTCCGCGCCTACCATTCTGCGCTGCCCCTCGGAGACGCGTGAAAACCTGTTCTCGCACTACGGGTTCAACGTGAGCGTAAACCTCGGGCACGCGCGGGCCGGGGGAGTCGCTCAAAACTTCGGTCGCCCCCTAAACCGCGTCCAGAATCCCGCCCGGACCTTTATGATCGCGGATGTGGGCAACATTAGCTACGCCATCACTATCTTCCAAGGACGCACCGACCGCACCGACATTGCGTTCCGGCATGGAAGCGGAGAAAGCCGCGCCACCGCCTTTTCTTCGGCGGACGAGGTGCGCCGCGCGGCGGGCTTTGGGCACGTCGCGTATGTGGATGGCCACACGGCGCGTCTGCTGCCGGCGGACTCTTTACAGCCAAATCCTTCGTTCGACCCCTGAGTCTGTGTCCGCGAAACGCGCTCCCGGAAAAGCGCGCAGTTCGCGGGGCACGAGGGTGGAAATAGCTGCCGGCGGCGGTTATCGTTGAGTGCGTCCTCGGCAGTGGCCGAACGGCACGATCCCGTTCAACCGCTTTCTCCCGTTCGCTCTGTCGCTGCGGACGGGCGCACGCGAGAAAAGTGGCTCCGTCTCGTTTGGCGCGCGTTGCGGGCTTATTGGGGCGTTTCAAGAGACGGATAGCGTATGGAAGGGGCGACCCTGCATGGCCCGCCGCAGGCTGCCGGCGAATTCCATGCCCGCAGAGAATGCCGCTAAGGCGCGGCTGGCCCGGTCCTCCACAGGAATCAAATACCCAAAGCAGGTCAGGTCACATGCGGAGGGGGCTCGGCGGACCTGGCTTCGAGCGCTTCTCCATCGATCGACACCCCCCCCGCCACGCACCGGCGTAGGGTGACGCCGACCGCGTTCTGTAGGGCGAAGGGTGCCGCCGGTGATTGTGAATTGGCGGCGAGGAGGGCGGCGACGGAGAGATCCTCGACGAGCAGGTCGCGGATGGGCGCGTCGGACCAGCCGTTGATGGTCACGCCGCCTCCGGCCTGGCGGGCGCGGACCTCGCGGACGCTGATCCGTGAGATCGAGGGCGGATGTGCGCTGTGCGAATCGTTGTCATAATTGGCGTTCACGCAGACAACCGGGCCGCGTGAGGCGGCCACTTCCAAGCCCAGGACATGGACGTCATGGATGCAGGCGCCGCGGCTGCGGCTGTTCTTCACATAGACCGCCATCCCGACCTCGCGCGTCACCACGTTGTCCAACGCGTAGATGTGGCGGGTGGTGTTGGCGAGATCGCTGCCGACGCAGAAGCCGTAGTGCCCCTCGAAGCAGCAGTGGCGAACCACGATGTTCTCGGTGGGCGCGCCGAGCCTGCCCTCGTGGATGGCGGGGTGCCGGAGCGCGGCCAGCGGTGTATCCGTCACAGGGATACCCTCGCGCCCCTCGACGTCCCGGCCGCCTTTCACGGCGACGTTGTCGTCATGGTTTCCAAAGATCACGTTCTCGATCAACACATGGGAGGAGGATTCGGGATCGATGCCGTCGTTGTTGACCACGTAGGCGTGGAAAAGCAGGCCGCGGAAGACGGCGTGCTGGCAAAATACGGGGTGCACGACCCAGAACGGGCTGTTTTGCAGCCGCAGACCCTCGACCTCGATCCGGCGGGAAAAATAGAGACCGAGGAGGGTGGGGCGAAAGAAGTCCGCGTCCGGGTCGACGAAGCGACGCGCGGCCAGCGCAACCCGGCTTTGGTTGATCTCCTTCAGTCGCTGGTAGGAGGGCTTGCGCCCGGTCTTCTCTTGCGCGCGCTGACCGAGGTCGGCCCAGGTCTGCCAACGCTCGCCGTCGCCATCGATGACGGGAGGGGCCCCCGAGCCCGGGCGAGCGCGAAGCCGGATGTCTGCGCAGTCGAAGGCGTAGATCAGCGGGGAGAAGGAGAAGATCGAGCTGCCCTCGTAGCGAAGATAAACGCCGTCTCCGCCCACGGTGAAAGCGCGCGGAGCGAAGGGAAAAAACAGGCGCAAGCAGGGATCAAACTCCAGGCTGATCCGGCTGCGCAAGTGGATGGGCCCCAAGACACGGTAGGTGAGCACCGGTTTAACCCATGCATGGGCGCCGGCGGGATGGCGGAAGACGAGGCGACCGCCCCCGGCGGCGGAGAGTTGGGCGATGGCCGAGGCGATGGCGGGGCCGAAATCGTGGCTCCCCTCCGGGTCGGGCTCGACGCCGGCATGTGCGATCAGGTCGAGATCCCGATCCGGAATCGACGGCGGCTGGATTGCATCGATGATGGCTTGGGCACTGGCGCGGACTTGTTTGGCGGAAGGGATGGCAGTGGGCACGGGAGAGGGATCGATTGCCGGGCGGGATGGCTTGGAACTTCCACCCCGGGGCAAACGAAGAAGCGCCGGCTAGAGGCCGGCGCTACGGAGAGGACGTCTGGCCGCACGGGCCGGTGAGGGAGCAGGCGGTTTGGCCGCGGTGAATGTCTAACGGCGGCGTCGGCGGAGGGCGGCCAAGCCGAGCGCACCGAATCCGGCCATTGCGCCAAAAGCCGCGGGCTCGGGGATCGCGACGACGAGATCAAGCTGGCTGCCATTCGTCAGAAAGTAGGCGGATCGACCGCCGCCGAGTTCGTAGGCATTGGCGGCGCCTAAATTTTGCAGTCCCGTGCTCGAGATGCTGTTGTTGTTGGTGCGCTGGAGCAGGGTATATACGCCGTCCGCCACTTCGGGGCCAAACCCGAGCAGGTCGCCCACGCTGAAATTGGTGAAGCTGAGGGACCCGGCCTTGAGTGTCGCGGCGGGATCGAAGACGAACTTTGCGCCGGAGTCGAAGGCGAGGCTGTGGGTGATCGTGCCGTTGCCGCCGATGGCGGCGCCGGGGCCGACGGTGACGGTGGATGCGGGGAGCGCGCCATCGACGACGAGCCGTCCTCCGGCGACGTTGAACACGCCGTCGTAAGTGTTGCCCGCGTTGGTCAGGACGAGGGTGCCGCTGCCGGTTTTCTCCAAGACCAGGCTGGCTGCGGCGAGCGTGCCGGTGCGGGAGAGCACGCCGTTGACGGTGGCGACGGTGGCGCCCGAGACATTGAGGCGGCGATGGGTGGCGGCGACCGCGCCGGTGTTCGCGTTGATCGTGAGTGCGCCGATGGCGACGTCGCCGGTGCCGCCCAAGGTAACGTTGTTCCCAACGTTTTGCACGGTCGTGTAGGTGGGGGTGACGGGATTGTAGGCGCCAAAATTAAAGAGGTAGGCGGGGGCGTTGCCGGACGTCGCGTTATTGGTCTGCCAGACGAAGTTGTTGGCCAGGCTGCGCGCCGCGGAGTCGGTGCTGGCCAGGGAGAAGCGATGCGTGCCGGCCGCGATGGTGACGGTGGCAGCGGAAAGAGCGGCGTCGTTCCCCACCACAATTCCCATCGATCCGCTTTTGCCGAGCCCGCTCGCGGGGCTGCCGCCTCCCGAGTGGTTGACGGTGATGTTGTGCGCGAAGGTGTTGGCGTTGGTGAAGGCGGTGAAGACGTTGCCCTGCTCGTTGCCGTTGTTGAGCGTGAAGGTGTTGCCCGCGGTGCCGCCGGACAGGACTCCGGTAAAGCGAACGACGTTGCTGACGGTGCGATTGGGGGCGCTGTTAACGAGGTTGCCGGAGGCGGCGTTGAGGGTGACCGGCCCGGAGAACGTGATGGTCGAGGTGGCGCCCGAGTCGTTGCTGCCGGTGTCTTGGCTGAAGGAGCCGGCGGCCCATGTCACCGCGTTGTTGATCGTGCGGCCGTTATTGCCGGTGAAGTTGCCTCCGTTTAGCACGACGTTGGCCGATCCAAGAGCGCTGTCGTTGTTGAGCGCCAGGGTCGCGGAATTGATCGTCACCGTTCCGCTCAGGCTGGTGTTGGTGCCTCCAATGGTGAGGCGCGGATTGTTGTTCGTGCTGGTTAGCGTGAAGCCGTGGGTGCCGGTGAGGGTCGAGTTGAGGGAAAGGTTCGCGGAAAAACCGGTGGAGCCCAGGTGGATGACCGGGGTGGTGGGCACGCTCTCTGTGCCGTTTCGGAGGAGAATGCTTCCGCCGCTTATCGTGGTGGTATGAGTGGCGGTAGTGCCGATCGAGATACCACCCAAGACGAGATCGGTCAGGTCGTTGGTGACGGTGATGTTCGTCGTGCTCGGCGCGAAGGTCGCGACGGCGCCGATGCCGTTCGCGATCGCGCCGTCGGCCCAGTTGGCGCCGCCAATCCAATTCCCGGAGGCCGCATTCCAGGTCCCGTTGGTCTGAGCCTGTGCGAGGGGAAGAAGCGCGACAGTCGCGAGAAGCGCGCGGGTGGCGGCGCGAAGGGGTAGCGAAGAGGACATGGTCCTTCTTTCAGCGGTGCGGTCGTTGATTCTCAATTGGCCCGCTTTGGGACCGGGTCCAAACCTCTCCAGCTCGAGAAACGGAAGTTTGTTTAGCACCGGCGCGCGCTTCAGGCGGAGCATAATGCACCCCGCTTGCCGCGGCGCGTCAGGGCGCTTTTACGCCGGTGAGCGGGTGCCGCGAAACGATCTCCCAAACCGTCTCCTGGATGAGCTGGGCCAACGCCGGACTGATTTTATCGCCGCCGTAGGCGCTGGTGGAGAGGCCCAGCGGCGCCTTCTTCAGAAGCGTCGCGTAGAAGGTCAGCGCGGCGACGTAGGAGCCGTGGTCGTTCATGTGCACGCCGTCCTTGTAGAAGAGCCAGACAGTATCGAAGCCCGGCACCTCGCCTCGCGCCATCTTGCGGTCCAACGCGTGCAACACGTCGCCCACCGGCACGATCCCGACCGGGTGGGCGAGTTGCGGGTTGGCGTCCCGCAGGCCGGCCACCACCCGCTCGAAGTAGTCGCGACTCTCGTTGCTTCCATCCCAGGCGCCCGGCTTATAGCGGCGTTCCCAGAGGGAGGACCACGCTTGGACGCCCGAGAGGTCGGGTCGGCTTCCGGGCGTGGATGGATCGTAGTCGTCTTGGTCGAATTTGAAGCTCTTCCCGTCGAGGCCGACCATCCTTGGCCAACGCGAATAAACGTAGAAGCGCGCCGCGGGGTTTCGCCCCGCCTGCAGCTTGATCATCTCCTGGATCACCTCCAAATCGCCTTCGCCTGACGTGCTGGTCAGGTGGCGATCGAAAGGTTGAGCCACGACGGCATCCCAATCGTGGTTGGCCAAGGCTTCCGGCGCGGGGCCGAACTCGCGCTTCGTGAAGCCGCCGCCTTTTTGCCAGATCCAGGACAGGGGCGCGCCCGGCACCATGTGGCGGCTCCAGACGATCGTGTCGCCCCGGCTCCTCGCCAGTTCGGCTAGGGCGTCGTAGCGGATGGTGTCGGTCACGCTGTTGCCGATGTAAAAGACGCGCAGTGTGTCGGCGCCGACGAGGTTGCCGGCGAGGCAGATCGCGAGAAGGCAGAGGGCCCGGCGGAGGCGCGCGAGGGGAGCAAGCGAAGGGAGCATGGGGCGGGTTTGGAATTCGGGAAGTCGGCCGGTTCGGCGGCTCAGGCGGCTTCGGCGGCCTGAGCGGATTGGAGCCAGAAGTGCAGTTCGAGGAAGATGCCAGCAGTCCAGCCCAGCATGGGCGCGGCCGCATATTCGCCGCCCGCCACCTCGCCGGTCTCGGCGTTGGTCTTTTCCCAGAGCTGCCCGGTGCGGGCGTGCAAGCGGATGGTGTTGGACACAAATTTTTCCGCGATGCGACGCGCCTCCCGGAGGTGCCCGTAGCGGCGCAAGCCCTCGACGGTCACGAAGACCAGGGGCGGCCAGACATTGGGGAATGCCCACTGGTAGCCTCGCGCGCCGAAGTCGCTTTCGGCGGTGACCGCGATGCCGTGCTCGCGTTCGAAATCTCCCAAGCCCGCGGCGACGCGCGCGGCCTGCTCGGGCGAAGCCAGGCCGGTGAAAAGCGGCAGCAACCCCGCCAGCGCGCGGACGGGGCTGCGACGGTTGTTGGCGCAATCGTAGTCGAGGAACCAGCCGCGGTCGTCGCACCAAAGGTGCGTGTTCACCAGCGCGCGGCGACGCTCGGATCGCGCGCGCCACAGCGCCGCGTCGTCCCAGCCCAAGGCCGGGCCCGCCTCCGCGAGCAGGGTCTCGTAGTCGTGCAGCAGGGCGGAGAGGTCCACGGCCACATGGTCGAGACAGCGCCGGTCGAAGCGGGGATTAAAATCCCAGCCCGTCTCCGCCTCGGCGAGGTGATGACCGCCGACGCGAGCCCGTTCCTCCAGCGGGAGGTCGGCGGGCAGGCCGAGCCGGTTGCGCAGCATGGTGTCGTAAAACCGGACCGCGCCCTCCGCGCTGTCGTGGTGGCCGTGGCCTTGCAGGCCGAGCGGACGCTGCCGCGCGGTGGTCCAAAAATGGTATTCCTGGCGGAGGCGGGGCGCGGCTTCCGCCATGAAGGCTTGGTCGCCGGTCGCGGCCACGTAGTCGCGCACCATGCGGGCCAGGTAAGGCGGCTGGGATCGGTTCTCCAGCCCCACGTGGTTGGGCATGAAGCCGTGGCGGTCGATCAACCAGAGCATGTTCCGGATGTTGTCGCGCGCCACGTCGGCGAGCCCGGAGCGGAGCAGGCCGAGGTTGGTGAAGTAGGTGTCCCAGTAGAAGAAGAAGTGGAAGTGCCCCTCGCCCTTGATGCAGGGCGAGGTGTAGGGGTGGGGCAGGTCCACTCCGGCGAAGCCTTCGCCGGGCGCGTCGCGGTAAACGGAGCGCGACCAATTGGCGTGGATGTAATCGAGAACGGCTTGGGCTGACATGGGGGCTGGAAGCTGGAGCGGGCTTGCGGGGACCGCGATTCGCAGATTTTGCATAATCATGCAAAAACGGGTGAGCCTGGGCGACGTGGCAAAGGCGGCGGGGGTGGACCGGGCGACGGTGTCGCGGGCGATGTCCAACCATCCCCATGTCGCGGCCGCCACCCGGGATCGGCTGCGCGCGCTGGCGCAGGAGCTGGGCTATCGGCCCGATCCGGCCTTGGCCGCGATGGCGAGGGATCGTTGGCTGGGACGCCCGCGGCGCAACGCGAACGTCATCGCCTATGTCGCGGGCGCGGGCTGCGCGACCCGGGCCGCCCGCGAGGATGTGTTTCTGGGCGCGCAGGCGGAGGCGGAGCGGCGCGGCTGGCGCCTGGAGGTGTTCGCACGGGGCGATTATCCCTCGGCGGCGGCGCTTGCCCGGGTGCTCGCCGCGCGGGCCATCCAAGGCATGCTCCTGCATCTCGACCGTCCGGGCGTGGAGCTGGGCGGCTGGCCGTGGGAGCGATTCGCGGCGGTGCATGTGAGTCTGCCCCCGGACCGCGCGCCCTGGCTGGACGCCGCCACGCCCGATGTATTCGAGACTCACTTACGGGCGATGCGCGAGGTGCTGGCGCGGGGCTATGTCCGGCCGGGGTTGGTGCTGCAGGGGCCGCGCTTCTTGGCCGACGAGCTGCGACGGGTGGGCGGCGCTCTGGCCGCCTGGCACGAGGCGCGGGGGCGGGGCGTGCCGCCGCCGCTTTGGTGGCTTGAGGGCGGCTCGGCGGCGGAGCAGGCCAGCGGGCTGCGCGACTGGGTGTCGAAGCAGCGGCTCGACGTGGTGCTTGGGCAGAGCGACTTGGTGGCGGAGCGGCTCGGTATGCGCTCGGGGGCGGGCGGCGCCCTCGGCTACGTCAGCTTGAGCGAGGGCCCGCGCGCCGCCCCTTTCGCCCGCGCGCTTCCCGACCTGCGCGGGGTGGGGGCCACGGCGCTGCGCCTGGTGGCGGCTCGGCTGCACGAGCGCCAGGCGGGGCCGCCCGCGACCCCGTTGCAGGTGCTTGTGCCCGGCCTCTGGCAGGACGGGCCTTCCTTGCGGAGGCGCGAGGCCGGCGCCGGCCCTCGTCCTCCGCCTGCTTCTCGAGCCCGCTGATCCCCCGCCGAGCGTCGCTCCCCGGCGGAGGGCGACGTGCGGGCGTGGCTCAGCCCTCGCGCCAGGCCGGGGGCACGAGCAGCACGACCGGCGACTCGGGCTTGCCGACCACCGAGAACCGTATTTTCCAGTCTAGCAGCTCGACGGCTTTGCGCGCGATCTCCTCGAAGGGCTCGGCGGGGCCCGGGTAGGGAGATCCAAGCTCGGCGTGAAGGTTGATGAATTCATCCCGGCCCGGGCGGGGCAGGCCGGCTGACTCCAGGTGCCAACACAGCAGCTGGTTGAATCCGATCAAGAGGTCCGGACGATGTTTTCGATACCAAGCGACAAAGCCCCTGCCGTCATCGAGGGGCAGGCAGCAGGGCGGGATGCGCTCGGCCTCGGGGAGCTCGTCCACGCAGGCGAGGGCGGCGCCGCGGCGCAGCCAGTCGTCGAGCTGTCCGGGGCCCACGCGCATCGGGGCCAAGCCCACGCGCCGCGCCCCGCGCGCCCGCGCCCGGGAGAAGGCGTCGCGGACGCTGCGGCTCACGTCGGTCTTCACCGTGTCGAAGCAGGGGTGGTGGAAGCGCCCGCCGCAAAAGACGACCGCGAGCTCCTCGGCGGGGAAACTCTGGTCCCAGCGCGAGTCGTCCACCGGCAGGAGCAGAGCTCCGCGCATACCCTTGTGCCGCCAATGGCGCACGCGGCCGGGGATCCGCTCGGCGGAGGCGACCACTTCAATCACCGCGCGGTAACCGAGGTCCTGCAGGTCGCGGTGCAGGGCGGTCTTTAGCCGCAGCAGCCCCCCCGCGCCGTTGGGGCGCAGCATGAAGACGCCGACGGGCTCGGCTCGGCGCGCGCTCGACGCGCGAAAGCGGGCGGAGGCGAGGGCCGCGAGCGTCGGGTGGGGCCGGTAGCCAAGGCGATCGGCGACCGCCTTGATCCTGGCCGCGGTGGCCGTGGAGGTGCCGCCGACCCGGCGAAGCGCCTGCGAGGCCGTGGCGATCGATACGCCCGCCACGGCGGCGACCTGTTTCAGCGAGACCCGAAGTTCCTCGGCCATAAAAATCGGTCTGATTTGAACGGTTTCAAATTTCAAGAAATTGCGAACGCGGCCCGCATCCGCGCCCACTCCCTGTGTCGTCTATGAAACCCCAGCACATCCTCCTCTCGCTCCTCGGTGGCACCTTGTTGCCGCTTTCGCTCGCGGCCCAGATGGCTACCGGCAACGTCTCCGGCGCTTATGGTTCCGGCGGCTTTCTCTTTATCGACAACAACGTCGGCGCCGGCACCACGCCGAGCAACTTCATCGAGGGGAACGCCTACCCGGGCGGAGCCCCTTCTGGCGTGGTTTCTTTGGATGATTACAGGACGCGTCTGACCGCCGCGTTCAACGGAGGCTACGGCGGCGTGATCACTTTTGATAGCACGACCTTTGTGCCGAAATATTCCACCAGTCCGACGCCGGCGGTGTATGAGTCGGATCCGTTTTCGTCCTTCACCGCGCAGTATGGCGCGGGTTTCACCGCGACGATGACGATTTCCAAGCCCGCCACCACGGGGACTCAGTGGAGGGTGAACGCGACGGTGGCGAACCAGACCGGCGTGTCGGGAGGCTTCTTCCTCGGAGGAGCCAATAGTGGCAGCCACCAGTTCCGGTTCGGCACCGCGGTGGATTCCTTCGCCATCACCGCGCTATGGCGCGACGCCAACCGCACCTACACGCCGACGATTTATTTCAACGACAATACCTCTGTCAGCTTGACCGCGTTCTCCCAGGCTGGGACCAACCCGAGCGCGGGCACCGCTTCGCAGGGATCGGATCTTTTCTTTGGTTTCGTCGCTCCCACGGGGAAGCTGATCACCGGCTTTGATCTGGTGGGGAACGGGTTTGTTCGTTTCGACGATCTCGCCTTCACCGTTATTCCCGAGCCGTCGAGTTTCGCCGCCTTGGCGGGGTTGGTGGCGGTCGGTGCCGCCGTCTCCCGCCGTCGCCGCCGCGCCTGAGCGTGCGCGCTTTTTCCGCCCGGCCGCCTTATGGCCGGGTGTTTTTTAGCGCGCTCGAGGGCGAACGGGAGGCCATTCAACCACCGCTGCGGCGATAGCGGCCGGGGGGCGTGCCGGTGTGTCGGTGGAAGGCCTTGCCGAAGGTGTGGATGTCCCCGAAGCCGCAGCGGGCGGCGATTTCCTTGATGCTTAGCGTGCTCGCCAGCAACAGCTGGGCGGCGGCCTGCACCCGGCGCGTCGCGAGCCAGGCGGCGGGGCTTTGGCCGACCTCAGCCGCGAAGAGCCTCGAAAAGTGGTAGCGCGACAGGCCGGCGGCACGGGCCAGTTCCTCCACCCCGATCCGGTCCGGAAGGTGGTGATCGGCGAAGGACCGGGCGCGCGCGACGGCCTCGGCGTGCGGAGCGAGGAAGCCGGTCGAGGCGGGCGGCCGCTCGGCGAGCAGGTGGGCCGCCAGTTCCAAGGCAAGCGCGGCGGACTGCGCCGCGGAGCTGATCTCGTCCCGACACGCGGCGCGCACGATCCGCGACGCGCACCGAACAGCCGGCGAGTCGGCCGCCAGGGGGACGAGCGGGCCCAGCCTCGACTCCGCCTCTCGCCAGATCCGGAGGAGCTCGCGGCCGTGCATGCAAAGGTAGATGAACTCCCACGGCTCGCCCGCATCCGTAGGCAGCCAGTAGCGGTTGTCCGCGGGGAAGTGCAGCAGCATCGCTTCACCGCGACGCACCGTCCACTCCCGCGAGGCCACCCGCAGGCGCCCGCTCCCCCGAAGCGTGTATTGAAAAAGGACTACGCCGGCGTCGCCGCGTTTCAACCCGTGCCAGTCGTAGTCGGCCGAGTCACGTCGCTCGTGCCCGGCGCTGCTGATGCCGGCGGGCAGGGGCAAGCCATGGCGCGGAAACACCAGGGCGCGGGTGGCGAGGGTGCGACGGTTAAAGGCGGTCAGCATCGGGTTCTGGGCCGAGGGGCGGCGTGGGGAGCTCTCTCCTCGGCATGGCCGGCGGAAAAGCACGTTTCGACAAAAAACAGCACATCGACCCCGTTGTTGCGATGCAAACCTACCTGATATGCTTCGCATGGAAAAACAAAGACTATGTCACTTCGCATCGCATTTATCGGAGCCGGCTCGATCGGCTTCACCCGCAAGCTGGTTTCGGATCTGCTCACGATCCCCGAATTCGCCGACGTCGAGCTGGCCTTCACCGACATCGACGGGCGGAATCTGGAGATGGTCGCCGAGCTATGCCGACGTGACATCGCGCACAATCGCCTGCCGGCAAAGATCGTCTCCACCACCGACCGGCGGAAGGCCCTGGCGGGCGCGAAATATGTCTTCTGCGTGGTGCGCGTCGGCGGGTTGGAGGCCTTCCGGACCGACGTCGAGATCCCGCTCAAATACGGCGTAGATCAATGCGTGGGCGACACGCTTTGCGCGGGCGGCATCATGTATGGGCAGCGCGGCATCGCCGCGATGCTGGATTTTTGCCGCGACATCCGCGAGGTCGCCGCTCCCGGTTGCCTCCTGCTCAACTACGCCAACCCGATGGCCATGCTCACGTGGGCGGCCAACGTGCACGGCGGCGTGCGCTGCGTCGGTCTCTGTCACGGCGTGCAGCATGGCGGGCATCAGATCGCGGAGGTGCTTGGGGTGAAGCGCGAGGAGCTGAGCTACATTTGCGCCGGCATCAACCACCAGACCTGGTTTGTGGACGTCCGGGCCAAGGGGCGGCGGGTGGGCGGAGAGGAGCTTCTCGCCGGCTTCGAGCGGCATCCGGTTTACTCGGTCACCGAGAGGTGTCGCATCGACATGTTGCGTCGCTTCGGCGTTTACAGCACGGAGAGCAACGGCCATCTGAGCGAGTATCTGATGTGGTATCGCAAGCGTCCCGCCGAGATCCGGCGCTGGTGCCACCTTTCTTATTGGATCCATGGCGAGACCGGGGGCTATCTTCGCGTCTGCGAGGAGGGGCGCGACTGGTTCGAGAAGGATTTCGCGCGCGGAGTGGACGGCCACCCGCCGCAGGAGTATTCGATGGAGAAGCGGTCGGACGAGCATGGCGCCTTCATTTTGGAGGCGCTGGAAACCGGGCGCGTGTATCGCGGCCATTTCAATCTGCCCAACGGTGGGGCCATCACCAATCTGCCCGCCGACGCCGTGATCGAGGGGCCGGGCTACGTGGATCAGCATGGGATTCACATGCTCCAGGTTGGCGATCTGCCGCTTGGGTGCGCCGCGGTCTGCAACCAATCGGTGTCCGTGCAGCGCATGGCCGTGCAGGCCGCGCTGACGGGTGACGTGACGCTGTTGAAGCAGGCGATGCTGCTCGATCCGCTCGTCGGCGCGGTCTGCAATCCTCCTGAGGTGTGGCGGATGGCGGACGAAATGTTGGTCGCGCAGGCCAGGTGGCTGCCGCAATACGCCGACGCAATCCCGGCCGCGAAGCGCCGGCTCAAGAGCGAGCCCGCGCCCAAGACCAAACCCTCGCGCGGCTTCCGCTTGAGCGCGGCGGAGAAGGCCCGCCGCGCCAAAAAACGCCACTCGAAGGACCGCGAAGTTCGCTGATGCGATTCGCCGGGCCGAGGTGACGGAGAAGGGGAAGCGCACGCGTCCGTAAATCCGGGAGCGTGTGCCTCGCCGCGGGCTCTCCCCCGCGGCTCTCGCCGCCACCTCGGCATGGCAATCGAACCGCGGCCGCAGGAGCGCGCACGGTTCACTCGATCGCTCCTCGACCGGTTCCAGTTGCATCGACGCGTCGGGTTGTGCAGTGCTGCGCGCGTGGAGACTCGACTTACGCTCACCGAAATCGGCCGCCGCCTCGGTTTGGGGAAATCGACCGTCCAGCGCGCGATGGCCAACGATCCGCGCTGCAACCGGGAGACGGCGGAGCGGGTGCGGCGAGCCGCGGCCAAGCTGGGCTACAAGCCGGACCCGATCTTCGCCGCCCTGGCATCGCGCCGCGCCCGGCGCGGGGGGCAAGGCATCCCGCTCGCGTTGCTGGTCGATGAGCGGGCGGGGGAAGAAGGGGGCCACGTCACGCAGCCGGTCGTGGAGCGAGCGACCGAACTCGGCTATCGGGTGGAGCTGATCAACCTGCGCGCCTGGGACACTCCTCGGCGGCTGTGGAAGGTCCTTTACGCGAGGGGGGTGGCGGGAGTCGTCGCGAAGTCGCTTCGGGCGGAGCACCGGGAACTCCTCGAATCGAACGACCTGTTCCCGCTGGTGTGTGTCGGGCGGACCGACCCGATGCCTTTCAACACGGTGCGCCCCTCGATCCACTTTTCCGTCCACCAAGTGTGGGAGCGACTGACTCGGCTGGGCTACCGCCGAATTGGCGCCGCGATCCTTCGCCACGAGCCGATGGTCGAGGACGATTTCTCCCGATTTGGCGCAGCGTTGGCCTGTCAGGCATTGAGCAAACATGCGGAAGGGGCGCCCATTCCTCCGCTGCTCAATCCGCTTGGCTCCGCCTCCGACACGGTGGCGTGGGCGAAGCAGCACCGCCCGGATGTGGTGATCGGGTTCCACGTCGGCCAATACTTCGAACTCGTGGACGCCGGATTCAAGATACCGAAGGACATCGCCTTCGCCTGCCTCCACTTGGATGCGGCGAGTCCGTCGGACGAATCCTATGTCGGGAGGATAGCGGGTATCGTTCAAGACTACCCCTTGATCGGCCGCAGCGCGGTGAATCTTCTCGATCAAATGATCCGTCACGGTGAACGCGGGGTTCCGCGAAAGCCGATCACCATCATGGTGCATGCCGAGTGGCGTGAGGGAAAATCGTTGCCGCCGCGCTCGAGCGGAGGGCGGAGGCAGGTTGAGGAGCCGCGGGCCCGCCCCACGCGTGTTGAATCGGGGGCCGGGCATCGCGCCCGATGAACAATCTCCGCGCTCCCGTCCGCCCCTTGATGTCCCCCTCTTGTTTCGGCACCGGCGGCTGAATTCGAGATCGCGGACCCGGTCGCGTCGTAACCGACTGTTTCGTATCCGTTAAACGGATACGCAACCGGCTCGCTTTCCGTGCGAACCGGTGGAGGTTTTCACCGGTCGGCGACGATGGGCCCGTGCCCAAATTGGACGCATTTACGCGGGCGCCGGGCGTTGTAATTTAGCCGGCGTATGAAATACCCCCCCACACACGCTTTGACGAGGCGCCCGCGCGCGTTTACTCTGATCGAACTTCTGACCGTGATCGCGATCATCGGCATTCTAGCCGCTATCATCATCCCTGTCGTGGGCAGGGTCCGAGAAAGCGCGAGGCAATCGCAGGGCGTCTCGAACATCCGCCAAGTTACCTTGGCTTTGATCGTTCACGCCGAGGAAAACAAAGGAAGGTTGATGCCCTACAACATGCCCCGGCCCAATGGCTCCGGCGGCGGCTGGACCGACTACCTCACCCAAACTTTGCACGGCGCGGACTTGAACCAGGTTCCCCGCCGTTCTGCAGCCATTCTCTACGACCCCGTGGTCGGCGCTCCGGAGGTCGATTGGGGTCCTTCTCACCATTTCGCGTTCCTCGCCGGGTTCACCAGCCCCGATGTATCGGCTCCTGGACTACAGCGTTTCAAGAATTTGAGCGCCCACAAGCAGCCATCGCAGCAAATCTACGTCGCTGACGCCGGCCTCGATCCCAGCAACGGCTGGCCCTCGGGCGATCTCTGGGCCGTTGACAACGGGTGGTGGGCGTGGGACGCGATTTGGGGCGGAACGGTCACTGACACTCAGGCCGGGACTCCCATCGCCCCTGGCAATTCCGAACCTGGAAATATCCGTTGGACGAAAGGTCGGGCCAAGTTCGGGTTCTTGGACGGTCACGTGAAGGTGCTGGCCCAAGACCAAGTCCTGCGCCGCAACATCAATCCGCTCTTCCAATAGTCGTTCTTCAAAATCGATTCGCCGTGGTGCCGCGCCTGGGAAGGCCAGCCCCACGGCGTTTTCGTTTATCCCGTGACGGAGGGTCTCGACGCTCCAGGCGGTTGTGCAGGTTTCGCACGGATATCGCGGCTCAATGGAGCCCGAGCTCGCGCGGTCAGCCATGCATGAGAAGCCAGGGCAATGTATTTAGGGTATGGATACTCAAAGCGCCTCGTCGGGGCGCGGCGGAGTTCGCCCGGATGATCGCGTGGAACGGCCGGGAGGATCGTGGCCGCGCGGAGGTAGCATCAGTCAAAGTCTCGAGTGCATGGCTCTCTTCTGAGCGTGGCGGGCGCTCGATCTTGGCTTGAGCGTGCCACTGCTCGCGCTGGGGGTGGCGAACCGGAGTTGGTGACGAGTAAAGATGGATGGTCGCAACCCTCTTTGGAGGGCACGCGTTGCCGCCGGCCCCTTCGTTCGGGCCTCTTCGTAACGCTTCTTGCGGAGATGGTTTCGCCATAAACCTTTAAGAGAACGTCCCAAGAATAACCCAGCAAGATAGGCCTCTGATAGGCCTATCAAGGCTAGGTATTGGAGTGTAATTGAGAATTCGTTAACTATTGATGTCTAGATAAAAGAGAATAATGGGATCGGTTCCAATAAATTGGGATTACTTTTTGCTGCCTAGCTGCAAAAGGTGCGTGGGGGTCCGCTGACGCGAGATCCCTTTCCCCACCGCCGAGCAGAATTTTTCTGCCACCGGCCTCACCCCCAACCCCGACCCTTAACCCCCATGCATGACATTATGCAACCTGGCTGCGCACTGGATAGACGCAGCCATCTCCGGCAGAGCGTTCGACGCGCCACGGCGTTTCTTACCTTTGCTCTCGGAGCGAGCCTAGCGAGCGCCTGCCCCTGGTGCGGCGACGATACCGGCAAGATGAATGAAGATAAGGAGATGAGGGCGCTCGTTCCCACCGACTCCGCCACCCATACCGCCCTGAACAATGGAGCTTGGTCCAACCCGGCCACCTGGGGCGGAAGCGTTCCTGGCAATGCATCTCGAGTGCTTATTCCCGAAGGCCGCACCGTAACCTATGATGTCAACTCCACCACGCCCCTTCGCTGGCTGCGGGTGGACGGCACCTTGCGTTTCCGCACCGACATTACGACGGCCCTTTCCATTGACACAATCGTCGTCCTGGACACCGGCACGTGGGAGCAAGGCACGACAACGGCCCCCATCGCCTCGAACGTGACCTCCACGGTCACCTTCACTGACATCCATCCGATCAATGATCCGATGGAGCTCGGCCGCGGCCTTCTCACCAAGGGCAAGGTTCGCATCCACGGCGCGCCCGTCACGCCCTTCGTGCAGACCACCGGGGCCCTTGCGAACGGGGCGACTTCGACGAGCCTCCTTCAGGCTCCCAGCGGTTGGAAGTCCGGTGACACCATCGTCGTGTCCACGATGCGACCGACGGACCCCTTTCAAACCCGGGACGAGGTGCGCACGATCACCGCGATCAACGGCCAGAGCCTGACTTGGAACCAAGGGCTTGGGCACGCGCGCGTGGTGGAGTTCGCCGAGTATGGCCTCACGCCCTACATCGCCAACCACACCCGCAACGTCGTGTTTCGTTCGGCCACCACCGGCTTGGTCAACGGCAGGTTTGTCCGCGGGCATGTGATGTTCATGCACAACCCCGACGTCGATGTGCGCTACGCCGCGTTCCAGGACCTCGGCCGCACCCGCAAGGACATCAACGTGACCAACAAATTCAACGAGCCCTACAGCCCCGGCACCAACGCCCGTGGTCGCTACGCGGTGCACTTCCATCGCAACGGCAAGGATGATCTCGGGGTGAACCCCTCCTTCATCAAGGGGTGCTCCGTCATCAACGCCTCCTCCTGGGCCTACGTCACCCACGACGCGTTCGTGAACTTCGACGACAATGTCGCCCACAACTCCTTCGGCGCCGCCTTCATCTCCGAAAACGGCGGCGAGATCGGACGCTTTGTGCGCAACCTCGCCACCTCGACCAAGGGCCGCGGTTTCATCAAGGACGGGGCCAACAACCACGACCTCGCGATTTCCGGCATCGGCTTCTGGTTCCAGGGCGCGAATCTTATCGTCGAGGAAAACGTCGCCATCGGCTCCCAGAGCGCCGGCTTCTCCCTCTTCCAGCGGACCAACGTGGACCTCGGGGCAGCCAAGCGGATCTACCGCCAGAACCTCCTCGATTTCGAGGCGGCCGGCGGCAACGACTACATCGAGGCCTCCGAGAGCCCGCTCACCCGGTTCTGGGGCAATGTATCCATCGCCAACTACACGGGCATTTTCAACGTGGACAACGAAATCAACGGCGTCTGGCCGACCACCTCGATCCTCGACGACCACACTGATCTGAACTCGCTGGGCAACCACGCGATCCGCATCGAATACTACCGCAACTTCACCTTCCGCGACACCACCGTGCTGCGCGATTCCTCGTGGCCCGCCAACCAGTGGAGCGGCAGCTGGGCCTTCAGCGCCAACCACCTCGTGGATCATCTCTATCCCTGGCAGACCCGGGCCACGGACCGCTGGGACACCATCCTCGTCAAGGGATTGATCAACGCGGTGGACAACGACGACGGCGAGTTCCCGGACCGCATCGCCAAGCAGGAAGTCATCGGCAATTCCCTCGTGCTGCAATCCTCCTCCAGCTCCGGCAAGGAGTTCGCCAACACCAGCACGATGAGCGGCGAGCCCCTCGTGCGCTACACCCCGCGCAACGCGGTGATGGATTTCCCCACCTTCCTGCCCATCGCCGGTCGCCATGCCGGCCCGGTCACGGTGACCATCACCCGCCCCGCCAATGCCCCCGCTCACGCCAAGATCTTCTACGTCACCGGCCCCACTGGCTTCCGCAGCCCCTCGGTGGAAAGCCGCCTGCAGAGCGGCCAGTGGACGGAATACACGGGCCCCATCACCATCAGCTCCACGAGCAAGCTCATCGCGATCTGCGTGGACCAGAACGTCACTCCCTGGCGCTATTCGCGCATCCGCAACGGCGTCTATCGGATCGATTCCACCTCGCCGGTCACCGCGTCGGTGCAGTTCAGCCCCAACGGCGGGTCCGTCTCCTCGGATCAGCCGATCACGCTGAGCACGGCCACGGCCGGTGCGTCCATCCGCTACACCACCGATGGCTCCGACCCCCGCACCAGCACCAACGCCAAGATCATCCCGAGCGGCCGGATGCTTGGTCTTTCGGCCAGCGCCACCGTTCGCGCCTTCGCCTACAAGGGCGGCAACATCGACTCCCCCGTCGCCTCCGCCACCTTCACCGTCAACGGCACGGTCGCGCTTCCCCCGGCGCCCACCGGCCTCACCGCCACCGCGGGCAACGGCTCAGTCACGCTCTCCTGGTCCGCCTCCAGCGGCGCCACGAGCTACACCGTGAAGCGCTCCACCACCAGCGGCTCGGGCTACACGACCATCGCCTCCGGCGTGACCGGCACCTCGTTCACCAACACCGGCCTTAGCAACGGCACGACCTACCACTATGTCGTCTCCGCGAGCAACAGCGCCGGGGAAAGCGCCAATTCCTCGCAAGCGAGCGCCCAGCCCGTCGCGCCAATCACCGCTCCCGCGGCGCCCACCGGGCTGTCCGCCACCGCGGGCAACGCTTCGGTCACGCTCTCTTGGTCCGCCTCCAGCGGCGCCACGAGCTACACCGTGAAGCGCTCCACCACCAGCGGCTCGGGTTACAGCGTCGTCGCCAATAATCTGACCGCCACGTCCTACAACGACGCCGGTCTGACCAACGGCACGACCTACCACTACGTCGTCTCCGCCTCCAACAGCGCCGGGGAGAGCGCCAACTCCGCCCAAGCCAGCGCTCAGCCTGTCGCCCCCGGCGGCGGTGGCAGCGGTGGCGCGACCGTGACGATCCTGGCCTCGGATGACCGCGACACGCAGTCCGACAACGCCGCCGGGACGAACACCGCCATCAGCGCCAGCCTCTGGAACCACGCCTACTTCAAGTTCAGCCTCGCGGACGTTTCGTCCGTCTCCTCCGCGAGGTTGCGCGTGCGCCTGCCCAGCGGCTCCTCCGCCGTCACCTTCACCGCCCACCTCGCCAACAGCGACTCGTGGACGCAGTCCGGTTCGGTTCCGGGCTACGGCGCGTCGATCGGCTCGGCCACCCTACCGTCCTCCGCGTCGGGCACCTGGCTCGAGATCGACGTCACGTCCGCGGTGCGGTCCGAGGCGGCCGGCGACAAGGTGATCTCCATCGCCCTGGTCACCAACCTAGGCTCCTGGACCGGCCTCAACACCAAGGAAAGCGACCACGCGCCGCGCTTGGTGATCGACGCGGTGAGCGCCCCCGCCGCCCCCGGCAACCTGTCCGCCAGCGCCGGCAACGGCTCGGTCACGCTCTCGTGGTCCGCCTCCACCGGCGCCACGAGCTACACGGTCAAGCGCTCCACCACGAGCGGCTCCGGCTACAGCGTCGTCGCGAGCAACCTCACGTCCACCTCCTACGCGGACACGGGCCTCACCAACGGCACGACCTACCACTATGTGGTCTCCGCCACGAACAGCGGTGGCGAAAGCGCGAACTCCTCCCAAGTCAGCGCCAAGCCCGAAGCTCCGGCGGCCGTCACCGTCTTCGCCAGCGACGATCGTGACACCCAGTCGGACAACGCCGCAGGCACGAACACCGCGATCAGCGCGAGCATGTGGAACTACGCCTACTTCAAGTTCAGCCTCTCGGGCGTGAGTTCCGTTTCGTCCGCCAAGCTCCGCCTGCACCTGCCCAGCGGTTGCTCCGCGGCGACCTTCACCGCCCACCTCGCCAATGGCGATTCGTGGACGCAGTCGGGCTCGGTGCCCGGCTACGGGGCCTCCATCGGCTCGGTGACCCAGCCCGCATCGGGTTCCGGCACCTGGGTGGAGATCGACATCACCAACGCGGTCGCGGCCGAAGTCGCGGGCGACAAGGTTATCTCGCTCGCCATCCGCACCAACCTGAGCAGCTGGACGGGCATCTCGACCCGCGAAAGCTCCAACGGCGCGCGTATCGTGATCACGCAATAGGAGCAGATCCCGCAACCGCGGCCCCCTGCCTACTTGGACAGCAAGCTGAAGCCGGCCTTCGGGCCGGCTTTCAGCGGTATGCAGGCCCCGCCGACGCTTCCGAGACGTGAGCGTCCGCCGGCCGCCTGTCCAATGCCCCGATCAAGGGCTTTCAGACCGACTGCTGAAAGCCTCTGGACATCCCTCCGTGGGCTGCACCCGGAGAGACGTCGTCCTCGGCGTCCACGTTTTTCAGGAGCGGCCCGTCGCACCCGCTGCCGGCGCGAGGGGCGGAGCCGCAACCCTCCCAAAGTCCCAATCAAGCGGCTACTGGCATTAGCCCGACTCAGTCCCTCTTCCGATTCCCGCACAGCACGCGGCCGCCGTGATGCACCCGCTCCCAAGCTCGCCTCGCCGGGCCCGCCGTTTGGACCCGCGCCCACGCCGTGGCGTTCGCATCGCACTGGCTGCACCCGCATTCGTGCGGTCTCACGCCCAGACACCGCCGACGAGGCCTACGCGATGCGCGGCTTTCTCCCCGTGCGGATACCCATATCCTGTATCCAAAAAATCGCGACTCAAGGCGACCCGCCGTGAAAAATGCCCCGTTCGCCCCGTTGTGCCGTCTGCTCGCCGCCTGCTTCAGTGTGCTCGCCACGTCTCTAGCCGCCCCGTCCCCCGGCGGAGGTATCCGCGGTGCCATGCTCCGGAGCCCCGTGGCCGCTTGGCGCGGCGCACGGCTGTGCGGACATGTCTTCCTGCTGCTTGGCTTGCTGCCGGGGGTCTGGTCGATGAAGGCGCAAACGGTCACCCAATGGCGCCCTCATCTGGAGTGGAGCAGGACCTACACCGGCTGGAGCAACAACCCCTTCGATGTGGAGGCCTATGTCACCGTCACCCACACCAGCACCGGCGCCACCCACCGCACCGGGATGTTCTACGATGGCAACAACACGTGGAAATGGCGCTTCACCGGCACGATTCCCGGACAATGGACTTATCGGTCTCACTCCAGCCACGGTCCCCTTGATGGGCTCACGGGCTCGCTCGTCGTGACCGAGCAGGTGGTCGATGGGATGTTGCAGCGCATGGACGGAGACAAGTGGGGGTGGACAGGGACAAATCGTGCCGTGACGCCCCACTTGGTCATGCTGGAACAGACGCCCAGCAACTACAACAGCCCCGCCAAGCGGGCCGCCCTGCTCGACGAATTCATCGACGGCCACGGCTTCACCGGAGTGAACCTGAATTCGATGGCCGCTTTCTGGTTCAAGCATAACGCCAACGGCAACCGCTTCAGCTCCAACAGCGACCTGAATGACAGCAAAACCTCGCCCGACCCAGAGACCTTCAGGGCCTTGGAAGGCCTCATCATCGATGCGCACGCCCGCGGCGCACAGGTCCACCTATGGATGTGGGGCGCGCGGAGCGCCACCAGACCTTGACCACCAGCGCCACCAGCAACATGGGCGGCCATAACGGCGTCGTCGACCGCCGCCTTCTACGCTACATCGGCGCCCGGCCCGGCCCTCTCCCCGGCTGGACCATGGGCTACGGGTTCGATGTCTTCGAGTGGTCCTCCTCCGCCATGCAGGAGGCCTGGCACACCTACCAACATCAGCACCTCGGCTGGCACCACTTCCTCGGCTCGCGGGGCCGCAAGAACGAAGTCGCCACGTCCCAGTTTTATGAGGGGCTGGATTACGTCGGCTACGAGCAGCACCAAACCCTCTACGATTTCAACGGCTGGGTTGCGACGATGCTGGACCGGCCGGGCCGCCCCTCGTTCACCGAAGACCGCTTCCGCATCCGCAACAACCCCACGCACGCGGCCAAGGATTTGAGCGCCGACCGCACGCGCACCCTAATGTGGGAACTCAACATGGCGGGCGGCCTGGCCGCCATTTGGGGGAACTTGTTGAACGTCGACGGACAAAGCGCGGGCGAGGCCTCCCATCCCTATCCCAACAAAGCCCAACTGCGAACCCACGGCACCTTTTGGAACACCCATCGCCGCTTCCGCGCCGACCTGCACGTGAACCAGACGCTCAGCAACAACAGCATGACCCGCATCTTGGTGAACTCCGCGCGCAGCCACTGGGTGCTCTACCGCCGAGACGCCTCTAACCTCCACATCAATCTCACGGGCGCGACGGGCACTCGCCGCGCCATCGCGGTCAACACCAAGGCCGCTTACGCCGAGACCGATCTGGGGCTGCTGAGCGCCTCGGCCCAGACCATCACCTTTCCCTTCACCTCGGATTGGGCCGTGGCCATCGGAGACTTCGCGCTAGACTAGGGGCGCGTGGCGCGCAGGCGGAGAAAGCGCCGTTCGGAAGGCTCCGGGTCGCCGATCTCCACGGTGCGCGGTGCGTCGCCAGCCACCTCGCCGCTGACGTAGCCGGGACCGCGGAAGGAGCCGCCCGCCTCGCTGCGGGCGATCTCCACCCACTCAACGAGGTTGGAACTCGCCTCGACGGACAGCCGGACGTCGTGACGCCCCGGGTCGCGTCGCACTTGAAGGCGCAGGCGCGGGCCGGCGCCGGGGAGCGTATCGACGTGGGGCGAGAGGGCGTCGCCAGTGGCGTCGGGCGCGGTGGGCGAGAGGCCGAGCGCGTATTCAACAAGGTTGGGGATTCCGTCGCCGTCAGGGTCCGCGTCCCAGGGCGCATCAGCGCGGCCGAGGTGGCCGAGACTCCAGGCGGCGAAGGTCTGCGCGGTGGTGCCGGGTAGGGCGAGGCGGGCAACCAGCCCGTCCGCGGCGGCACGCGCACCGCGGGCCCATGTGGGTGCGTCGCCTTGGCGGATGGGATTCCCCTGCGGAGCGCCGTTGGTCTCCAGTCCGCCACCCACGACCAGGACGCCACCAGGCGCGGCGGCGACGCCGTTGATGGAGACGCCTTCGGCTCCTTCGGGTTCGACGTTGGTCGCTCCTCCCGGGTAGGTGAAGGCGCCGACCAGCGCGCTGCCGTAGAGCAACTGGTCGAGACCGGGCGAGTAGATGCGCACGAATTCATGCCAGGGGGCGACGGCAGGGGGTGGCAGGAGGGGTTGCCATGCGGTCTTGGTGGTGGCGAGCCGCGGCGCGACGCCGATCACGATCACCCGCCCGGTGGCGTCCACGACGAGGCGGTTGGGCCGGATACGGGTGGTGTTGAGGTTCGGCCACCCGCTGTTCACATTGGGCCAGCCGGCTAGATTGGGATCGGAGTAGCCGCCAGAGGCGTTGACGTTCCCGAATCGGTCAAAGCCGGCCAGGTAGGTGGCGCCGCGAAGGGTGCCGTCCTCGAGATCGTGGCGACCGAGCCACGAGATGTGCACGTTGCCGACGGTGCCGGTGAACTGGCGTTGGAAGCCGCTGTAGCCCGGGGGGGCACCGGGGATGGAGGCGGCGGTGCCGGACCAAAAGTTGCTCGTGTTGTTGCCGTGGCTGCGGGCGCCGACGATCAGCTTGTCGTGCGCGTAGTCGATCGCGAGAGCGTCCACATACTGGTCGGGCGTGGAGAGCAGGCCTTCGCTGGAGCGGTCGAGGACGCCGTCGTTGTTGCTGTCGAGGTCGATGTCGATCGCGCCATTGGCGAGCGGGCCGCTGGTGCTGTCGCGCCATTCGGAGTAGAGGCGGGACCACCACCGCATGGTGCCGTCGGCGGCGTAGGAGATGACCCAGGGCTCGAAGTCGGGCTTGTTGTCGGGCAGCGCGGTCTTGTGGTTCGCGCCGAGGTAAAAATCGTTGGTGCGGCGGTCCAGGACCACCGCGGAAATGTGGCCGGCGTAGCTGGTGGTGCGATAGCCGGTGTAGCCGCGACCGGCGCCGTTGCCGGGGAGGCCATAGGGGCCGTCGAACAAGGCGTCCATGGGCCAGCGGCCGCGCCGCAAGCCGCCGTTGGTGTCGGAGGTGGTGGCGGCGTGGTCGGCGTAGGTCCAGGAGCGAAAGTCGCCGGTCGAATTTGTCTTGAGGACGATCTGCCCGCGGTTGTTGGCGCGAAGATTTGGGAGCGTCCGGGGTTTCCCTGCGCCGTCGAAGAACTCGGCCGCCATCCAGTCGGGGCTGTGGGGATAGCCGGTCACGGCGACCAGAAGGGTGTCGCCACCCGCCTTCGCCACGTCCCAGGGTTGGTTGTCCTTCAACTCGCCCCGCGCGCTCATGTTGACGGCCCAGGCGAGGTCGGAGGGGGTGCCGGAGAGGAAGTTGTCATCCAGCTTCGCGACGAAGTAGCCGCCCTGGGTGTCGCCCCAGGAGTTGCGGGCCACGTTGCCCGAGATGTAGAGGTCGCCGGTGCGATCGCCGGGCACCTCGGTGCCGCGGATGCGGCGGATGCTTTCCGCGGCGCCCTTGGGCAGGTGCCAGCAGCGCTCGATCTGTCGCAGGTCCGCGGATACAACGAGGAGAAAGCCGATCCAGTTCCGGGTGGAGTTGGGGCTGTTGATCAGGGAGCCGACGTTCGCGACCGTCACCGGCGTGCCGGCCGGCAGCCAGTCGAGCGCCGTCGCGCGCCCGGCGAGCAGCCAGCGCCCGTCGGAGAGCCGATACGCGTCGAACAGCTCCTCGTTGCCGGCGCCGCCGAGATAGAAGACGCGTTCGTCTGCCGCCGTGGCGTGGAGCGGAGAGACGAGGGCGTGGCCGACGAGGAGCAGCGAGAAGGCCGGAACGAGGAATCGACGAAGCGTCATGGTTCGGGGGGGGGACGCGGCACGGTGCGCTACGCCGGAGGGTCGCGGCAATGTGTCGCATTCCGTGGCGGGCGAATTCACGGGGCCTTCACGGCCCCCGGGCGACTCAGCAAGCGCAGGAGCTGCCTGCCCCGCGCTCGTTGGGGCGTGGGAGGAAGCTGCCGTCGCTCCCGATGGCACGGGCTACTTCACCAACGCTCCCGCGGCCGTTTCAGCCTCCCGCGGGTTGCCGGCGAAGTCGCGGAAGTGGGGGCCGGCAAATTGCCAGGCGTGGAGTTCCTCGATGCTGGTGCGGGAGGCGGCGAGCGTGGATTGGGCGACGCGGAGGAACTCGATGTCGCCGGCGAGGTGCGGCAAGCCGGGGCCGCCGCCGACGAGAAAGTCGCCGCGGTTCTCCAGGCTGCCGGCGAGGGGGGCGTCGCTTGTGGAGGAGCCGAGCATGCGCCCGTCCAGGTAGAGGGTGAGCCGGTTCGTCGCGCGGTCGAACTCGGCCACGAGGTGGTGCCAGTCGCCGCGGTGCAAGGGCTCCGAGTCGCCCAGCACCTTGCCCGAGACGCCCGCGGCGTCGCGCACGTGAAAGGCCGGCCGGCCGGCTTTCAGGGCGAGTTGATAGCCAGGTCCGTCGTCGGCGGCCTGCTTGCGCACAAGGACGGCGTCGGGCGATTCGGCACGGAAATAGACCTCGATGAGGAGATCGCCGCCGCGGATGTTCACGCCACGATGGTCGCCCGCGGAGCCGCTGCCCTCCGCTTCGGCTGCGGGGAGCGCGAGGAAGCGGGAGCGACCGTCGAGGCGGAGCGCCCCCGGCCCGTCGGCCCAGTTCTCCAAGGGACCGGCGACGTAATCCGCGGCGGATACGTTCATGCCGCGCAGGTGGGGGCGGGGCGCCCGGTGGTATCGTTCGCGCGTGGTGTGGGCCGCGTGCATATACCACGACTCGTCAAGGACGAGGGCGGGGGCCGCCGCGTTTCTCACAAAACTCCATTCGCCGACGACCCCGCGCAGGCCCCAGGGCACGAAGACGCGCACGCCCTGTCCGATCGCGGGGCTGTTTGCGGAGGGGCGAAAATCCCCCTGTGCCGGGGCGCGGAGAGGCGGGCGGTCGGCCACCACGCCGGTGGCGGACGCCTGGGCGCCGACGCGCCGGAGCGCGTCGGCGAATGGCGCGGGGGCGGGGTGGGCGACGCCGGTCTCCTCGAAAACGAAGCGCCCGGGCGTATTGAAAAATACGTTACGGGAGTAGCCGAGCGTCCGGTAGTCGAAGGCCCCGCCCTGTTTGAAGTGGGCGGCGTTGGGATCGGGGGCGGCGTCCTTGGGGTCGGCGTTGCGAAAGACGAAGGCGGTGATGTCCTCGAAGACGTTGGCGGTGAAGCGGAGGCGCCCTGCGTCCGGCTGCTGCTGGCGGGTGCCGTTGGCGAAGCGGAAGAAGGTGTTGTGAAAAAAGGTGTTCTCGAAGCCGATGATTCCCTGCACCGCCGAGGTGTTCACCTCCTTGGTGCCGAGCTTCGAGCTGCGGCCCATGGCGATGTTGTTGAAGAGGTAGTTTTTGAACGAGCCGTCCATGTAGTAGGCGTGGCCGAAGGAGGGCACTCCGTCGGGCTTGAGGTTCACCGCGGTCCAGTTTTTGAAGGCGCGGGGATTGATGACGACGTTGTTCCAGACGTAGAAGGGGCCGCCCTGCCAGGTCTCGATGGCGCCCCAGTCGTTGGACTTGAGAAGGACATCCTCGACGCGGTTGTGGTGGATCAGGTGGCGGCTGAAGGGGGCGTCGAGCGCCGCGATGTGGCGGCCCCCGTCGCTGGGCTTTCCGCCGAAAACGGAGAGCCCCCAGCCGGCGATGCGGTGCAGGACGTTGCCCGACATCTCCGAGGTATGAGGGAACCGGATGTCCACCGCGTGGCCGTGCTCGCCGGAGATGATGCGATAGCCGATTCGCTCGAGGCGGTTGCGCAGCACATCGACGTGCTCGACGCGCCCGGCGGCGGGATCGGCGGCGAGGACGGCGCCGTGTTCGGGGCGGCCGAAGTTGGAGAGGACGGTGAAGGCGCCGTGGTCGGTGTCGCGGACGATGTTGTCGGCGAGACGCACGAGGCCGATGCGGCCGGCACCGGGCTCGGGCGCCGTCACGCGGGCGGCCATGTTGACGTGCTCGAAGACGCAATGGGAAACGGCCAGCGACCCGGCTGGCCCGCTCAGTCGGATGACGGCGTTTTTCAGGTCGGGATGAGCCCAGGAAGGGATGTTGTAGTCCCAGTGCACGCCGGTGAAACGGAAGGTCAGGCCCGAGACGGCGAGGTGGGTGAGTTCGGTGGCTTCGATGAAGTTGAGGCGGCGCCCGGCCTCGATGCGGAGGGTGTTGGGGTCTTTGTCCTCCGGCGGGCGGAAGTAGATCACGCTCTTGCGGCCGCCTTCTCCGCGCCGCACCCAGAACTCCCCGGGCTCGTCGAGCATCCACGGCTTGTCCTCGAGGTGAAAGCGGTTGCCCGTCATGATGGTTTCCTGCTGCTCCCACGTCCAGGGACCGCGGAAGGCGACGGCCTTTTTCGCATCGTCGAAAGCCTCCACCTGAGCGGGGTAGGGGCTGCCCATCACGATGCCCCATTCCGTCCAAACGGTCGCGCCAACGTAATCGGCGGCGGGGCGGTCAAACACCTTGCGGCTGACGCCTTGGTGCCGTTTTCGGCCCTTCACTTCGGTGGTGTGGAAGCGGTTTCCGTTTTTCCACCATTCCGGATTTTCCCACACGGGCCATTCGGACATCGGGTCCTGCGGATCGCTTTCGCGCCAGTTCGGGTGGCGGGCGAGCGGCTGGCGTTGCGCGCTGCCGTCTTGCCCTAGGACCCAGAGGGTGCGGGGGGCAAAATCGAGTTCCGCGCGCCAAACTTTTTGCGGCTCGCGCATGTCGGGCGTCCCTCCCCGGCTCCAGCGGGTGACGCGTTCGGAGCCGAGGAATACGGCTTGGCCTTGGCCCCATTCAGGATCGGAGGTCAATCGGATCGGCTCGCCGGCTTCGGCCGGCGCGCGCGTGGCGGGCGGGACGATGAGTTGGCCCCGGTATTCGACGCCACGTTTGAAGACGTAGGTCACGGGGCCGGAGGGTTTGAAGGCCTTGGCGGTGCCGGTGGCCTCGGGGTCCCAAGGGTGACGTTTCCAAGCGTTCGTCTGGGATTCGCCGGTGGCGTTGTCGTCCCCGTCCGCGAAATCGATGTAGCGCACCGTGGCGCCGGCGGCGAAGCGATAGGGTTGCGGCGACCACCGCAGGTCGCCTTGGGGCAGGACCTCGGCGTTGCGCTGTTGCCAGGTGAAGGGCTGGCCCGGGAGCTGTGCGGGCAGCAGGGGGGCGAGGGCGAGGGTGAGGGCGGGGAGAAGAGGGCGGAGGTGGGTCATGAGAGGAGCGCGACTTTGGGGGCGCCGGAGGCGGGGAGCGGCGGGCGAGGGGGACGCCGCGGTGAGGCGAAAGTGAGGGGGCGCGCGCGACAAGCCGCGGATTTTGGGAGCCGCCCCAAGGCGCGCGAAGTGCCGCGCTTATCAGAATAAGATGTCGCTGCGGCTGCGTCGGGCCGGCAACGCGTTTTGAGTTTCACCGCTCGCCCCCGCCCGCCGCGCAGACCTCTTCGCCTTTCCAGCGTGGGAGATTGGGTCCGCACCCGCTGTCGCGGCCTGTCTTTCGCCGAATTCCGCCCTTCTTGCTTCTCGCTTAGCCGCCCCCGTATGCGAATCACCCCGTTCAGGCGCCCTCGCGCGATTCTCCTGCTTGTCGTTCTGCTCGTCCTGTCGTGGGCGGGCGTGCGGCCCTCGACCGCCTTTGCCACCGGGCAGACGCAGTGGCGCAACATCGACCTGCGCGGCATGGGCTTTGTCACCGGCATCGCCTCGCATCCGGCCACCGACGAGATCTATGTCCGCACCGATGTGGGCGGGATTTTTCGCTGGGACGGGGCGGCCGCGCGCTGGACCGCTCTCTTGGACGAGCACGGGATGCAGATGCCGGCCGTTCGCTATGTGGATGGCATGGCCCTCGATCCGCGTGATCCGCTCCGCATCTATGTCGCGTTCGGGGCCTACGTCGAGGATGGCCAGGGGCCAAACGGTATCCTGAGGTCGACCGACGGAGGGCGCACGTGGAGCACCCTGACGGGCTTCAGCTCCACGATCGAGCAGGGGGGCAACAGCGCCTGGCGCCACGCCGGGGACCGGTTGGTCGTGGATCCCTCCAACTCGTCCGTGCTGTATTTCGGAACCCGCCAGGACGGTCTCTGGCGCAGCCTCGATTCGGGGACCACATGGACGCGGATCGCGACCAGCCTGCCTTTGGGCGGGAGCAATGGCGCGACGCGCGACGGCAAGGCGCAGAACGCGGGCATCACTTTCGTGGCGATCGATCCGGCGACGACCGTCGCGACGGGCGGGGCAACCCGATCCTCGACGATCTATCTCGGAATCATGGAGGAAGGCGTCTGGCGGAGCACCGACGGCGGGGAGAGCTTCACCCTGCTCGGCACGCAGCCGACGGCAAACGCGAACCCGATCCAAGGGCGGCTGGGCTCCGACGGCACGCTCTATGTCACCTTGACCAACGGCGTCTGGCGCTGGCGGGGGGGCGCGTGGGCCAACATCACGCCGCCTGTATCCGGTTTCACCTACAGCTGGCGGCAGTGGGCCGGCCTCGCGGTGGATCCGAGCAACCCGGACCGCATCGCGATCAACGACAATGGCAACACCGTCCGCGACCTGTTCATTTCCTCGAACGGTGGCGCCAACTGGCGGATCCACACCTCCGACAGCGCGTCAGCCTTCCCGACCGGCACGCATCGCGCGGTGACCTTTGTGCAGCCCGAGTGGATCGAGCCCAGCTCCGCCCGCCACAGCTACTCCGGCGGCATGATCTTCGCACCCGGTAAGCCCCAGCAGCTTTGGGCGACCACCGGTTACGCGGTTTACGTGTATCGAAACCTCGCGGCGACTCCCGTGGTGGCGGACGGCCTCGCTTTCATGGCCGGGCTGGAAGAGTTGGTCGGCATGCGTGCGCTCCCGCTGCCGCTGTCGTGGGGAGGCGGCGTGGCGCTCGGGGCGATGGACAAGGGCGGCTTCCTCATCCAAGACCCGACGGTGATGCCACGCGCGCATCTCGGCACGCGCGCGATCGCCAACTCCACCGGCTTCGGCGTGAGCGCGCAGACCGACACCATCGCGGTCGCCTTTTCCGACCCCGAATACAGTGCGGGAGAAGTGCTCGCTTCCGACGACCGCGGGCAGACCTGGCGCCGCCTCGGAAAACATCCCTCCGCGCCGGCCTCCGGCTATGGCATGGCGCTGGGGGGCAACATCGCCGTGTCCGCCACCAACCGCACCCGCATGGTTTGGATTCCCTTCAACGCCGGCTGGTATTCGGGCAACAATCACCGGCCGGTCTATTCGGTCGATGGCGGGGCCACCTGGCAGCTCGCGCAAGGGTTGGTCTATAACGGCGGCTCGATCAATTTCAGCGGGGCAAACAACATCTACAACGGCTCAAGCTCGGTCTTGGCGGCCGACGCGGTGGAGGAACTCACCTTTTACGCCTACCACGAGCACACCAGCTCCCCGTTTGGCGGCTCGATCTTCCGTTCGACCGACGGGGGCGCGAACTGGAGCCTGGTCTCGGAGCGCACGCTGCCGTCCCATTGGTTGGCACACATCGAGGCCCGGCCGGGGGTCGCCCGGGAGCTTTGGTTCACCGATCGCTCAACCTCGCTTCGCCGCTCGACCAACGGCGGAGCCACCTGGCAATCGATCAGCGGGTGGCAACGGGTGAGCGCATTTGGGTTTGGAGCGGCCCTTCCCGGGCGCACCGGCACGACCCTTTACGTGCTGGGGCGGCGCACGGGCGACACGGCGCCGTCCATCTACTACTCCACCGACGATGGCGCCACGTGGACGCGCCCGACGGGCCAAGGGGCCGCCCCCCTCGACATGGGCGTCGGCATCTCGGGCGATCTCGCCCGGCCCGGGCGGGTGTTCGTGGCCACCACCGGACGAGGATTCTTCTACGTCGATCTGATCAGCGCGGAAGTGGGCGAGGCGCCGGTCTTCACCCAGCCGCCCTCCGCCGCGTCGAATCCCGTCACCACCGCCTCCACCACACTAAGCGCGAGCGCGACCGATGCGGAGACGCCGGCCGCGCAGCTCAGCTACGCCTGGACCGTGCTTTCCGCGCCGCACGGTGGCGCGGTGAGCTTCAGCTCCAACTTCTCCCCCGCGGCGTCCGCCAGCACCGCCACCTTCACCGCCACCGGCACCTATGTGCTCCGCTGCACGGTGAGCGATGCCGACCGCCGCAGCACCCATGCGGATCTGAGCGTCAACGTGCAAGGCGTGCTGGGAGCCTTGGAGATTACGCCGGGCTTCGCCTCCGTGCCCGTGGGGGGCACGCAGGCCTTCGCGGTCACGGCCCGCACCACGCACGGCTTGCTCCTCAACACGCCGCCGGCCGTGGTCTGGAGCACGACAGGAGGCCGCATCTCCTCCGGCGGTCTTTACACCGCCGGCGATTATCTTGGCGGACCCTACCTGGTCGAGGTGAGGCACGGCACGATCACGGACCTCGCCACGGTGACCAACGTGGCCGGCTCGGGCACCATGCAGGTGGTGCGTTGGCGCGGCGACTACGTCTCCGCCCACCAAAACTTCCGCGCATCGAACACGGAGTCGTCCCTCAACCTCGACGGAGGCTCGACGGCGAACGATGTGCGGCGAATGATCCCCTGGGACCTGGGGACGCCGCTGATCTCCCCGGGCGCCTCTTACGCCGGGCCTTCGGATCGTTTCTACGGCGGCATCCAGCGCGTGCGGTTCAATTCGAACTCCGCTCCCGCGCTCACCATCGCCGCGGTGCGGGAGAATGGGGCGCTGGGCAACGTCGCCGAGGACGCCATCACCCTGCGCACCCAGACCGGTTCGAACGCCTCGACCGCGACGCACGCGTTCTTTGTCTGGCTCAAGGACGACTTTTCACCCGCGCACCGCGCCGGGCCACTGCACTTCACCACCACCTCGAAGCTGATCGCCCGCCAGGGAGACGGAGCCGAAACCAACTACACGGCGCGCTGGGCCAACGTGGCGAACGCCCGCTGGGTTGTCCGCGAAGACACGCGTTGGTTCGTTTCGCAAGCCGGTTTTTCCCAAGCCTCGGAGGCGGCCCGCACGCTCAGTTTCACCGACGACGAGCAAGATGGCGGCTGGGCGGAGATCTCTCCGGCGACGGATCTGAATCTGGCGCTCGGCTCCTTGACCTATTCGCCGAGAAATTTTCGGGACCTCACCGGCTTTGGCGTCTATCTGGAAAACGACGCGCAAGGCACCAACGAACTCTACGCGTCGATCGAGGAGTTTCTCGTCGAGGTTTCCCCGCGCTTGCCGGGCTTTGCCCTGTGGCAGCAAAGCCATTGGCCAAGCAGCTTGGACGCGAGCGTCATCGGGCCCGGTGCCGATCCCGACGGGGACGGCATGTCAAACCTGCTCGAATACGCGCTCGGCACCTCGCCGACCAACGGCGGCTCCCTTCGCGTGCCCCGGATCGACAGCACGGGCGGCCATCTGGTGCTCAGCTTTGCCCGACACCGTGCGGACCTTGTTTACATCGTTGAAGCGAGTTCCGACCTAGTGAACTGGTCGGCCTTGGCCAGGAATCCGGGCACGACCGGCGGAGAGGTGTCCTTCGTGGACCCGCAACCTCTCGCCCAGGAGCCCCGGCGCTTTTTGCGACTGAGAATCGAGATGCCTTGGGATAACGAATGAACGCACGACTGCAAATGGAATGGAACGGCGCGGATGGCGGCGCGGCGCTCGCCTCCGCTAAAGCAGGGATCATGGACGCCCGGCAACCGGACGGGCTCGCGCTTCTGCCCACCCCGAAGTATCTCGCCGATCCCGCGGCCCACGTTTTCAGCGACGGGAGGCTGTGGCTCTACGCTGACCAGGATCCGCATTGGAGCAACGACGGATGGTGGTCGATGAACGACTACCATGCCTTTTCGACGTCCGATTTGGAGACATGGACCGACCACGGCTGCGTGCTGCGGCGCCAGGATATCGCATGGGCCGACGGGCCCGCCTGGGATGGTGACTGCGTGGAGGCGCTCGGGCGCTACTGGTATTATTTCCCCATGGTGGACCAGATCGGCGTGGCGGTGGCCGACCGGCCGCAGGGGCCCTTCCGCGACGCGCGAGGCGCTCCGCTGATTACGCGGCGGACGCCCGGCGTGCGATCCGCGGCGTCGGGCCTGCTGGTCTCGCCCGTCTGCGTCTTCTCGCCGCACGGGGCCTTCCTTTACTTCGGTCAAAACGAGGAGCTATACTGCGCGCCCCTCGCGGCCTCGATGACGGAGCTGGCCGGCCCGGCGCGGGAGGTGTCGAAGCCCTGGAAATACCACGAAAGCCCGTGGGTGTATCACCGCTGCGGACGTTTCCATATGCTCTACGGAAGGCGCGAGGTCGAGGCGGCGCGCCTCGAGGACGAGCGCGACATCCTGGCGCGCGCGGTCGCCGACAATCCGTATGGCCCGTTTGAATACACCGGCGACGTCCAACGGGACCGGGCCCGCACCGTCCAAGCCTGCGTCGCGGGCTGGCGGGGGCGGGACCTTGTCCTCTATCACGAGGACGGTCCCGACCCCCTGCACCGGCGGATTCGCGGCGAGCTGCGGCCGCGGCGGCTGGATGGCGCCCCGCCGGACTCCCCGCGTGGCTGCGGTCCAGTGCGCGCCCGCGAGCTATGGCTCGATGTCGAGGGGCGCCATCTCGGGGTGGATTATCACGCCTCGGGCGGCCCCGTGGAGCGCGAGCGGGACCTTTCGGTCGAGGGCGACGGCGCCGCCCTTCTCCGCGAGCCTGGTGCCTGGGTGGGCTTCCATCGGTGGCGGGCGGAGCGCCCGGTGACCCGGCTGAGGCTGCGGCTGCGAGCGGGCGAGCAGGGCGGGCGGCTGGTGCTTCGAGCCGTATCGGACGAGGCGATGGAGTGCGCGGCCGAGGTGCCGGGCGACGGGCGGTGGCACGAGGTCGAGGTCGTTTGGCCGAAGGCGGTGCGCGAGATTGGCGAGCTCTCCTGCCGCCATTGCGGGGGCGGGCCGGTGTGGTTGCACAGCCTGTCGTTTGCCCCTTAGGCGACTTTGCCGGATTCGCGCGTCGCGTCGGCTCGCGTCCGACGCGGGCCCTACTTCTTGAGCGATCGACGATGTGGCCGGAGAAAGGCGCGGGAAGTCATCAAGCGCCCGGTGCGTCGCGCGCGCCTACAGGCGTGCGGGAGAGCCGCGGCGGCGACACGAAACTTGGCGCCTGATATCGGCCACACTCCGCTCTGAAAGTGCGCTATTCGAGCGCGGCGGGGTTCACGCAGTGCTTCGGCTTCCGCCCGGCGCAAACGGCGAGCAGGTCATCGAGCGCCATGTGGCCCATGCGCGCGCGCGTCCCGGAGGTGGCGCTGCCCAGGTGCGGGACGACCACGCAGTTTTCCAATCCTGCCAGACCGGGCGCGAGAAGGGGCTCCTGCTCGAACACATCGAGGCCGGCGCCTCCGATGCGCCGCTCCCGCAGCGCGATCACGAGCGCTGCCTCGTCCACCACGGCGCCGCGGGCGGTGTTCACTAGAATCGCATGAGGTCGCATCAAGGAGAGGGCGCGCGCGTCGATCAGGTGGTGCGTGTCGGACGTGTAGGCGATGTGGAGGGAGACGAAATCGGAATTGGCGAGCAGTTCGTCGCGCGGCAGGTAGCGGGCGTCGCAAGCGGCTTCCTCAGCCGGCGACAGACGGGTGCGGTTCCAATAGACGAGGCGCATTCCGAAGGCCCGGGCGCGGTCCGCCATGGCGCGGCCGATGCGCCCGAAGCCGACGAGGCCGAGTGTCGTGCCGCTCACGTCGGCGCCGAGCAGCTGAAGCGGCTCCCATCCTCTCCAACGTCCCGACCGGACGAGGCGCTCGCCTTCCCCGAGGCGCCTCGCGGTCGCGAGCAGGAGCGCAAAGGCGAGGTCGGCGGTGGCCTCGGTCAGCGCCCCGGGTGTATTTATTACGGGGATACGGCGGGCGCTGGCCGCGGCCACGTCGATGTGATTGAAGCCGACGCCGAAGTTCGCCACCACCCGCAGCCCGGGGCTGGAGAGGATCTCCGCGTCCACCCGGTCGGTGATGTTGCAGAACAAAACCTCCCGGCCCGAGAGGCCGGCGAGAATCTCGGCCTTGGTCGGGGCCCGGTCTTCGGGAAGGAGCGCGAGGTCGGTCTCGACGGCAAGACGAGCCATCACGGAGCCGGGCAGGCGGCGGGTGAGAAAAACCTTGGGGACGTGCATGCGTGTTTCGAATTTGTTTCCTGGGCCGGGAGCCCGTGAGGGCGGGAGGCGCATTCGGGGGCTCAGATGTTCGGGAGTATGGCGGCGAAGGGATCGTCTTTTTCGTTCCAGGCGCGCGAGCGAAACTGGGTCTGGCGAAGCACCCATGCCCGCCACCGCTCCGGCCGAGGCTCGGCGTCGCCTATGAGGGCCCGCAGTTCGTTGCAGGCGTGCTCGCGCAGGGGGCGGCGTCGGTCCTCGGTGAAGGCGAGCAGCCGTTCGTAGCCGGCGCGGACGCCGCAACGGGCGAGCGCGCGGGAAAGCACGAGCGCGGTGTAGGCTTGCCGCTCCCGGAAGTAGTCGGGCTGGTGGGGGGCGCGAAGGACGGTGTCGTCGAGGAGCGGGTGGGCGAGCAGCTTCGACAGGGTGGGCGCGCAGGCGGGAGTGGCGAGGCGCTCGGCGACGTCGCCGATGGCGTCGAGGTAGTAGAACACCCCCGTCTTCCGGTCGCGGAAGCGGGCGTCCTCGAGATCCAGCCTCGCCGCCACCGTCTCGATCAGAGCGGCGCCGCGCGGGTCCCGGGTGCGGGCGAAGGCGTGGAGGAGGTTGGCGAGCTCGCTCATGGCGCCGTGGTCCGGGTCCTCGTGGGCGTGCAGGGTCAGGGGATGGCGACCGGGCAGGCGGGCGGGGGGCGCGCCTTCCAGCTCCGCGAGGATGGCCGCGTGGAGCAGGTCCGCGCCGCCGGGGTGCCCCCGCCATGCGAGCGCCATCGCGGCGAGCTTCCGGCCCTTGCGGGAAGGATCGGAGAGCGCGCCGACCAAGAGCGGCTCGATACCGGGCGGAGCCAGGCAGACCCGAACGAAGGGGATGACCTCGGTCGCCACCTCGTGCGGTTTCTGGTGTTGGTAGCTGCGAAGGGAGACGGAGTCGTCCAGCGCGGCGACGTGTGCGGCGAGTGTATTCGCGTCTTCGTCGGGGGCGGGCGTGAGCGGTCGGTCGAGGATTTCGGGGGGCAGGATCGAGTGCCGGACGAGCTCGCCCTGAAGCGCCCGCACATCGAGATCGGCGGGCTCTATCCCTGCAAGCGCGGCGCGGGCGGCCGCCAGCCCGGTGCCGTAGCCGAGGTTTTCCACGTCGGCCTGCATGCGCCACGAGGGCAGGGACACGTTGCTCGCGGAGATGGCCTTGCCGGTGACGAGCAACGAGTGGACGCCCTGCGGCACGAGCGCGCCGTAGGGGATCTCGATCATGGCCTGGGGCGGGATCAGGCCGAAGCGCACCCACGCGGAGACGCTGTGGCCCTTGATGTCGTAGTTACCGAAGGCGAGGTTGATCACGTCCGGGCGTCGGCGGAGGAGCAACTGGTCCTCCAGCGTGAGCGTGTCGCGCCCCTTGATGTGGCGGGTCTCCCGGGGTGCGAGGTAGGTGGCATGGTCGTAGCCGGGCAGGCGGCGGCGAGCGGAGAGGATGGCGCGGGTGTAGTCCTCCGGGTCGCCGACATAGACGAGACTGTGGAAGTTGCTTCGCATCGTGCCGGGCCGGGGGCAGGGGAGAAAGGCATACCACATCGTGATGCATTCCCGCCCGGAGCCATACACCCAGGGGGCCCCGGCGGCGACGGCGACATCACCGTCGCCGGTGGCATCCACCGTGACCGCCGCTTTGATCTCGAGAAGATGGTCGCCGGTGGCGCACAGGGCCCGGGCGAGGCGCCCGCCTTCCACCGTGACCGCGACGGGGCAAGTGCCGAGGGCGACATCCACGCCGGCCTCATGAGCGAGGCCGAGCATCGCCGCGGCGCGGCTTTCCACGTTCCACTGGCTGCTGGCGAAGGGCGAGTAGGGGTCCTCGTCGATTTCCTCGATGCGGCGCAGGACGCGCTGGTTGTAGCCGACGGGGCGGCCGAGCCAGTGGCTGTTGATGCCGCCGCTCGTGGTGGTCCCGCCGAGAGCGGAATTCATCTCCACCAGGAGCGTGCGGGCGCCGGCTTCGGCCGCCGCCACCGCGGCGGCGCCACCGCTCGTGCCTCCGCCCACGACCAGGACGTCCACCTGCACCGTCTCGCGTGGGAGTTCGCGGGCGAAGTCCACGCCGCCTCCGACGGGCGTGAGGGCGGCCAGCTGTTCGGCCAGTTGAAGCTGCAGGGGTAGGTCTTCCTCGAGCCGCATGGCCTCGTCGTCGCCGAGGTCGGCGGAACCGGAGAAGACGAGCAGCCCTTCCCCGGTGACGAAGGGCGCGAGCGGGCCGGGCGCCCCTCCGCCAGCCGCTCGTCGCGCGGGGGCCAGCCAAGGTTCCCGCGCGATCGAACCGAGTCGGCCGGCGAGGAGGCCGGGGAAGGTGGAGCGTAGGTGCACCAGACGTTCCTTCGCGCCAAGGCGAAGAGCCGTCTGCCAGGCGCGCGAGCGGCGGGCGGCGAGTCCCGCGGCCCCTTGCCAGCGGCAGTCCACAAGGACGTGCCCGTCGGGATGCCCGCCGGGGTAAAACCGGTAGCGCACGCCCGCGTGTTCGTGGTCGATGGAGGCGCCGCCGCCGAAAATCTCGCGGGTGTTCGTGAACTCGAGGGTCTGCGAGATGACGCCGCCGTCGGGCCGCTCCGTGCAGCGCGGGTCAAGCTGGGCCAGGACGCCATCGCGGGTGGTGTCCGCGACAAGTGCGGCCTCGACCAGCACGCAGCCGTTTTTTCCCGCGAAGATCACCCGATGGACCGCCCCGCTTCGCTCCCAGCGCACCGGCCGCACGTGGTAGAGCAGGCGCGAGCCGGAGTCGATCAGCACATCCTCGAGTGCGCGCTTGTAGGCGTCGGGCCAGAGCGCGCCGTGGTCGGCGCCCGCAGGATCAACCACCCAGCCGCTCGCCGGGGCCAAGAGCCGGTCGAGTGCCTTCCGTTCCGCGGGATCGATCCAGAGCCGGTTGGCGGAGATCGTTTCGCCGCCAGGGTAGGTGCGGCGCTCGGCGACGAGAACGTCGCGACCAGCCTGGCGAAAGGCGCGGGCGAGGGCGACGCCGCGCGGGCCGGCGCCGATAACGAGGCATTCGCAACGAAAGCGATGGGGCGGGTTTTCCAGATTGAAGATCATGGGCAGGGAAGGTCGAGGAGGCGGCCCGGCGGCGAACCGCGCATGCGGGTGCGGCATCAGACGAGCCGGTCGGCGGAAGCGACCCAGGCGGGGTCGAGGTCCACCCCAAGGCCGGGGCCGGCCGGGGTGCGGACCACGCCGCTTTCCGCGCGGAGCGGGGAGGTCGCGCAGGAGAAGGGGACGTCGTTGGCGGACCCCTTGTATTCCTGGTGGGGCCCGACGTTGGGCACGGCCGCGGCGAAGTGCAGCAGGTAGAGGAAGCCGAGCCCGGTGGAGGAGATGTGCGGCGTGCAGTCGCGACCGAGCGCGGCCGCCATCCGGGCGACACGCGCGCAGCGCACGAACCCACCGAAGTAGAACAGGTCGGGCTGGACGACCTGCAGCGCGTCGTGGGCGAGCGCCCAGCGCAAATTGTAGAGGCTCGCGTCCTGCTCTCCTCCGGCGAGCGGTATGCGGAGCGCGGCGGCCACGCGCCGTGTGTCGTCGAAGTGGTCGAAGGGCACGGGTTCCTCGAAGAATGCGGCGCCGATGTCCTCCAACATGCGGCCCACCCGGATCGCCTCGGGAACGTCGAAGGAGCCGTTGGCGTCGGCGTAGAGCGTAAAGCTATCGCCGAGGCGTTGGCGGGCGAGAGGGATGATCCGTGCGGTGCGTCCCGGAAGGGAGTCCGCATTGCGTCCCATACGCCCCCCGACCTTGAACTTCGCGGCGCGCGCCCCGCTCGCGGCGATCGCCTCCGCCATCCGTTCCACGCTCTCCTCGGCGTCCTTCTCCCGGTCGTCGAAGGCCTGGTAAACCGCGACGTCGTGGCGGACCGGCCCGCCGAGCAGGCAGGCGACGGAGCAGCCCGCGATGCGGCCCAGCAGATCGAGAACCGCAAACTCGATGGTGGCGAGAGGCTGCCAGAAGGGCATGCCCTGGAGCTTGTAGTTGCATGCGTGCCGATAGACGCGCTCCAGCAGCGCCTCCCAGTCCCGCGCGTCCTGACCGATCAAGGCGGGCACGATGCGGTGGTGCATGAGCGGGTGCAGAAACCCGAGGTGGAACTCATTGCCGACCGCTATGCCCTCGACGCCATCGCCCGAGCGGACTCGCACGAGGTATTTGCCGTTTGCGGTGCGTAGGGTGTCGATCGCCTCGATGATCACCGGACCGCGGATCCCGGACAAATCGAGCACCGGCCGCGTCGCGGCCTGTGCCAGCGCCTTCATTCGTTCCTCGCAGTCTTCCAGTGTCGAGGGTGGGGCCGGCACCGCGCCGGCCTGGGGTGCCGCGCCGTCGTTGGCGGACGGCGGGCTGAGGGGGTGGCGGGGGGCAGGGGGCATGGGAATCACGTGGTGCGCGGCCGAAGCCGAGTCGGATCCGGTGCGAGGTGGAGTGACGCTGTCTCGGACCGGGACGGATACAAAAGCTCCGGGCCGTTATTCTCATAAACCGAGCGGGGGGCGGGGCGGAAGGAGCGCGTGGGAGGACGGCGCGGGGCCGGGCTCGACGAAGCCGGCGCGAGCCGCGGGCAAAGGTGCCGGGCGCCGGAATCGTTGGGCATGTTCCCGATTTTGGCCCCGTTGCCGCTCTCTCGCTTGGATGGCACCCCTATAGGCATGATGCCCCGCCACCCCGATACCCGCCGCCCCGCCTCCCCCTGCTTTCTGTCGCTGCTGGTTTCCCGCTGTTGGACCACCGCCTTCACGCTGTGCCTTCCGGCGCTGCACGCGCAGACGGTCAGCTTGAATTTGTCGGATGCGGGGCGGGCGCAGGTGATCGACGGTTTCGGCACCTGTATTTCGGGAAGCCAGCCACGGGAGGCCTGGTGGCAGGAACTTTATCTCGATGATTTCGGCGCCTCGGTGATCCGCGTGGACCTCGTGCCGCGCTTCAAGTCTCCCTGGAGCGACCATCACTACTACAGCCCCTGGTTCAAGGGGTCGGGTCGCACGCCCTATGCGCTCAACTTCGAGACACGCTCGACCCAACAACCTCGGCACTACTCCGGACCTCCGGAATGGGAATGGGAGCTCGTGAACGGTGTTTCCTACTACAACGGGCCGGATGGCAACCGCGCCCGGACCTACACCGGGCCGGCCGACTACGGACGTTCCTTTGGCGGATTCAGCGCCCCGATCGCCGTCATGGGGCCGAACATCGATGACAATATCTCGCGCACGCTCGACCTCGACTCGGGGATGGTCCGCGGAGCCGCGGCCGTCCTCGCCGCCGCCCGTTCCCGTGATCCAGACCTCGCCCGCTTCAAGCTTGTCGGCTCCATCTGGTCGCCCGCCCCCTGGCTGAAGGTTTCCTCAGGCACCGTCACCGGCGAGCAATACGGCGCGTGGCCCTTCTCCCGACCGGGAACGCCGCGCCCGCACATCGCCTCCGACGGCAGCTTCGTCGGAGGTCGTCTCGATGTATCCGGATTGCCCCTACACGTGTTCGACGACTCCGGTCTGCCTGACGACGTCGCAGGCGGGCCCCATGCCGGAGCGGCCCGCGGGCCCACGTCCGCGCTCACCCAGTTCGCCCGCAGCACCGCCGCCTACGTGCGCGGCTTTCAAAACCGGGTCGGCGCCCGGTTCTACGCGATTTCGATCCAAAACGAGCTCAACTTCGAGACCTTCTACAACTCCTGCACATACCCGCGGGCCGAGCAGTATCTGGCGGCGCTCAAGGCTGTGCGGGCCGAGTTCGACAAATACGACGATCTGCGGGGCATCCGCATCAAGGGGCCGGAGGACCTGCTGCAAGGCTCGGACTATGCGCTCTGGCAGTTTGGCAGCGGTGAGAACGTAACGCACAAGAATCTGCGCTACCTTACGGCCCTCGCCGCCGATTCGGTCGCGGCCGCCGCGGTGGATTTTTTCTGCATCCATGGCTACGCCGCCGACGGCGCCAGCTCCGCCGGCGCCGACCCCGTGGCCTGGCGACGCTGGGCCGAAGGATGGACCAGCAGCCCGGCCGCTGGTTTGCCAAGCCGGGTGCTGGGATTTACCGCCTACGGGAAACGTTCGTGGATGACGGAGACCTCCGGGGAGGCCTCCGCGTGGCTTTCGCCCTCTTCGGGCTTCCCGTCCGACGGGGCGTGGAGCATCGCCTTGAAGATCCACCAGGCCCTGGTGGCGGGCCGTCAGAACGCCTGGCTTTACTGGCAGTTCTCCACCGGTTCCAACGCGTCCACCGAGACGCTTACCGGGTCCACTCCCCGGTCGGCTGCTCCAAAGTATGTCGCGATGAAGCATTTCTCCGCGGCTATCCGGCCCGGCGCGGTGCGTCACGAGGTCTCGGTGACAGGCGAGAACGCCGCGGACGTCCTTGCCTCCTCCTATGTCCACGAGATCGACGGCGAGCTGGTGGTCGTGCTCATCAATCGATCCTCCTCCGCACGAAGCGCCACCCTCCAGACTCCGCTCGGTTACGGTTCTTTTGGAGGCTGGCGTTCGGCATCGGGCCAGCTGTGGCAAACGTTTGAACCCACTCCCGGGCCGGGCGGGGCGATCACGGTGCCCATGCCGGGATATTCCGTCGTCACGCTCCGCGCGGAAGCGTCTTCGCCCGGCCCGGCCTATAGGGCGTGGCGGAACGAGACCTTCAGCCTTGCCCAGCGGGATGCGGGCTTGGCCGCGCCGCTTGCCACCCCGTTTGGAGACGGCGTCCCCAACCTGCTCCGATTTTCCCTGGGCACATCTGCTTCGGATCCCGCTTTGCCCGCGCAGCCCTCCGTCTCCCGGACGTCGCGCGGGCGGCTGGCCCTCGGGTTCAGGCGCGCGCGCGGCCCGGGCGCGGTGACTTACGAAGTCCTGGCCGCCTCCAGCCCCGCCGGTCCGTGGGCCACGATCGCGGTCAACCCGGGCAGTCCGGGAGAGGATGTCCTGGTGGAGGATGACTCCAGTGATATCCTGGGTCGTGCGCGGTTCATGCGGTTGCGTGTTTCGCTCGTCGATCCTTCGTCGCCATAGGGGAGCGGGGCGGGCACGCTCGCTCGTGCGGCGCGAACGGAAACGTAGGCGGGGTCCATGGGGTGAGGCGCCGGGCGGGCCGTCGGCCGCCGGCGATTTTTTTCGTCCAGATGGGAGCCCGGCGCTCCGGCGCGGCTGGCTTAGCGGTCGAACCTTGGCGAGACGGGTTCGGCTCGCATCGTTCAACCGGATGCCCCCGTGGCGCTACAGGGCAAAACAAAAGCGGCGGGCACCGCAGGTGACCGCCGCTCGTGGTGGGGGAGGGTGACGCTAGCCGGCTCAGTTCCGCGTGAAAGAAATGTCGTCCACGGTTGCGAGAGCGCGGGTGCCGTCGTTCTTCCACACGTAGATCTGCACCCAGCTCGTCCCGGCGGGCAGCGTGATCGAGAGCGACTTGCTCTGGAACTCGGTCGTGTTGAAGGAGAGGGCTTGGTCGAAATTCTGGCCGCCGCCGCCTTTCACTCCGACCCACACGGTGTCGCTCGAGGCGCTCAGACGGGCCGAGGCCCTGAGGGTGTAGCTGGCGCCGGCGGACCATCCCGAGATGCTTTGCCCGACACCGCCGGCAAAGGCGCCGACTTGCAGGGCGTTGCCGCTCACCCCACTCGAGACGACGGTGCTCTGGGCCCAGTTGCTCCAGGAAGTGAGCGAGTTTTCGAAGGACCCGTTCTGGACGAGGTTGGGGGAGCTGCCGGGGAGCGTGATGTGGTAGTAGCCGCGCCCGCTGAACGCGAGGTAGGCCTTGGTCGAATCCCGCGAGTCGATCTCGATGTCCAGCAGGGATGCGAGCGGCAGGCCGAGCGATTGGGTGTCGATCTGCTGCCAAGTGGCGCCGAGGTTGCTGGAGCGGTGCAGGCCGCGCACGCCGTTCACGGTGCCGTGCGCGATCACGGTGGTGGGCGTGCCCGGGATCAAGGTGTAGGTGGACAAGCCGGTGATGTTGGGAATCGGCGCCATGTTGGTTCCCCCGTCCGAACTCATCAACAATCGGCCGGAGTCGCGGTTGCCGAGCCAGAGTTCGCCCGTTTTGCCCGGGACTGTTTTCAGCTGAATCAGGTGGGTCTGCGAAGTGACGCCGGAACGAACGCGGGTGAAGTTTGCTCCGCCATCCACCGAGCGGTAGATGCCTTGGTCCTGCGGGTAGAAGGCGTAGAAGGTGAGGCCGTTCACCGGATCGGGCACCAAGATCGCGTTGGCGCCGAACCAAATCTGGGACGAGGCGTCGTTCCAGCTGGGGAGCCCGGCCGCGGTGTGCCAGGTGGCTCCGCCATCCGTGGTATAAACGGGGCCGGAGCGGCCGGAATACCAGCTCACATTCATCGGGATCCACACGAGGTTGTTTGGGTTGGTGGAGGACATCGCGATGTGGCCGCCAAAGGCTTTCTCAACCGGGGGGTTGAGGTTGCGCCAGGTGACGCCGCCGTCGTTGGTGATGCGGGCAAGGCCGCCCCAATACTCCACATGCCCGCCGACGACAACCATGTGGTCGGGCTGGCTTTGGCAGAACGAGAGGCTGGTGCCGGCGGCGATGGCCCAGGGAGTGCCGCGAATCAGCGCCTCGCCGGGCACCGTCTGGTGATCGGTAAATGCGAAGCCCACCATGTCCTGGCAGGTCACGAGGAGGCGATTGCGCGCGCCGGCGGGGAGGGAGCGCACGCGGGTGGCGATGAGAATCTCAAGCCCGCGCATAAAATCCCGCGCGTTGGCGGGCGAGGTGGTGGAATTCAGGTCGGTGATGGCGTGGAACCCATAGCCCGAGGTGACGAAAGCGCGGTTGCTGTTGGTCGGATCAAAGATCAGGCCGCCCGCGAGTGAGTTCGACGCCTTGGCCGGCCACCAAGCGGGCCATTCCTGGGTGAGGCGGCGCGGATAGGCGCCGCTGTCTCCGTAGCCCTGCCAGCTGGCGCCGCCGTTCGAGGAGATGAAGATGTCCTTCGGCACCTCGCCGTCCGCCGTGACGAGGATGCGGTCGGGGTTGGCGGGATCGACCGCGATGCCGGTCCAAGCGCGATCATACCACGCGATGGACGCCGGCACGCTGATGTTCGACCAGATTCCGTTGCGGAATCGCCAGATACCGCCGCCGGAACCCCACGCGGTCACGTAGAGGGTGCCGTCGCTCGCGACCACGCCGCGCATGGGGGTGGCGGCAGTCCCCGGGCCGGAGGAGCCCGAGATCAGCGAGAAGGAGCCGCCGCCGTCGGTGCTACGATAGACGCCGGAGCGTTGCACGCCGACGTAGATCGTGGAGGCGCGGGTGGGGTTGGACACGACCGCCGTGCTGCGGGGGTCGATCGCGACGAAGGACACGCCCGCCGCGGCCTTGTCGGTCGAGGACGCGCTGCCCTTGGGCACGCTATCGATCATCGCCCACGTGTCGCCGCCGTTGGTGGAGACCCAGAGGCCGTCGAGCCGGCTGCCGAAGTAGAGGTAATTGCGATTGCGCGGGTCCACCTGAAGGCGCTCGCCGGTCCAGCGGTATTGGGCGTTGCCGCCCATGCGGACGCTGGAAGGCAGGCCGGTGCGCTGCCAAGTCGCGCCGTTGTCCACCGTTTTCAGGATGCCGGTGTGGCCCGTGCCGGAGCCGGTGGCGTTGTTGCCATAGGCGGCGTAGAGCGTGCCAGCGGTGGAGGGATCCACCGCGACCGACTCGATGTGAAGCTTGTCGGAGTGGTCGCGATCGAGGAGGGGGATCCACCTCGAATCGGCGGCTTCCCAACGAAACACTCCGCCGACATCGGTGCGCACATACATCTCGAGCGCGCTGGTGGAGGGGCGGGCGACGACGCCGGTGACGAAGCCCATGCCTCTCAGATCGACCTGGGTGGCGGACTGGGCGCGGAGGGACTGGACGGGGAGCAGGCCGGTGACGAGCACGGCCGCGAATCTGACCATGAACCGTCCAAGGACGGCGCCGCCCGGAGCGGGCGAGGCAAGGTAGCGCATTGTTTTTGGGGGTGGGGAGCGGGCCGGAGAGGGGAGAGACCGCATCATCAACAGGCTGTCCCGCGTCGTTTCCCGCAATTCACGGTGTTGCTTATACCGTTCAACAATCCCCACTCGCGCGCAGCGGTGCGCGCACGACGCCAGCGCCCATGCGCCCTGAACCAGCCGCACCGCCTTCGGGCTGCACGGCGCGCAGGGGGGAGCTGCGCGCCGTGCGCGCCTCCGTCAGGGCACGGCCACGAGCTCGGCCCACAGCCATTGCTCGCCATCCAGCTCCACGCGGACGCGGCCTTGCGCATCGCGGGACAGGGGACGCGCGGCGCCGGCCGGGCGGCCATGCACATCCAGGGGCACCAATTGCAGCGACTTTTCGTTGGCCCGCTCGATCAACAGGGTGGCGCGAACGGGCTCGGCCAAGATCGGGGCCACGCCGCCGGAGCGGAGCCCCTTGCGGTAGCCGCGGAAGACTTGGCCGGTGTTTTCCATGCGGGCCACGGCCAGGAGCAGGAGGCGGTTGGCGCGTTCGATCGGCGCGTCCGTCAACGAGGTCACGCCGATGACGGAGAAGGGCGTGCGCGACGCGACGGTCAAAGCCCCCGCGGCCGCGGGGCGGGGCAAAGCGCGACCCACGACGGCGGCCGTCCGCGGCGAGGAGAGGAGCGCGGTCGCGCGGTCCGCCACCACGACGCTGCCCGCGCGGCCTTCCTTCGCGGGTTTGGTGGAAGCAGGCCCGGAACTCCACAGAAGCCTTTCGGTGAGCACGTCCGCCTCGGACGCCAGCGAGTTTACGCTCTCCCAGGGCAAGGTGTTGGCGTAGGAACTCACGCGGGCGGGCAGGGGGCTGAAGTCGCCGCGGCGAAACGCGATGGAGGCGAAGGCGCCGGAAACTCGCAGGTGAGGTTTGTTGTCGGCGGAGAACACTCCCGAGATGAGCGGCGCGGGCTCGTGCCCCTCGAAGGTGAACCACATCGGTGCGTCCCAACCTTGCAGGCCTCCGATCGCAGCCATCAGCGGAGGGAACTCGGCGAGGTGTTCGTTGGGCCAGCAGGCCTGCCACTCGCTGATTGCGAGCGGCAGCGCCTTGGCGTTCTGCAGCGCGATTTGGCGGAAGGGGTTTGCGCCCGCCAAGGCGGGGATCACGGAGCGGTTGCTGACGCTGTTGAGCTCGGACCAACCGCCCACCGGGTGGTCCCAGTAAACGTGCACGTCGATGAAATCGAGGCGCGCGTTCGAGTGCAGGTCGTCGGCGAATTCGATGAAGTTGCTCCCTCCGATCAGGCCCTGAACTTTGAGGTCCTCGCGCAGGAAGCGTGTCAGGCGGTCGTAGCCGGCGTCCTGCGTCTCGCGGAGAAAATTCCAGAAATCTGGTTCGCGGCGGTTGAACAGCGCGAGCACGTCTCCCGCAGGCAGCTCCAGGCCACGAGCGTTTTGGCGGCGCGCGAAGGCGTCGAGCAGACGCTGCCGGTAGACCGGCGGCAGCTTTTGGTAGGAGCTGATCGCGCCGTTGAGATAGAGGCTGCTCTCGTTGATGATCGAGACGAAGGCGATGGCGGGATCCTCGGCGTAGGCGAGGCCGGTGTAGGGATTGCGCGTGCTGAGCAGGCGACGCGCATAGTCCTCCTGAAGCTGGAGAATGCGCTCGTCGAAATGCGCGGCCATCTTGCCGCCAAACTCCAGGTCGCCGTAGGCCTCGACGCCGTCATCGGGGCGAAAGCGGCGTGTGACCATCAGGTCCATGGCGATGTAGATCCCGCGTTTGCGAAGCTCGGCGGTAAAGCGGTGCAGACGGTCGAGCTTGGCTGCGTCGAAGGACTGGGTGTGGGGGACATCGGCCTCGAAGATGTTGTCCGCGTGCCAGCCGCGATCCATGTGGTGCAGACGCACCAGATTCACGCCCGAGCGGGCGAGAGCCTCGGCCATGCGCGCGCCCGCCTCGGGCTCCGGCCAGGTGGCCGGGGGGGCGACATTGGTGCCCCAGAAACGGACGGGACTGCCATCCGCGAAGACGAGGTCGCCGTCGCGCGACAGCACGCGGCCGCGAGCGCCGGCCGCCTCGCGAGTGAACAGGTGTCCGATGTGCACACCGTCGTCGTCCGGCGCGGCCGGCGCGGAATGAAAGACCCACCACGCGCGGGTATCCGTGCGCTCCTCCTCGGGCGGAGCCGAGGCGGCGATGGAATTCCCCGCCTGATCGAGCACCTCGAGTTCGAGATCGGCGAACTCCACCAGGCCGCTGCTATTGACCAAGCCGAGGGTCAATCCCACTCCGCGCGTGCCGGCGGGCGGGCGGTGGGTCTGCTCGAACGTGAACCAGTCGCGGGTGCCGCTCACCAGTTCGCCCGCGGGCCACCCGCCGATGCGCTCGCCTTCGGCGTCGTGGAAGGTGACCTGCGCGCGCGCCGACATGAATGGCTCGACCCCGGCGACCACTTTCTCCACCCGCATCCGCCCTCGCAGGCGCACCACGGCCGGTTCTTCCGCCAGGACGAACGAGCGACCCAAGGTGGTATCCCACGCGGGGAGCGTGGCGCGGATCCGCAACACGGGTGTCTCCACCGTGCCGTTCTTCGACTTGATCCAGAACACGCGGAACGTCGGCGTGGTTTCCCACTCGCGTTTGGCCCAGCCCCAAGCGTCGCGTTCTTCGAGAAGGCGAAGGGGAGCTGCCGGTGCCGCGCCGACGAGGAGGCAGAAAAGCAGGAGCGAATGGAGCAGGGAGCGAATGCGGGGATTCATGGAGAGGGAGGGGCAGGGGGCAATGTCTTGCGGGGCGGGAGTCCGCGGAGCGCGCACGACGCGGGCTGCGACGAGGGGCTGCGGGCGGAGGGAAAAGGCGGAGCGTGGTCAGGCGCCGGCCCGGAGCACTCGCACCTCCGCCGGCTGGAGTGGGACGTTCCCGCGATACCGTTTTCCGTCGAGGAGGTCCGCCCCTTCCACTGCGTGGAGGCGGACGTGGGAGGGGGCTTCGCCGTGGTTGATCAGGAACAGGAAGCGGCCGTGGCCGCCGACGCGCCACGCGACCTCGACGTCCGGGCCGGCGGCGATCTCCGCGCGGAGGCCCCTCTCCTCGAGGATGCAGTCGATCCATCGGCCCAGATCTTCGGCGGCGGAAGGTTTGCCGGCGAGATACCAGGCGAGGCCGCGCCCGTGGCGATGACGGAGGGCGAGCGGGCGGCCGGCGAGGGGCCCTTCGCGAAAGCTGCCCAGCACCTCCGCGCCGCGGGTATGCACGGCCTCGGCCCAATGTCGGACCGCGCAGGGGCGGCCACCGATCTCTCCCGCCCATTCCCGGTTCGGCGGCAACGCGTGCCATTCCTCGACCACGGCGCCGATAGCCGCGGCGAGAGGTCCGGGGTAGCCTCCCAGATGCGCTCGTTCGCTCTCGTCCACCACGCCCGAGAACCAGCCGAGGGCGAGGGCGCCGCCCCCCTCGACGTAGGCGAGGAGTCTGGCGGCGTCCGCCTCGCCGATCTGGTAGAGACATGGCGCGAACACGAGCGAGTAGGCCGCCAGGTTCGCCCCCGGAGGCACCATATCCACGCCGATCCCCCGCCGCCACAGCCTTTCATAGACGGCGAGAAGTTCCGCGGGGTAGTCGAAGGCCTGCGGCTTCCCCGCTTGCTCAAGGCCCCAGCGGTTGGGCCAACTCACAAGGATGGCGACCTGGTTCGCCGCCTGGCTGCCGACCAGTTCGCCGAGCCGGGCGAGTTCGGCGCCGAGTCGGCAGACCTCGCCCCAGACGCGGCTACCCTTGGTCCCGCCGTGCGGCACGAGGCCGGGCAGGAACTTCTCCATCCCGTAACGGGAGGTCCGGAACTGGAAAAACAGGATCCCGTCGGCCCCGTGCGCGAGGGCCTGGTAGGAAAGGGCGCGCATCCTCCCGGGGGGCTTGGTCATGCCGCAGGCGTTCCAGTTGGTCGAGGCCACGGCCTGCTCCATGAGCACCCAAGGCCGGTCGGGCCGGACCCCGCGGGTGAGGTCGTGGGAAAAGCCCGCCCATATCGCCCCGCCGAGCGTGTCATGAGGTTCTGGATACGCGTCCCACGAGGCGAAGTCCAGGTCGGGCCCCCACGAAAAATAATCGGTGGGTCGGTGAAAGCCCATCAGATTGGTCGTGGCCGGAAGCTCCGAATGCCGACGGACGGCGGCGAGCTCCGCGCGGTAGATGTCGAGCAGGAGGTCGCTGCAGTAGCGTCTGAAGTCGAGCGCCTGCGCGCCGTTGGGCAGGTAGGGCGTGCGGCGAGGCGTGTTGATCTCCTCCCAGGAGGAGTAGCCCTGGCTCCAGAACGCCGTGCCCCAGGCGTCGTTCAGCGCGTCGAGCGTGCCGTGGCGGCGGCGCAGCCATTCGCGAAATCCTCGCGTGCTCTCCTCGCCGTGGCACTCGGCCACATGGCAGCCCAGCTCGTTGTTGATGTGCCAGGCCACGAGGGCGGGATGCCGCGCATACCGCTCGGCCATGCGGCCGGCGAGGGTGGCGGCGGCCTCGCGATAGGCGCGGCTGGCGGGCGAGTAGCACTGGCGCGAGCCGTAGGTGAGCCGCACCCCCTCGGCCGTCACCGGCGCGCTCTCGGGGTGCCGATGGACGAACCAAGGCGGCGGCGAGGCGGTGGCGGTGGCGAGGCAAACCCGGATCCCGTGCGCGTGCAGAAGATCAAGCACGCGGTCGAGCCACCCGAAATCGAACTCGCCCGGCCTCGGCTCCAGGCGCGACCAGGCGAAGACGCCCACCGTGGCGAGGTTGATGCCTGCTTCCTTCATCAGCCGCACATCCTCGATCCACACCTCCTCGGGCCATTGCTCGGGGTTGTAGTCCCCGCCATACCAGATGACGGGCAGCGCGGGGTTGAGCAGGGGCAGGGGTCGCGGGGGCATGGGAGTGCGTCAGTTCGAGCAGATCAGCGTGTTGAAGGAGCGGGCAGGCAGCACCGTCTCAAACTCGCCGCCGCCCAGCCGGACGCGGAGGGGGCGCGGCCTCGCCCCGCTGTTGTGCGACACGAGTGCGACCCTCCCGTCGGCGAGCACGAAGGCGGCGGCGCCTCCCGCCCAGCTCCCACGCAAGGGCAGGCGGCGCGAGCCCGGGCGGACGAAAGCCGAAAAATGCCGCATCACGTGATACTCGGGGTTCGCGCTCCACGTTCCGCCGGCGGGATCGACGGTGATCATCGCGTTCTGGCGCCAGCCCCAGCTGCTCACCCCGCCGGGAGGCAGGACCATGTTCCAGTAAACATAGCCGGTCGTGCCGGCGTCGAGGTAGTGGAGCACCAGGTCGAAAACGTAGTGGGCGTAGTCCCACGAGTTGGTGCCGTCGCCGCATTCGTTCTCGGTCTGCCAAACGGGCAGTTCCGGGTGGAGCTGGCGCAGCCGGTGCGCGACTCCCTTGCCGGCCCATTGGAGGCCCAGTCCGCGAAGATGGCGCCGGCAAGCTTCGTCCGCGATCACGGGTTGAAACATCCCCGGGTAGTCGGCGGTGTTCATGGTTCCCAGCCAGACCTCGACCTCCGGCGCCTCACGGGCGAGCACCGGGCCGAGATGGCCGCCGATGAATTCGCGCAGTTGCTCCCCGGACCAGACGCAGGACGGGAATTTTTGGTCGGCCGCGGGTTCGTTTTGCGGGTGCACCTGGGAGATCCTCACCCCCTCGGCGCGATAGGCCGCGATGAAACGGGCGAAGTAGCGCGCGTAGGCGTCGAGGTAGCGGGCCTCCATGCGGAAGCGGCCGTGATTATAGACCGCGGGCGACTTCATCCAAGCCGGCGGGCTCCATGGCGAGGCGAAGAAGCACAGATCCGGGCGGCGGGACAGCGCCTCCTGGATATAGGGCAGGAGTTCCGTCCGGTCCCGCTCGATGGAGAAATGTTCGAGCGCGAAATCGCCTGGCCTGTCCGCGTAGCTGTGCCACTCCGAGGCGTAGTCTGACGCGCCCATCGGGATGCGGCCCAAGTCGAGCCGCAGCCCCTCCGCGCCGAAGAGCGCGTCGAGAACGGCGCCCCGCTCCCGCGGTGCCAGCTCCCGAAGGGCTTGCCAGCCCAGCTCGTTGAAGCAGCCGCCGAAACCGGCCCATACCTCGGCGGCCTCTCCGGCGGCCTCGACGAGGGCGGAGGTCTCGGTCCGGGAGCTCGGCCCGGAGCGGTTGATGTCTCTCCACGCTGACTCGGCCGTGGTCGCGAAGTGCTGGGCTAGTTTCATCGGATGGGTGCGCAGGCTTTCCCTGCCGCGAGGAGGCGACAACCAGACGCCGGGCTTATACCGATAAGCGTCGCGGGAGCTGAGTTCGCTCCCACCGCGTGTTATTGGTATAAGCTCGGGCCTGCGTGGCCGCGGTTTCCTAAGGCCCCTATCGCATGGGCATGACTCTCACACCGCCCGAATGCTCCGCCGATCGGTTCGAACCTTTGCTCACCTTCATCCGCGACCATTGGGAGGACACGCTGCGCTTTTCCCCGAACGACGAGGGCGACGTCCTCGGGCTCCCTCATCCCTACACGGTGCCCTGTCGCAAGACGACCTTCCAAGAACTCTATTACTGGGACACCTTCTACACGAACGAGGGTTTGCTGGCGCAGGGGCGGGTGGACCTGGCGCGGCAGAATGTGGACAACATTCTCCACCTTGTAGGGCGATTCGGATACATGCCCAATGGCAACCGAACGTATTACCTGACCCGATCTCAGCCGCCCCACCTCGCGCTGATGGTGCAGCAGGTGTTCATCCATACGAGGGATCGGGACTGGCTGCGCGGCGCGCTCGCCCGGATCGAGGACGAACTGGCGTTTTGGCACGCCGAGCGGAGGGCGCCCTGCGGGCTCAACCACTACGGGCATCACGCCGAGCGCGACGAGTTGGCGAGCTGGGTGGGGCGGACGGACCGGCGGGTCGAGGGGCCGGCCGAGCCGGATGATCGCAGCTTTGAGGAGAAGCTGCGATCGGTCGCGCATTCGTATGCGGAGTGCGAGTCGGGCTGGGATTTTTCGCCGCGCTTCGGCGGGCGTTGCATGGACTTCTGCCCGGTCGATCTGAACGCGCTGCTCTTCGCGTCCGAACAGATCCTCTCCCGCGGTCGTCTGCTTTTGGGCGAGCGGGACGAAGCCCGCCTCTGGACGGAGCGATCTTCGCTGAGGGCGCGGCTGATGAGAGAGCTGCTCTGGTCGCGTGAACTCGGCGCCTTCATGGATTACGATCATGTTCGCGGTCGGCTTTCGGCGCAGGTCTCCGCGGCGTCGTTCTACCCGGTCTGGCTCGGCCTCACCACGCCCGCCGAGACCGCCTCCACGCTCGCCCTCCTGCCTTATCTGGAACGCGCGCATGGCATCCTGGCCTGCGCCCCGGGGCCGCGCACCCGTCATTGTCAATGGGACGCCCCCAATGCGTGGCCTCCTCTCCAATACTCGACCGTCAAGGCCCTTCTGGCCGGAGGAGCACGGTCCGCCGCCCGCCGCGTGGCGAGCGGCTTCGTGGAGACGGTCGCGCGCAACCTCGCCCGCACCGGAGATCTCTGGGAGAAGTATAACGCCGAGACCGGTGGCCTGGACGTGCGCAATGAATACGAGCTGCCTTCCATGATGGGCTGGACCGCCGGTGTCGGCGCGGCCTTGGCAGGCTTCGTCCTGTCCTGCGACCGCGAGGACGAGGGGCTCGCCGATGAGCCCGACATGCTTTGCACGGCGTCCGCCGACGAGCCCGCCTGGCGCTGATCCCGCCGCACTCCGCGCCGCCTTCGCTTCCGCGCCTCTTTCCCCGCATGCCGCTCCCCTTCTTCGCACCCGACAGCTTCTGGAACACGCCCCTGCCCGCGAACTGCGACCCTCATCCCGAGCAGGATCGCTTCCTCGACTTGACCCGCTGGTCGACCGGATCGGCGGGGCTGCACATCAATCTGCACGCTTGGACCGTGCCCATCTATGAAGCCGGTCCCGGCGCCCCACGGCGGCCGGTCGGGCGGAGACTGCACGAAGACGCGCAGGGCAGGATGTTTCTGGCCAACTCGCGCCCCTTCCTCGAGCCCGGCCGGGAGCTCGGGCACCACCCCGACTTCAATTCCGGCGGCGGAGTGCCGATCCCTCCCCACGCCGAGAGCGACTCCCAAGAAGACGGCCACCTCGCCGTCGTCTCGCCTTCGACCGGGGAGGCATGGGACATGTGGGCGGCGCGCCGTGCCGAGGACGGCGCCTGGCGATCCTGCACCGGCATGGCTTATCGCTTGGACGGCCCGGGCGTGTTTTCGCCCGGAGATTTTCCGGCGCGCAATGGCGAGAGCATCCACCTTTACGGTCCTAGCCGCGCCACCGGTGTCCCGGCGATCGCAGGCATGATCCGGCACGCCGATGTCGTCGAGGGCAGGATCGCCCATAAGCTGAGTTTCGCGATGAAGGCGAGCGGCTTGCTGTCGCACTATTTTCCTCCGGCTTTGTGGACGGACGGCGGCGTGCCCGGAGGCGTGCCGGCGGGAACCGTGCTTCGTTTGGACCCGTCCCTCGCGCTCGATGCTTTCGCGCTTTCCCCCGGCGCCAAAGTGGTCGCCCGCGCCCTGCAGGAGTTTGGCGCCGTGCTGGTGGATTTCGCCGACGGGTTCACGGTCGCCGGCGAGGGTTTGTGGCGGGATCCCGAGGGGCGCTCCTGGCACGGCACGCTCGAGGAAGACGCGCTCTTTCCCCTCGGCTTTGAACACTTTCAGTTTCTCGCGCCCGAGCCGCTGGGGCAGAGGAGGGTGGAGAAGGGCATGGTGCCCTTTCCGCACGGTCCGATCACCGCCGCCTATCGTCACCACACCGGCATCCACTCGTGAACACTCCGCCCGCGACTTCCCGGTTCGCCGGACTCTCGTCCTTCATCCTCCGGCATTGGGACGGCGCGCGCCGTTTCCAGCCGGAAAACCGGCAGGGCACGCTCGGGTTGCCTCGTGCCTACTATGTCGCATCTCGCCGTCAGGTCGTGAGGCACCTGGTCTCCGACGAAGTCCCCTTCATCATCGAGGGATTGCTGGCGATGGGGCGCCGCCGAGAAGCGCGGGACCAATTGGAAAACCTCGTCCACCTTGCGCTCCAGTTTGGTTACCTCCCCGCAACCAGCCTGGTGGAGGCGAAGCCGTCACCGGCCCACCCGATCCTGGGATGGATGACGCGGCGTTACGTGGAGACGACGAACGACGATACCGCGTGGGATCTCGTCGCGCCCGCCATCGCGAGAGAATTGAACTTCTGGCGAGCCCGGCGCACCGCGCCGATGGGGCTCGCCTTCTCCTTTCCTCCCCGTGCCCCGAGAGCCGCGCCGCCGCTCCCCGTCTCCGAGGGCTGTTTTGAAAGCGGTCGCCGCGGCGGAGCCGCGCGGTCGCTTTCCGTGAACGTGAACATGCTCCTGGGCATCGCCGAACGATGTCTCGCCGACTATCATCGTTCCCGGGGCGATGCGCTGGAAGCGACTCGTCTCGCGGATGCCGCCGTGCGACGTGCCGACCTCGTGCGCGAATGGCTGTGGGATGAGGCGCGCGGCATCTTCGCCGACGCGACGGAGCCCTCGGTCGCCGTGCGCGGGCTGTCCCAAACCCCGAATCTCGAGGCGACGATTTTTCATCCCGTGTGGCTGGGCGGCGCGGACGGGAGCCAGGCGCGGCGGATTCTTTCCCGCCTGGCCGAGTTCGAGCAGCCGCATGGGATCACGGCGGTGGCCGCAGCCTCCTCTGCGGAGACCCGTTTGGCCCGCCCCGCGTTGGTTTTTGTCACGGTCGCGGCACTACGAAACGGGGGGCAGTCCGCGGCGGCCACGCGCCTCGCCGGCCGGTTCCTCTCTTGCGTCGCGTCGAATCTCCGCACCACGGGGGATCTCTGGCCCGGGCATGATGCGTGCAGCGGCAACGTGCCCGTTGGTGCCAGCGCGGTGTTGCCCGGGACGATGGGTGTCACGGCCGGCGTCTGTCTGGCCTTGGTGGACATGCTCGAGTCCTCTCCCGCCGAAGCACGACCGATTATCGGCGGGGCGGCGTCGCCCGCGATGGTGGGCTGACGTGGTCGGCGCCGTCCTGTGATGAGCGCTTATCAGAATCATCGCCCGCGCGCTGGATCGGGTGGTGGAAATCTTGCATCCAGCTTGTCGGTGATAGTTTCCGAACAGCTTAACCTCCGCCTCAACAACCAACCCAACGTCCAATGAAACACTCCGTCCCCGCTCTGCTCCGTATCCTCGGTCTGCTTTGTCTCTGTCTCCTGCCCTCCCTTGCATCCGCCCAAGGCCGTCAGCTTTTGCGAAATGGCAATTTCGACAATCTGCTCGAAGGCTGGAACCTCGAGCAGCACTCGCCCGCCCTGGGCGACATCACCATCACCGACGAAGGTCCCGATGGCGCCCGGGCAGTCAAGATCGAGCTCGTGGAGCCAGGGGACGATCATTGGAAGATGGGCTTCACCCAATACCCGATCGCCCTTCGCGCCGATAAGCGCTACCGGATCAGCTTCATGGCCAAAGCCGATCAGCCGCGGTGGCTCGCGGTCGGCCTGATGCAGCATCACGCCCCCTATCGCGTGCTCGCCAGCAACGCTTCCGTCGAGGTGGGGACGACGTGGGCCCGCGTGACAATCCTGCTCCGTCCCAGCGCCGACGAAACCAACGGTCGGTTCTCCATCGGTAACCTCGGCAAGATCGTCGGCAGCATCTGGGTGACCGATGTTCGCATGATCGAGGACTGACTCGCGTTGTTTCAACACCGCGGGCGCGTGCTGCGCGCCTTGCCGATGCGCACATAGGCCGCCTGGCAAGTGCGCATCTTTTTTCTCCGATGCATAAGAGGGTAAGGGAGCCAAGCGCGCGGATATCAAGCCAAGCCCTCCGGATCTTATAAGTTAGCCCGGGCGCCGTCGAAAAAATGCTTTTAGTCGCGCTCTTGCACTCGGAGAGACCGGACGTAATACTTAGGTAAATGTCCGGTAATTCCCCGATACCTCAACGGCTCCTGGCGGAAAAACTTGGAATCAGTCAAGCCGCCGTCTCGATGGCTTTGAACGGGAGCCCGCGCATTTCCGCCGCGATGCGCGAGCGCGTGTTAAACCTGGCGGAATCTCTCGGTTATCGCCCCGACCCCGCTCTCCGCTCATTGGCAAATTATCGCCGCGGCCAGCAGCCCCAGCCCTTTCGCTCCACGCTGGCCTGGGTGCACTCGATGCCCTCGGCCGAGGCGTGGAAAGGGTCGGCCGTTTACGCCGAATTTTTCGAGGCCGCGTGCCGGCGGGCGGAGAAGCTGGGTTACAAGCTGGAGAATTTCTGGATCGAGAGCGGCCGTCTTTCCGAGCGGAGGGCGAGCCAGATCTTGATCAGCCGCGGCATACGCGGGCTTATTTTGATGCCGCACACGTCGTCGCGCCACCACTACGATCTCGACTGGCACGAATTCAACGCGGTCAGGGTGCTTGACGACACGCAGGAGCTGCCCCGCCTGAACACGATCATCACCGATCATTACGGTAACCTGCGCCTCGCTCTGGCCGAGATTCTGGCCCGTGGTTACCGGCGCCCCTGTCTCGTCACCACCCACGAACTGGAGGGCCGCCTCCTGAATCACCTCTCCGCCGCCTACCTCGGCGCGATGGCCGCTTCGGGCGAAAAGTGGCCCGGCATTTATTGGAACGAGGAGCCTTCGGAGGCGAAGTTCTCCGCGTGGCTCGACAAGACTCGCGCCGACGCGGTGCTGGTGGCCTATGAGAACCGCACCTACGCCGGCATTATCCGATCGCTTCTCAATCGAGGCGCCACCGGCCACCGCCCTGTCGGAATCTGCATGCCTTGCCTGCCCGATCCACGCTGGCGTCCGAAATGGCTCCCCGACGTGACCGGAATCGACGAGTGCTGGAACGTGCTCGCCGAACATGCCGTCAACATCCTCGTGCAGACCCTGGAACATTTTGAGAGCGGGATTCCGCGTCTCGCCATGCGGCACCAGCTTATCGGCGCCTGGCACCACGGCACCACCTTGCCGCCGGTCAACGAATAGGGAGCGTCTCCCCCGCCGAGACGGCCTGCGGGCCGCGGATCGCCCAGCTTGCGAGCGGCATGGGCGAGAGTCAGCCTGGCTCCCTGTTTCGCGCCGCGCCCCGAGCCGGATCGGGCCGGGAGCTCGATGCCCTCTCGATGAATGCTTCCCCCTGCGCGCCTGAAAGGTGCGGCATGTTTTATGTATAAGCGTCGAGTGCTATCGCCTCGTGAAAAGGGCTCGGCCACTCGTGGGGCACTTCCCCCAAGCCCCATGAAACCGACCCGCTTTCATCGCCGTGGATTCACCCTCATCGAGCTGCTCACCGTCATCGCGATCATCGGCGTTTTGGCCGCGATCCTCATCCCCACGATCGGCAAGGTGCGCGAGAGCGCCCGCACGGCTCAAGGGCTGAGCAACCTTCGCCAGATCGCCCTCGCGACGATCTCCTACACCAACGACAACCAATCCCGTCTGCCGCCCATCTACACCGCCGATGGCAGCGGCGACTTTCGCATTCTGCTCGGCGCCTACATGGGTAGCGGCAATGGCGTCGTCACCTCCGACACGCCGACCTTCAACGCGGTGTTCCAAGATCCGAGCGCGCGGATTGAGAGCGCCAGCGATGCCGCCCACTTCACGGCCAATACCGCCGCCATGGGCTTGAGCAGCGCCAACGGCGGGCCGCGCCGCATCACCGAATACAGCAACCCCGCCCGGCTGATCCTGTTCTTCGATGGCGCCCAGTCCCGGACCAGTCCGGCGGGCGGCGTTGAGCTGAGCGGCTTCAATGTCGCGAACGGCACGCTCAACAACGTTTGGTTCAACACCAACCCGGAATGGTGGCCCGCCAACACCGCGATTCCGATGGGCCCCAACACGGACACCGCGGAATCGGCCGGCAATATCCGCTGGCGGGCCCAGTCCAATACCGCCGCGAAGTTCGCCTTCCTCGACGGCCACGCCGCCGTTTTGAAGCCCTCGGAAGTGACCTACGGGCTTTTCATGCGCCGCTAGTTCCCCCCATCCCGACGTAAATCTTCAGCCCCCCAAGACACACGATGAACACCAAAATCCAGCATCACCTCGCCCCGTCCACCGGATCCTCCGGGTCCGGCACGCGCGTCGCCTTCCTCCTCGCCGTCCTGCTCGGGGCGGCCGCCGGCAGCCAGGCGCAATCTGTCGTCTATCGCGAAAACTTCACCTTCAACAACCCCGCCGCCGACACCATCGCCGAGATGGGCTGGAGCGTCTCTGTGGGGCTTGCAGACGGCACCCTCCGTCCGGGCGATCTCTCCAAGACCTACGTGAACAACAGCGCGGGGATCTCGGTCGCCGCCGCTCCCAGCGTAGCGTCTTTCCCCGCCGTGCCGGACAATAACACTGGTAGCCTTGGCGTCAGTCTCGACTGGACCGGCGCCGTCTCCCTCCGTCGCGCCTTTTTCAGCACGACGGAGGTGGCGCCCCTGAGCATTCAGTCCAGCAATATCACTTCGATCACCTACGGGGGCTCGGACAGCGGATTCCAAACGGGTGGCTGGGGGGCGGATCTCTTCCGCGGTCAGGTGGCGCTTCAGATCGGCGGCACCTGGTATGTTTCGAACACAGTGAACACCGCCACCAGCGTGGGCTTCACGATCTTCACTGTGGATCCCTCCGCTGTGACTTGGTCCACCATCAACCCGTCCCAGTCGCTCGCGACCGTCGCCGGGACTGCCATGCTTCCCCAAGGAACGATCGAGGCGGCGGGTTTGTTGATTACCGCGAACTCGGACGCCTACCTTCGCTTTGATCAGTTCACGATCACGGCGATTCCCGAGCCCTCGGCCTTCACGGTTCTGGCCGCGCTCGGGGCGCTGGGCTTCACGGGTATGCGCCGTCGCCGGCAGGCGCCCGCGCGTGCATGAGCGCACGCCCCCGCTCCCACCGCTCCATCGTTTGCCCAAGCCGCGGCCTTCAAAGGCCGCGGCTTTTTTCTGTCGGGCGCGGGCCTCGTCCCGCGCTCAAGTCACCTCGCCGCAGCCCGCGGAGCTAAAGCATTTCGAGAAAACTGTAGCTCTTGGTGTTGCCTTCCGCGGTAGGGCGGGCCCGCTGAGCCCGCCGCGTTTGCCTCTCAGCGAATGCCACTCCACCTGGGCGCGCCCAGCGGTCGCGCCCCCTCTGGCTACAGTCCTATTTGAAACGCAATATATCATTTCAAACAGAGTCGTAGCCGCACGAAACCTGCACGGCGAGGAGAGATTGGCCGCAAAAAGGCGCAAGAAATCATCAGGCGCATGAGGCGGTGCAGGCGCCTATAGGCGCGCGGGAGAGCCGCGACGGCAGCAAGGATTTTTTGTGCCTGTTTGCGGCCATACCTCTGTTTGATATGCTCTGCACCTCTTGCCGTTCGCCACGGGTTATCCGGCGTCCATGGCGAAGCAGGGCGGCTGGTCCAGCGGGCTCGCCCTTGCCTCACCGCGCGAACTTCATGACGTGAAGCGCCAGCGCTCGCCTGGGCGGGTATCGTGGGCGAAGTCGCGGCGGCACTGGGTGTGCGTGGATTCGTTGGTGACCTGCCAGGGGCCCTCGTGGGGGAGGACGAGGTGGAGGTGGCAGCCATGGCGGGAGAGGACGCGGATCTCGTGGACGCGGCCGCCGCGGACGGTGGCGCCGACGAGGAAGGCGCCCTCGGTGAGGATGCCGTCGAAGT
>JAUVVA010000059.1 GCA_030604905.1 Verrucomicrobiota bacterium | reverse complement strand
GATCGGCCTCGTCGGCCACGACGCCTTCGGCATCGGCGACACCCTCACCGAGGACCGCTCCATCGCCTACGACGAGATCCCGCGCTTCCCCAGCGAGGTCTTCGCCTACATCTTCAACCCCACCTCCTCCGACGCCAAAAAATACCGCGCCGGCCTTGAGCAGCTCCTCCAGGAGGGCGTGGTCCAGTCCTTCCAGCCGCGCAACGCGCCCCCGGGCGCCACGCTCCTCGCCGCCGTCGGCCCGCTCCAGTTCGAGGTCGTGCAGGCGCGCCTGAAATCCGAATACAACGCCGAGTCCAAGCTCGAGCCCGCCCCCTGGACTCAACTCCGCTGGGTCGAGCCGCACCCCGCGCTCGAAAACCCGCAGGCCCTCATCGTCGCCAGCGGCGTAAGCTTCGGCACCGACAAGTTCGGCAACCCCGTCGTCCTCTTCCCCAACGACTGGACGCGCGACTACTTCGTGGAAAAAAATCCCGAGCTAAAGCTCCACGAGATGCCCATCGAGCAGGCCAGGGCTTGAGCCGGCGACCAGGCGGCAGGAGGCGGCCGAGCCCGGGACACAGGCCGCCCGAGCCCCCACCCGCCTCGGACCGGCGCTCAATCCGCCCCGGCCAGGAGCGCCCGCGCCCGCTCCGCCCGTCTCGCCACGACCTCCGCCACCCGCGGATCGTCCGCCAAGGTGGCCGTCATCGCCGTGCGCAGCTCCCGCCCGGCCTCGCGCGCCGCCTCTTCCGCGGCCGCGCAGATCTCCGCCACGTCGCCGCCCGGACCCGCATGCCGCCCGGGCGAAAGAAACTGCAGGGCCACCACCACCTCGCCGACGTCGAAAGGCGCCTCCGCCAGTCGACGCGCGAGGAGCGGCTCGTTGAAACTATACTCCTCGCCTTCGCGACGCTCCATCGATGCCACGGCGACCGCCGCGGCGTCGCCCTCCAGCTCGCGTGCCAGCAGCGCCCCCAAGCGATCCCGCACCGCCGTCACCGCGCGCTGCGGCGTGCCATGATCGCAAAGCACCACCTTCGGGCGGCGCCAGCCACGCTCCACCGCCGTGGCCCGCACCCGGTCGGCCAGCGCCGCGGCCAGCTCGCGCGGCTCCTCCTCCGGCACCACCAAGGCCTCCGCCAGCACCGCCCGCGCCGCCGGATGCCTCGCCCGCAGGCTCGCCAAGCGCTCCGGCACATACTCGGTCAGCGCCCCGCTCGGACCGAAAAACAGTGGCAAAAGCAGCGCCCGTCCCTCCGGTCGCTCCTTAAACCACGCATCCAAGGCCGGCTCCAGCAGCTGCGCCGCCACCCCGTCCAGCTCCTCCGCCGGCACCCGCGTCGAGTGCAGCAGGGACACCGCCCGCACCGGATGGCCCAGGCGCTCCTCCAGCCGCGCCGCCAGACGCCGCAGCGAACGCGTGGAATCGGCGCGGAAAGATCCATTGTCGAAGAGGAAACAGGCAAAATCAGAAGACATACGAGGGTGGGCCCTTGCGGCCATAATCTGCTTGTGGACGCAAGGGCCATGGGGCTTAACGTCAACCACTCCTCCACCCATGCACGCGCTCACCCGCAAGGCCCTCTTCGTCCTCCTCTCCGCCGTCGCTCTCTTCGCGACTGGCTGCCGTAAAAAGCCCACCCGCCCGGATCCCTCCGCCACCGTGATCGGTCAGCAGGGCATCCTCAACCCCAACGAGATGGGCGCCTTCGGCGCGGGCTTCACCACCGACCCCAACTCCCTGCTCACCGAGCGCGGCGATCCGCTCGATCCCGCCAACCAGATCCGCGGCCTGCTCGAGTCCGTCTACTTCGCCTTCGACCAGTCCGCCATCGCGCCCAACGAGCGCCCCAAGCTGATGGCCGCCAAGGCCCACCTCGACGCCAACCCCACCCAGCGCCTCCTCATCGAAGGTCGCGCCGACTGGCGTGGCACCACCGAGTATAACCTCGGTCTCGGCGACCGCCGCGCCCAGGCCGCCAAACAATTCCTCGTGACCCTCGGCGTCGACCCCGACCGCATCGAGACCATCTCCAAGGGCGACCTCGAGGCCACCGAGAACGCCTCCGAGGAGGTCATGGCCCGCGACCGCCGCGCCGAGCTCATCCCGCTGCGTCGCTAAGCCGCCTCCACACCTTGTATCCAAAAACCCCCGACGCCCTGGCGCCGGGGGTTTTTCGTTTCTCCCTCCGCGGGCGGCTTCAGTTGCCCAGCCAGGCACGGATATCCGCCTCCAAGGCGGCGGCATCCGCGTTGCTCAAAGCGCTCGCGCGCAGATGCAGCTTGCCGAGCTGCCCCACGAATTGCGGGTTCAAGGGGCGCAGCCCGCCGAGCGTGATCGGCGCGCCCTCGCCGCCGGCCAGCACCACCGGGCGCGCGGTGGTGGTCTCCGCCGCCACGACACCGTTCACGCTCAAGCGCGCCACCCCGCCCATTTTCTGCAGGCGCACGACGTAGGTGGCGCCGCGCGGAAAGACGGGCCCCGAGACCTCCGAAGGCGCGCCGTTGAACGCCTGGGTGAAGGCGAGGAAAAAGCGGCCGCTGCCATAATCGTAGCCGACGCCGAGCGCCGCCTCGACCGCGTTTTTGTTGAGGCAAAAGATCATCGCGCGTCCGCTGCCTCCGCTGGCGGGGATGTGAACCGCCGCCACGAAACCCGCGTCCTGCGAAAGCCCGGGACTCCAGAGATCCTGCGAGCGCGGGCCCGTGATCGTGCGCAGCCCGTCAAAACCCATCGCCTCGCGCGTGGTGCCGGAGAACACCCCGAGCAGCGGACGATTGAGCGCGGGCTCGCTCGTGAAACGCCACTCCACGCGCACCGGATCCTGAATCGCGGCAAAGGCGTTTTGCAGGATCGTGCGATGCGCAGGGGCGGAAGGATCGAGCCCCTCGGCGAGGCCCGCCCCGTCCTCCTCCGCGGGAGGAGGCGGCGGCGGGGGCGGAGGAGGAGGCGGCGGAGGCGGGGGCGGAGGAGGAGGCGGCGGCGGAGTGACGTCCATCTCGGCCCACTCCCGCAGCTCCTGCTCAAGCAGGGCGGCCTCGCTGTCGCTCAGCACGTCGTTGCGCAGATGGAAACGACCGAGTTGGCCGACGAACTGCGGGTTCAAGGGACGCAGACCGCCCAAGGCGATCGGCGCGCCCTCGCCCCCGGCCAGGATCGCGGGCCGAGCGGAATTGGTCTCCGCGGCAAACGCGCCATCGACCCGCAGCCGCACCTGCCCCCCGGTTTTCTGAAGTCGCACCAAGTAGGTGGCCCCGCGCGCCGCCACCGAACCGTAGATCTCGGAGGGCGCGCCGTTGAAGGCTTGGGTGAAGGAGGCGAAGAAACGGTTGCTGGAGTAATCGTAACCCAGGCCCACCGCGGGCTCGGTGGCGTTCTTGTTGATGCTAAGCACATGGGCGCGGCCGGAACCGCCCCCGACCGGGATGTGCACCAAGGCCACGAAGCCCAGGTTCTGGCTCGTGCCCGGAACAAAAAGATCCTGGGCGCGGGGGCCCGTCATCGTCCGTTGACCATCAAAGCCGGCGGCCTCGCGCCCGCTCGTGCCGAGCATGACGAGCAACGGGCGGTTCCCGCTCGCCTCGCTCACGAAGCGCCACTCGCCCAGCGAGGGATCTTGCAGACGCGAGAAGGCGCCGTTGATCACGGTGCGCGCGACCGGCTCCGCCGGATCAAACTCGGCTGTGGCGGGAGCGATCTGGGGACCATCCGGAGGAGGAGGCGGCGGCGGGGGCGGGGGCGGGGGCGGCGGCGGCGGGGGCGGGGGCTCTTCACCGGGATTCGGAATCCCGATCAGCCGGCCGTTGACTCCGAATTGAGCGATCCACGCGTGGCAAAGGGTGGTGGTGGATCCGCTGCTGGCGGCGAGGCCGGCGAGCGCCGTGCCCATGGGGATGAGGCGCGGCTCGCCGAGCATCTGCCAGGTGCTGCCATCGACGGAGAAAGACGCGCTGAATTGGTTTTCGAAGCGGGAGAGGCGGATCCTCATCGGGCCAGCCTGGACGGATTGGCTCAGCACCGAGACGTTTGCCCCGGTTTGGTCGCGCCAGCGAAACGACACGACGCCATTCGGACTCACCATCACGCTCGCGACCCGAGCCCCGGGCTGCGTGCTCTCGCGCACCATCAGGCCCGCCTGCGCGGCAGGGTGCGTGGACACCAAGGGGTCGAAGCTCCGCTGGGCGAACACCAGCGCCTCCATGCTCACAAGGCCATCGAGTTCCTGGTGCACAAAGCGGATCGCATCGGCGCCGCCGGCCACGCCGGCGCCCCCGGCAAGCAGGTGAAACCCGTTGCCCGTCTCCACCGCGTCCGCTCCGGCGTGACCGGTGCTGCCGATATCGCTCCGGCGCCAGACGGCCGGCGTGGGCCGCCAGATGCGGCTGCCGTGCACGATCGCCTCATGGATCCTGGCGGCGATGGCCGCATGACCGGCGTTGTTGGGGTGGATGCCGTCGGCCAGAAGCGCGGGGAAGGAGTCGAGGAAGGGAGTATGGACATCGACAACCTCGAGGTTGCGCTGCCGGGCCGCCTCCAGGATCCGCGGGATCACCTGGTTCGCGATGGTCGGCCCGTCCACATCGGTGGCGCTGGCGGTGGCGGGCGGCGGCAAACCGAGCAGGATGCGCGGCTGGGCGGGCAGCGCCCGGTAGAGATCAATCAGGTCCAGGTAGTCGGACACGAAGTTGGCCCGGTCCAGCCAGGTGCCGGACTTGGAGTCGTTTGTCCCGAGCATGATGTAGATCACGTCCGGGTTTGCCTCGGTCGTGGTGCGAATGCCTTGGGTGTTCCAGAAGGAGGGCTGGCCGGATCTGAGCAAAGTGGCGCCGCCGGTGCCGTCCTTCTGCACGGTGTAGCCGGCGCCGAGCAGGCCTGCGAGTTGCGCGGAGTAGGACTGCGTGTTCACGTCGGAAGCACCGACGCCGAAGGTGATGCTGTCCCCGTTTGTCATCACCCGCGTCTGGGCGGGAAGCGCGGGCGCAAAAGCGGTCGCGGCCAAACATAGCGCGATGAAGCGCGTTCCAAGGCGAAGGACGGCGGGTATCGTCCCCGGGCTCTGCGGGAGGCTGGATGTGGGCATGGGCGGGAGAGGTGGAGTGGACGGCGCTGCGCACCCGGCCTGAAGAGGCAGGCGGAGCGGGAGCCGGCTCCAGTCTGGCGAAGCCCACTTCCCAAAAACATAGAGCGTCGTCCCAGCCGGTCCCCCTGCCCCTTCTCCGGCCGGGTGCCCATGAGGGTTTCCGCCCGCGAGGGCGGGGACTTGTGCCGCCGGGAAAAGCACCTCGACGCCATCGGGGACGCCGCAGCCACGCGCACGGCATGAGCGGCGTCGCCGATCCAACCTGCGTCCTGCAGATGGACGGCGGAGCAGCGAGGTGAGATCGCGGGGGCGCGCGCGGTGGGCCCCGGGGAGTCGCCCCGGCCGCGCGAGCAGGCGGCGCTTGCGTCTCGCCCGCGCCCGCCTGCTCGCGCCTCGGGGCCTCCGCGTCCCTCAGTATCGTCGGCCGGAGCTGCCGGCGGTCTCGTGCTCTGGCTGGGACTCGGAGGGTCGCGGCGCGCTCGCCTCGCTCGCCGTGGTGATGTCCTCCGCCCCCCCTTCCTTCAGGATGCGTTTGGCCCGGTCTTCGGCGTCGGAGTTTTCCACGTGCACGGAGAGGAGCAGGTTGCCCTTGCGAATCTTGCCCTCGTAGCGCTTGGCCTCGAGCTCGGGAATGCCCATGCCGACGAGCGCGCCGGCGATGCCGCCCACGGCGGCACCGATGCCGACACCGCTGAGGGCCGCGACGATCGGACCCGCCGCCACGAAAGGCCCAATGCCCGGAATGGCCAGGGCGCCGATGCCGGCGATCCAGCCCAGAGCGCCGCCGATCACCCCGCCGGTGGTCGCACCGGTCACGGCGCCCTCGGGCGCCTTGGTGTTTGTCTCATGCGCGAAGTCGCGCGTGGTGCCCTCGTCGGGGAAAAGCACGGAGATGTCGTTATTGGAGAACCCGGCGTCCTTGAGATTAAGGACGATGCCCTCGGCTTGGGCGCGGGTATTGGCGATCGCGAACACGGATTTCTTGGTCATGATTGGGAATGGATTGAGGATTGTTTTATTCTGCGATGGACCGGCCTGGCGCCGGACGGCTAGCGGCGGGTGACCTCGAGTTGGTTGTCCACCCGGCCGGGGGCCGCCTCGGAGGCGAGATCGAAGATGAGCCGGCGCTCCTCCTCGGAATTCACCGGACCGCGGAGCGTCACTTGTCCTCCGCGGGTGATGATCTTCACGTTCTTGGCGTTCGTGGAGAGGTAGTCGTTGCCCACGAGGGCGGAGCGAATGCGCGCGGTGATCTCGATATCCGCACGGCTGTTGCCCTGATCGAGCGGATCGAGCGAGCGCTCCTCGCGGTCCCGGCGGTTGCGGCCGGTGTTGTCCGCGTCATGCGCGGCCTCGGCGTCGCCCGTCGCCCCCACACGCGGCTCCTCGGCGCCGCCGGGGGCGCGCGCCGATCCGGCACGCTGCTGCTCGCCGCGCACGCCTGGCTCGCGCGCGCCGCCGACGCGGGGCTCGGCCTCATCGCCAGCCCGCCCGCCAAGACGCTCGCGCGACAGGTTGGTCACGAACTCGTCGCGACCGGCGGCCCGGTGGAGATTCTCCGGAGGGATCACGGACCGCTCACGGCCCATGCCGAGCATGCCGCCCGAAGCCACGACCACGCCGGTCACGCGGCCCGACTGCAGATCGACGACGAGGTCCTCGATCTCACCGATCGACTCGCCGCGCGTGTCCTTGATATCGCTTCCGATGATTTTGGAGGCGGCCAGACCACCGGCCTGATGGGCGATCTCCTCGGCGGAGCCGCTTTGCGCGCGGTGCGGGTCGCGATCTTGGGCGCGCTCGCCCGGACCGCCGGCGGCGCCTGGAGTGGCGGCGGACAAAGTGGCGGCGGCGAAAACGAGCGCCGCTCCGGCGCTGAGGGGGCGAAGGGTTTTGAGGGAGTTCATGGGAAAAGAAAAAAGGGGAGCACCGCGGCGCGGAAAAAGGCGCCGCAGTGCCGACGGCGCGGAGAGCGGCGGCGGCGGAACGGCCGCCCCCGCTCATCCGAGGGAGAGAAGCGGCGATCAGCGGCGGGCTGCGATTTCCTGGAGTTGCGCGATGTGCTGGCGGGTGCGCGGCATCAGCTCGCTGCGGATCATCTCCTTGCAGCTCGGCATGACGTCCTCGTCCTCGAGGGCGTCCTCATAATCGTCGAGCCCGTGCTCCTCGCCCTGCTGGAGCCCCTTCAGCGCGGAGGACTCGCCGAAAGCCTTGGCCACGCCTTGGACCGCGTTGGCGAAAGCGCCCCAGGCGCCCGAGTCGGTCGAAGGTTCGCCGCCCATTTCGAGGACGTTGTTGCGCAGCAATTCGGCGGCGAACTCATGCTCGGCCTGGATCTGGCGCAGGCTGGTGATCGCGGGATCGCCCTCGAATTTGCGGATCGTCTGACGATAGGTCTCGATGGCCGACAGCTCGCCGCGAAGGAGGCGGTTGCAGACATCGATACACTCTTGGGTGTGGTGGGTGGATGAGGATTTCATGGTGGGATAAGGGTTCGCCCGGCTCCACCCGGAAGGCTCGGGATGCGCGATCCGGCGGACACGCGGGCGCTTCCAAGTTCGTCCCCGTTCGCCGGCCCGCGGTGCCTCGGGGATTGGAGGAGGTCGGCATCCCGGGCAGGCCCAGATTCGCCTTGCTCGCGCGAGGCTTAGGGTCTCGCGCCCAAGGCTCCGGGCCCGGTCGACCACAGGGCGCGTTTCGCAGCAGCGCTTGGAAATTTCGCCCCATCCAAGCCCGGCCCGCGCGGGCGTATGGTATGGGGCGGCAACGATGTCGCCCCGGAACCCTCGTCCCCCAGCCCACCATGATTCAAAGCGCCGGCACCCTCCTGAACCTCGAACTGCGCGCCCGCGATGGCGTGCTCGGTAAGATCAAAGACTTCTACTTCGACGACGAACGCTGGACCCTGCGTTACCTCGTGGTCGAGACCGGCACCTGGTTGAACAGCCGCAAGGTCCTCATCTCGACCGCCGTCTTGGATGCGGCCGACTGGGAAAAGGGCCTGATGCCGGTCAACCTCACCCAAGAGCAAGTGCGCCAGAGCCCGAGCGTCGACACGGAACGAGCCGTCACCCGTGAAGAAGAAGAGGACCTCCAAGCCCACTACGGATGGCCGGCGTATTGGACCGGAGCGGGCGGCTATCTCGGCGGGCCCTTCGCCTCGCCCGTCGGGGCGATCGAGACACCGGTCTACCCCGCCGTCCCGGCGACTGCACAAGCGGCGCTTGCCGCCGCGCCTTCGGTGCGCACCGCGCCCAACGGGGATCCCCGCCTGCGCCGGGCCAGCGCCGTGCGGGGCTATCGGCTCGAGGCCACCGACGGCGCGATCGGCAACATCGACGACTTCTTGTTCGAAGACCTCACCTGGGCGGTGCGTTACTTGGTGATCGACACGAGCGTGTGGCTCCCCGGGCAGAAAGTCGTGGTCTCGCCCGACTGGATCAGCTCGGTCAGTTGGTCGCAGTCGCGCGTCTTCATCGACCTGACCCGCGAGGCGGTGAAGGCCGCGCCCGGTTTCGATCCCTCGGCCCCTTGGGACGAAGACTATGCGCGGCAGCTGCACCGCCACCACAGCCGCGCCGTGCCGGCGGGCAAAGAGTAGCGGCACGCCGCCCACCTCGCCGCTCCACGTGCGGCGTGGGGCGGCGTGGGGCGGTCCGGGCCCAAAAACATTTCGCGAAAAAACCGCTTGCATTCGTGCGAGCGAAACGGCTTTTTGCCCGTCCTGTTTCGCACAGGGGCTCTTAGCTCAGTTGGTAGAGCGCCTCAATGGCATTGAGGAGGTCAGCAGTTCGAACCTGCTAGGGTCCACCACTTTAAAGGGGTCGCCGGTATTCACTGGCGGCCCCTCTTTCGTTTTGAGGAGGCTCCTCCGACCACTCCGCCCCCGGCGCCTTCCCGGCGCTCCTCGTCACGCTCGGCACGAGTCAGGCTCCGCTCGACAGAGCCCCAGGCGGCTGCGGCCGAAACCATCGGAGCAGGCAAGCCCCTGCGAATCGGCTCAGACACCGATACAGGATCATTCGGTCGGACGGCGGAGCAGCGGGGCGAGGTGTTGAGCAGATTGCGGTGCGGCCCGAGCGAAGGATGCGGTAGCGCGGAGATGGCATCGCCGCAGACGATCCCGCAGGCCCATCCGGTCTTGGGTGCCCGCGCGGCGGGCGGGCCCGGACGCAAAGGCCCCGCCGAAAGTTCCCGCCGGATGGCCGCGATGCGACCCGGGCAACCGAATGATCCCGCTCAGGGTCCCAGACGAGTCAGCCCGGCCGGAGCGGCCACGGGGCTGGTCAGCATGCCGGGCTCGAAAAGCGTGCCCGAAAACTCCCGATTGAGGGCCGCGGCCGTGACCACGAAACGAGTCCGGTTGCGGGTCGCCTCGTCGCGCAGCTCGACCGAGCGCACGATCCAATGCTCGTCGATTTTCTTCAGCTCCACCACCCGCATCGACTTCAGCACCCGCTCGTTTTCGCCCAGTTGCTCCGCCCGCAAAAGCGCGTGGTATTGAATATCCAAATACACCCGCATCGCGGCCAGGTCCGGCCGGCGCTCGGCCACCGCGGCCGGCGGATAGAGCAAAAACGTCTCCGCGGGACGATCATTGAGCCGCGTGCGCCCCTCGTAGACGAAATCCGGCCAATACAAGAAGGGCATCTGCAGGTCGAAGGCCGAGAGATCCGTGCCCGCGAGGGGATTGAAGAGCGCCGCCTCGTCCACCGCGATCACCGCCGCACCGTCGGGCGCCGGCCATTGCCACGCGGCCGGACGGGGACCGCCTTGCACCAGCACGCGTTTCTCCGCAGGCCCGCCGACCGCGCCCTCCCGCGCGCCAAGCGCCATCCGCGTCACCGGACCCTCGCGATTGCGCGCCCCCCAGAGACGTCCGGGCACCCGCCACTCCTCGCCACGCCGCGGCAGCACGCGCAACTCAAACTCGAGATAGTAGCCACCGTCCGGCCCCGCCGCCCGCATCGAGCGCAGAATCTCCGCGCCCTGCTCCTGATCCGGCGGACTCAACTGCAGATAACGCGGCGGGGGCCGGTGCAGGCGCGATTGAGCCGCGAGCGGGGAAGCCCCGATCAGGGAACCGAGGACAAACAAAAGGCAGACGAACGGAGCCGTCTGCCGGGAAAAGATAAAGCGGGGCCGGGCCACGCGCTACTGGACCCACGTTCTAGTTAACCGGTTCCGCGTCGGGCGCGGCCTCGGGCGCGGGAGCGAGTCCGGGCGCCGTCGCCGCCGGCACTTCGATCGTCGGCAAAGTCACCCCGCCGCGATCGTCGCGATGCTGATGGATGTGCATCAGGTAGAGGCTGAAGCTGATCACGAAAAACGCGATCGTGCAGTTGCGCGTGAGCGTCGCGAGCACGTTGCCCGTGTCGGCGCCGAAGGTCGCCTCCGTCATGCCGCCGCCCAGCGCGGCGCCGACGCCTCCATCGGACTTCGACTTCTGCATGAGCACCACGAGCACGAGGAAGATCGAGAGGAGGACCAGGACAAAGGTGAGGAGCCAGATGACAATCGACATGGAAACGACCAAAAGACCAAGCCGCAGCGGCTTTGTCAACGACGCGCCCGCCCCGAAAAAAAACCGATCACCGCAACCACCCCGCCCCGGCCGCCGTCTGAACTGCACCAAGGCGCTCCGCGCGCTTCCCCGCACCTTAAGTTGCGCTGATTTCGCATTGGGCCTTGGCCCTTCCGCCTTGGTCCCATCCACTGGCCTCTTTTTCCTTTCCCTCCGCGTCCTCCCTCATGCCATTCCGTCCCCGCCGCCTGCTCGTTCCCGCCCTCTTCCTCGTCGCCGCCGTCGGCGCCTTCTTCTGGTGGCGCGAACGCAGCAAGCCCGCCCCCGTCTCCTTCCGCACCGTGACCGTCACCCGCGGCACCCTCACCCAAAGCGTCACCGCCAGCGGAGGCATCCAGCCCGTCGCCACCGTCGACGTCAGCTCCCAGATCTCCGGCCTCATCAAGGAGGTCTTGGTCGACTTCAACAGCCAGGTGAAGGCCGGCGATGTGCTCGCGCGGCTCGACCCGGCGACCTTCGAGAACCGCGTCCGCCAGGCCGAGGCCGAGCTCGCCAACACCCAAGCGAACCACCAACTCGTCCGCCTCAACGCCGAGCGCATCCGCTCCCTCCGCGAGCGCAACCTCGTCTCTCAACAGGAGCTCGACCAGGCCGAGGCGCAGCTTGCCCAGGCGGACGCCCAACTCCTCATCCGCACCGCCGCCGTCGAAACCGCCAAGGTCGACCTCGCCCGCTGCACCATCACGGCCCCCATCGACGGCATGGTCCTCGACCGCCCCGCCATCGCCGGCAAAACCATCTCCGCCAGCACCTCCGCCCCCGTCCTCTTCGTCCTCGTCAACGACCTGCGCGAGATGCAGATCAACGCCTCCGTCTCCGAGGCCGACATCAGCCACGTGCGCGTCGGGCAAAACGTGAACTTCACCGTCGACGCCTACCCCGGCCAGCGTTTCCGCGGCACCGTTCGCCAGATCCGCAATAACCCCGTGCGCGAGCAAAACGTCATCAGCTACGTCACCGTCATCGACGTGCGCAACGACGACCTCCGCCTCAAACCCGGCATGACCGCCGACGTCTCGATCATCGTGCAAGAGCGGAGCGACGCCCTCCTTTTGGCCAACGGAGCGCTCCGCGCCCGCGTGCCGGAAGAACTGGTCCTCCCCGCCGCCGATACCGACTCCGCCGAGCCGGCCGCCAACACCCTGGAAGCCCTTCTCAAGGAGGTCGGTCACACCGAGGGCCGCCCCACCGCCGCCGTCATGGACCGCGTGCGCACCCTGGCCGCCGAACGCGGCATCGTGCTTCCCGATCGCCGCGGCCGCCGCGGTGGCGGAGGCTCCATCGGCGTCGAGACCACCCGCACCATCTTCCTCACCGCCGGCACCCCCGAGGCGCCCCGAGCCCAAGCCGTGAACGCCCGCTTCGGCATCACCGACGGCATCAACACCGAAGTCATCGCCGGACTCTCCGAGGGCGACCAGGTGATCACCAACGTCATCAGCGCGCAGGAACTCGCCGCCTCCCGCAGCCGCCCCATCGCCAATCCCTTCGGCGGCGGCCAGCCCCAGCGTCGCTTCTGAGCTCCCTTGAACCTCGTCCCCCCGCAAACTTCCTTGTCTCCCGTCGTCCAACTCCGCGACATCCGCCGCACCTACCGCAACGGCGAGCTCGAGGTCCACGCCGTGCGCGGCATCTCCCTCGAGATCCATGCCGGCGAATTCATCGCCATCATGGGCGCCTCCGGCTCCGGCAAGTCGACGCTGATGAACACCCTCGGCTGCCTCGACCGCCCCACCTCCGGCAGCTACCTGCTCGACGGCGTCGACGTCGCCTCCCTCGACCGCGAGGCGCGCGCCGACCTGCGCAACCAGAAACTCGGGTTTGTCTTCCAAGGCTTCAACCTCCTGCCCCGCACCAGCGCGCTGGAGAACGTCGAGCTCCCCATGCTCTACGCCCAAAACCGCGTTTCCTCCACCGAGATGAAACGCCGCGCCATGGCCGCGCTCGGGATCGTCGGCCTCGCCCAGCGCGCCGACCATCTGCCCTCGCAGCTCTCCGGCGGGCAACAACAGCGTGTCGCCATCGCCCGCGCCCTCGTCAACGAGCCCCGGCTCCTCCTCGCCGACGAACCCACCGGCAACCTCGATTCCAAGACCTCCGTCGAGGTGATGGGCGTTTTCCAGCGCCTCAACGAGCAGGGCATCACCATCGTGATGGTCACCCACGAGCTCGACATCGCCCAATACTGCAAACGCATCCTCGTCGTGCGCGACGGCCTCGTGGTCCGCGACGAGCCCGTCACCGGCCGCCTCATCGCCGCCGAGGAACTCAAAAAACTGCTCGGCGCCGAGGCCGCCGCCCAGCTCACCTCCGCGCCTTTCGGCGCGAAATGACGAATGGCTTCGCCTGCCTTCTTCCTCGCCACATCCGCCCCGACCGCGCGCCCCTGGTGATTCGTCATTCCTCATTGGTCATTCGTCATTCGCCATGCGCCTCCTCGCCACCACCATCATCGCCCTCCGCGCGCTGCGCCGCAACAAGCTGCGCTCCGCGCTGACCGCGCTCGGCATCATCATCGGCGTCGGCGCCGTCATCACGATGGTCAGTATCGGCAACGGCGCCAAGGCCCAGGTCGAGGCGCAGGTCGCCTCGCTCGGGCGAAACGTCATCACCATCCTCCCCGGCAGCGCCACCACCGCCGGCGCGCGCGGCGGCCAGGGCAGCGCCAACACGCTGACCGTCGACGACGCCCTCGCCATCCAACGCGAAGTCAGCGGCGCCGTCGCCGTAAGCCCCGAGCTCCGCCAAGGCGCCCAGGTGCTCGGCAACGGCCTCAACTGGCGCACCTCCGTGCACGGCGTCGCGCCCGAATTCACCGCCATCCGCGCCTGGCCCCTCGCCGAGGGCCGCCTCTTCACCGACGCCGAGCTGCGTTCCGCCGCCAAGGTCGCCGTCATCGGCACCACCGTCGCCAAGCAGCTCTTCCCCGACGTCGACCCCCTCGGCCAAAACATCCGCATCAACAACGTCCCCTTCCAGGTCGTCGGCGTGCTCTCGCCAAAAGGCTTCAACTTCTTCGGACAGGACCAGGACGACTGCGTGCACCTGCCCTACACCAGTTTCATGAGCCGCGTCTTCCGCTGGAGAAACACGGTCAACAACATCATCGTCGAGGCCCCCAGCGCCGCCGCCATGCCGCGCCTTCAGCAGGAAATCGCCGACCTCCTCCAGCAACGCCGCGGCGGCCGCGAGCCCGATTTCACCGTGCGCAACCAGCTTGAGCTCGCCCAGACCGCCACCGAGACCTCGCGCACCATGACCGCCCTCCTCGGCGCCATCGCCGGCGTCTCGCTCCTCGTCGGCGGCATCGGCATCATGAACATCATGCTGGTCTCCGTCACGGAACGCACCCGCGAGATCGGCATCCGCCTCGCCATCGGAGCCCACGACCGCGACATCCGGCTCCAGTTTCTCATCGAGGCGATGATCCTCAGCATGATCGGCGGGGCGATCGGCGTGCTCGGCGGCATCGGCCTCGCGCAGACACTCTCCAACCTCAACGGCTGGCCCGTCCTGGTCTCGACCTCTTCCATCACCCTCGCCGTGGGTTTCTCCGCCTTCGTCGGCGTGGCCTTCGGCTTCTACCCCGCCCACAAGGCCGCCAAGCTCGACCCCATCGACGCCCTGCGCTTCGAGTAGACCGGGGACGGCCGGCACGGCCCCGGCGCACAAAGCCGCCCCCCGGCCGGATGCCGCGCCACTTCGCGCCCCCCCGACCCCAGGCTCACCCGCCGGCCACCCTTTTCCGATAGGCCCCGGGCGAGCAGCCCATGCGCCGCCGAAACGCCTCCGCCAGCCGCTGCGGCTCCGCGTAGCCGCAGCGCTCCGCCACCTCGGCCAGCGTCAGATTCGTATCCACCAGGTAACGACAAGCGCGCTCGATCCGCACCCGCGTGATCTCGTCGTGCACCGTGCGCCCCGTCGCCAGCCGGAACCGCCGCTCCAGCACCCGCCGCGACAAACCCGCCGCCCGCGCCACGCGCTCCGTGCCCAGCTCGCCGCAGGCCCCGTCGCGGATCACCCCCAGCGCCGCGTTCACCGCCTCGTCGTGCCGCGCAAACACCTCCGAGGACGCCTCCTGCCGAAACGAAAACAAATCCAAGCGCACGTCCTTCGCCCGCCCCTTTCGCAAAAGCTCCTCCAGCAGGCGCACCGCCTCCCGCCCCGCCTGCATCCCCGGCAGGCGCACCGCGCTCAGGCGCGGCCGGGTGAGGGCGCACAACACGTCGTCGCCACCCACGCCCACCACCGCCACCTCGTCCGGCACCCGCAGTCCCGCCCGCCTCGCCGCGAGCAAAAGATTCATCCCGGCGCCATCCCGGTCGCCCATCACCCCGACCGGCTTCGGCAAGCTCCGCAACCAGGCCGCCACCCGCTCCAGCGTCGCGTCGACCACCCCGTATTTCATCTCGCCCCCGCGCAGCGCGAGACGCGCCGGCGCTCCGCCACCGTGCTCCGCCAGCCAGGCCGCGTAGCCCGACCACCGCCCCCTCGAATACTCCTGGTCCGGACGCTCCGCGTAGAACGCAAAACTCCTCAGGCCCCGCTCGTGGAAGTGCGCGGCCACCATCCGCCCCACGCCCGCGTTGTCGAAACGCACCGCCGGCTTCAGGTCGGCGTCCACGTGCCCCATCCACACCACCGGGCGCCGGCTGGCCCGCAACGAAACGATCTGCTCCGGCACATCCGGCCAGGCGATCACGCCCGACACCTCTCCGCCCGCGCTCCAATCGCGCCGTTCCACCAAATGCGGCAGAAACTCCAGCTCCCAGTTGAGCCCCCGCTCCGCCACCGCCCGCTCGATGCCGGCCAGCGCCTCGCGCTTCACCGTCAGATGCGGGCTCAACATCAACCACACCGTGCGCGCTTTCGACCTCATGCGCAAAACCGTAGGAGATCGACGCAATGCCGCCACCCCCAAATCCGGCGCCCCCGGCCGAAGCTCGCGCCATCCGCCCTCCCCGCGCGTCCACCGTCACCGCGCGGCGGCGGCCGTTCTAAGGAAAGACAAAAAGCCGGTCGCCCGCGTTTTACACCACGCAGATTTTCGTGCTACCCCCCTGTCCCGCGTCTCCGCGCACCTTTCTTCGCCATGACTCTCCCCGCCTTCTTCACCGACGAGCACCACCACTGCGCCACACTCGCCTCGCCCGAACCGCTCTCCACCCCTCCCTCCGCCGCCGACCTCTCCCTCGACGCCGAGACCCCCACCACCTGGCGAGGCTTCGGCGCCTGCTTCAACGAGCTCGGCTGGCGAGCCCTCGGCCACCTCGACCCCGCCGCGCGCGGCCGGCTGCTGGACGCCTTCTTCCGCCCCGACGGCGACCTCCGCCTCCGCCACTGCCGCCTCCCCATCGGCGCCAACGACTACAGCCTCGACTGGTATAGCCTCGCCGACACCCCCGGCGACTTCGAGCTCGCCCACTTCTCGCTCGAGCGCGATCGCCGCCACCTCATCCCCTACATCAAGGAGGCCCTCGCCCGTCAGCCCGCGCTCACCCTCTTCGCCTCTCCCTGGAGCCCGCCCGCCTGGCTGAAGAACCCGCCCGTCTACAACTACGGCAAACTCATCGCCGACGAGCGCCACCTCGACACCTACGCGCGCTACTTCGTGAAGTTTGTCCAGGCCTACGCCGCCGAGGGCATCCGCATCGACGAGATCCACGTGCAGAACGAGCCCGTCTCCACGCAGAAATTTCCCTCCTGCGTCATCACCGGCGCCGAGTTCGCCCACTTCATCGGCCGCCACCTCGGCCCCGCCTTCGAACGCGCCGGCCTCTCCGCCCAGATCTGGCTCGGCACCATCAACGGCCCCGAGACCGACGACCGCAAATGGTGGTCCACCTTCAACGACTACGCCTTCACCGTCCTCGAAGACCGCGAAGCATCCCGCCACGTCCGCGGCATCAGTTATCAGTGGGCCGGCAAATACGCCGTCTGGCGCACCCGCCTCGCCTACCCCGAACTGCCCCTCATCCAGACCGAAAACGAATGCGGCGACGGCAACAACACCTGGCAATACGCCTGGTATGTCGCCGACCTCGTGCAGCACTACCTCGTCCAGGACGCTTCCGCCTACGTCTACTGGAACCCTGTCCTCGAGCCCGGCGGCGAAAGCACCTGGGGCTGGCGCCAAAACGCGATGGTCACCATCGACCCCGCCACCCGCGCCGTCACCCTCAACCCGGAGTATCAGATCTTCCGCCACTACGCCGCCTCCATCCCCGTCGGCGCCCGCCGCATCGCCTGCTCCCGCCCCTGGGCCGCCAACGCCCTCGCCTACCGCCTCCCCGACGGCTCCGCCTCCCTCGTCGTGCGCAACCCCTTCGCGGCCGCCCGCCCCTTCACCTTCTCCCGCTCCGGCCGCGCTTGGCGCGGCACCTTGCCCGCGCGCTCGCTCGCCACCTTCACGCTTCCGCCGCCCTGAACCGGGATCCTTCAGTTGGACGGCGGAGCAGCGGGGCGAGGTGGCCAGCAGATTTTCGGTGCGGACCGAGCGAAGGACGGAGCGAAGCGGAGATGGCGTAGCCCGGAGCCGCAGGCGGAAGGTGAGCCCGCAGGGCGAACAATTTCCGGAGGATAGTTCGAGACGACGGAGCGCGGTAGCGCGGAGATGGCATCGCCGTAGGCGACGGCCCGCAGGGCCGTCCGGTCTCGGGTGCCCCTGCGGGCGAAGCCGGGCGCCCCGGCCCCACCCTCCCGTCGCAAAAGCGTCTTAAATCGACGTAAAGGCGTCCCTTTCGGGACCGGGGCCTGTGCTAAGATGCCTCCCCCGCGTCCCCCGCCCTCACGTCGACATGCGATTTCCTCCGCTCCTCGCCTTTGCCACGTCCCTGTTCTGCTTCTTGCCCCCGACGCTCACCGCCACCGAAACCCCGCCCGCCGACACCCCGCCGCCTCCCGTCTTCATCAGCGCCGCCCGCCTCGCCGTCCTGCGCGAGCGGGTGCTCGCCGGCACCGAGCCCACCGCCTCCGCCTGGCTCCCCCTTCGCGCGCTCGCCGACGAGGCACTCGCCTACGAGCCCCGCCTTCCCCGTGACGGCCACTACCGCGTGCCCGGCTTTTATCGAGACGCCGCCGCCCATCGCGCCGCCAAGGACGGCCTGCGCCGCGACGCCAACGCCGCCTACGCCCTCGCCCTCGCCGCCCGCGTCTCCGGCCGCGACGACTACGCCGAGGCCGCCGCCCGCCTCGCCCTCGCCTGGACCTCCGTGCGCCGCATCAGCCCCGAGGCCGACTCCACCCTCACCTTCGCCTACCATTTCCCGGCGATGATCTTCGCCGCCGATCTCCTGCGCGGCACCGCCGCCTGGACGACCGAGCACGAGGCCCGGTTCCGCGACTACCTCGCCCTCGTCAAGACCGAGGCCGAACGCCGCGGGCGCGACCGCTGGCTCGTCTGGACCCGCGACAACAACTGGGGCAACTGGGGCAACGTGCTCGGCCTCGCCACCGCCGCCTTCCTCGACGACCAAGCCCTCTTCGACGCCATGGTGGCACGTTGGAAACGACTCACCGAGATCTCCATCGCCGCGGACGGCCACCTGCCCCACGAGGTCTCCCGCAACCGCGACACGCCCGGTTCCCACGGACTCTGGTATTCGCACTTCACCCTCCAGCCCCACACGCTCGGCGCCGAGATCGCCCGCCACCGCGGCGTCGATCTCTTCAATCACGTCTCGCCCTCCGGCCGCAGCCTCCGTCTCGCCTACGAGCGCTTGGTCCCCTGGGTCGCGGACCCGGACTCCTTCCCCTACTTCACCGGGCCCGACAAGTCGCTCCTGCACCTGCCCCACGCCATCTCCTACTGGGAACTGCTGGAGCCTCGCTGGCCGCGCGAGGAGGCCCGCGCGCTCATCCTCCCCCGCCGGCCGCTGGATTCCCAACACAGCAGCCCCTTCACCACCTTCACCCACGGAGACCTCCCCGCCGACCTCTGAGCCGCCCTCGGTCCCCAAAAATCCTTTCCTCCCACCATGTCCGCCGCCACCGCAAGCTCCTCCGCTCCCATCTCCATCTCCGGCGTCGTGCCGGCCTTTGCCCAAATCGGCGACTTCGGCCCTCCGCGCTCCGAAAACGGCGTCGGCTGCCTCATGCCTTGGAATGGCAAGCTCTACATCCTCAGCTACGTCTCCCACCGCCGCCAGTCCGGCACCGGCAACGGCCTGCGCGTGATCGACGAAAACTTCGTCATGACCCGCCACCCCGAGGGCCTCGGCGTGGACGGCACCTACGCCAACCGCTTCATCCACTTCGAATCCAGCCAGCTCATCATCGGCCCGCACGTCGTGGACAAGGAGCACCGCGTGCGCACCGTCCGCGAGCTCGTCGACATCCGTCTCTGCGGCACCGCCCGCCACCTCAAGGACCCGGCCAATCTCGTCTACATGCTCGGCATGGAAGGCGAGCTCTTCGAGCTCAACGTCCGCACGCTCGCGGTGAAAAAGCTTTTCAACCTCACCGACCAGCTCGGCACGCCCGGCGAGTTCAAGTGCCACTTCAAGGACTGCTACACCGCCTACGGTCGCCTCGTCGTCGCCAACAACGACTACAGCGAGCCCGACTTCCTCGGCAAACAGAGCGAAGGCACCCTCGCCGAATACGACGGCGAGAAATGGACCGTGCTCGAGCGCAAACCCTTCGTCTGCGTGCAGGGCCGCGGCGGCCTCATCGGCGCGGTGGACGGCCACGGCGGCGACTCGCCCGGCACCATCTTCGCCACGGGCTGGGACCGCGCCTCCGTCATCCTCAAGGTCTATACCCACAAGGACAAAACCTGGCGCAGCTACCGCCTCCCCAAGTCCACCCATACCCACGAGCACAAGTGGCAGACCGAGTGGCCCCGCATCCGCGAGGTCGAGCACGAGCGCTTCCTCATGGATATCTCGGGCATGTTCTACGAGCTCTCCCCCTGGGCCTTCGGCAACCGCGTCTGGGGCGTGAAGCCCATCGGCCAGCACCTCTGGGTCCACGGCGACTTCTGCTCCTGGAAAGGCCTGCTCGTCGTCGGCGCCGACAACGCCTCGCCCGATTCGGGCGAGAACCACCTCTGCGCCGAGCCCCAGTCCGGCCTCTGGATGGGCCGCACCGACGACCTCTGGAAACTCGGACGTCCCGCCGGCTGGGGCGGCCCCTGGTGGGGCACTCCCGTCAAGGCCGGCGAACCCAGCGACCCCTACCTCATGACCGGCTTCGTCCACAAGTGTATCCACCTCACGCATACATCGGATTCCCCCGTCGAGTTCTCCGTCGAGGTGGACTTCCAGGGGGACGGTCGCTTCCACGCCTACCAGCGGTTCACGGTCCCCGCCGGAGGCTACGCCCAGCACAGCTTCCCGACCGGCTTCGGCGCCCACTGGGTCCGCGTGGTCGCCTCCGCCGACTGCACCGCCACCGCCCAGCTCCACTACACCTAGCCCGCCCTTGGGAGGGCCGGGCTCCCTCCCGGCCTTCGCCGCGTCCCGTGTCCTCCCTCGATCTGACCGTCCTCGTCCTCTACCTCCTCGGCCTCGTCGCCATGGGCGCGGTCTTCCTGCGCCGCGTCAAAACCAGCGGCCAGATGTTCGCCGCCGGCGGCGAGTCGCCGTGGTGGGTCTCGGGCGTCTCGGCCTTCATGACGCTCTTTTCCGCCGGCACCTTCGTGGTGTGGGGCGGCATCGCCTACCGCCACGGGCTCGTCGGCGTCTCCATCCTCTTCACGATCGGCGTCGCCACGCTCTTCGTCGGCTGGCTGCTCGCCGGCCGCTGGCGCTCCCTCGGCGTCGAATCGGCCGCCGAGTTCCTCCGCCTCCGCTTCGGCCCCTCTCTCGTCCAGTTCTACACCTGGCTCCAAGGCACGCTCGGCCTCTTCACCCTCGGCGGCGGGCTCTATGCGCTCGCCGTCATCATCTGCGCCATCGTGCCCCTTCCGGAGGGTCATTTGCTCGCGGACCCCGCCACCGGCCGGCTCTCCGTCACCGTCGTCACCCTCGCCCTCGGCTCCCTGGTCATCCTCATCACGCTCGGCGGCGGCCTCTGGGCCGTGCTCATGACCGACGTGCTGCAATTTATCATCCTCAGCGCCGCGGTCGTCGTGGTCGTGCCCCTGCTCTTCCTCAAGATCGGCGGCCCCACGGCCTTCGTCGCCAACTCGCCCGAGGGCTTCTTCTCGCCCACCGCGGCCGAGTTTACCTGGTGGTTTCTCGCCGGCTGGTGCCTCGTCCACTTCTTCAAGCTCGGCGGCGAGTGGGCCTTCGTGCAGCGCTACCTTTGCGTGCCCTCGCGCCGTGACGCGCGCAAGGCCGCCTGGCTCTTCGCGGTGCTGTTTCTCGTCAGCCCCTTCTTCTGGATGCTGCCGCCCATGATCTACCGTGGCATCGTCCCCGACGCCAACCACGAGCAGGCCTACATCCTCGCCTGCCGTCTCGTGCTCCCCGCCGGCATGATGGGACTCATGATCGCGGCCATGAGCTCGGCCACCGCCAGCACGCTCACCACCCAGCTCAACGTCTACGCCGCCGCCATGACCCGCGAGGTCTATCAACGTTACCTTCGCCCGCTCGCCACCGAGGCCGAGCTCGTCTGGGCCGGCCGCGCCTTCACCTTTCTGCTCGGCGGCGTCGTGCTCGCCGGCGCCCTGCTCATCCCGCGCCTCGGCGACTACACCGGCTACATCATCGCCTTCACCACCCTGCTCACCGGGCCGCTCGTCCTGCCCACGATCTGGGGTCTTTTCTCCCGCCGCATCGGGCTCGGCGCGGTCTGGACCACCACCGTGGTCGGCGTCTGCGCCGGGCTCGCCGCCAAGTTCGGCCTCGCCCCCGGCGGCTTCCTCGCCGACCTGCCGGGCTTTGGCGGCCTTGCCGCCCTCGCCCAGATCAACCCGCGCGTCACCGATCTCGTGGCCGGCCTCGTGCCTCCGCTGCTCCTCCTCGGCGCGGCCGAATTGCTCGCCCGCGACGAGGCCCCCGGCTGGAAACGCGTCGCCGAGCGCCGAGCGCAGGAAAGCGCGCGCTCCGCCCCGCGCGCCTCGACCCTGCCGATCAAGCTCTGCGGCTTCTCCGTCGGCGCCCTCGCCGCGCTCATGGCCGGTCTCGCCGCCCTCGCTCCGCAGGACGCCCGCGTGCTCGCCCCCTTCACCGTCCTCCTGGCGCTCCTCGCCGCCACCCTTTTTTGGGCCGCGCGCCGCGCCGCCGCCTGAGCCCGCGCCTGCGCTCCGGACAGAACCGCGCCGCTCTCCCACGCTATGGAGCCGCCTATCCTCCCCGAGCCCGACGGCGCCTTCCTCCTCTACTTCACCGGCTACGACCGCACCGACGGTGTCGCCGCCGAGGAGCCCCACCATCACGACGGCTTCGGCATCGTCGGCCGCATGCGCCTCCGCCGGACCGCCTGAGCCGCGGAGATGCGGGCCGGCCCCCGCTCAATCATTGAAGCGAAACACAAACTCGTCCGGCTTGGCATAGCCCAGACGCCGCCGGATCACCATCTCCACGAAAGCCGGGTCCGTTCTCAGCCGCTCCAGCACGATCTCCTGCTCCGCCAGCCTGGCCTCCACCTCGGCCAGCCTCGTGCGCGTCTGCGCCTCGATCTCCCTCACCCGCTGAAATTCGGCCTGCGTCTGGGCCAACACCACGGCCAGGCCCGCGAGCACTCCCGCCGCCACGAGGGCGCAGACGATGAGAAAAAGTCGAGTCAGCCAGGCGGACATGGATGGGAGTCGGGGAGTAGACCACCTCTTCTGTCCAAAGCTCCACTCCGTGTAAATCGCGACCGGGAGTTTTTTCGCACACGGATTTGGCGTGCCATGCCCCGGCCCCTCCCGCTACCCATTCGCGCGATGTATCAGAGCTACTACGGGCTGTCGGAACTGCCCTTCCACATCACGCCCGATCCCAAGTTTCTCTACCTCAGCCCCACCCACCAGGAGGCGCTTCAACACCTGAAATATGGGGTTTATGAGAAAAAAGGATTCATCGTGCTCATCGGCGAGGTCGGCTGCGGCAAGACCACCCTCTGCCGCCAGTTCCTGCACGAGGTCGAGCAGGACGGCCGCTTCGACATCGCCTTGATCCTCAACCCGGCGGTCAACGAGCCCCAGATGCTCCGCGCCATCCTCACCGAGCTCGGCGAGACCCCGCTCCACCACGAACAACCCGATCTGCTCGGCCAATTAAACCGCGCCCTCCTCGACCGCATCGCCGCCGGGCGCGACATCCTTCTCATCATCGACGAGGCCCAGAACCTCTCCTTCGGCGTCCTCGAGCAGATCCGCCTCCTCTCCAACCTCGAAACGGACAAGCACAAACTCCTACAGATCGTCCTCATGGGCCAGCCCGAGCTGAAGGACATCCTCGCCCGCCCCGAGCTCCGCCAACTCCGCCAGCGCGTGCTCGTCCACTACGAACTCAAGCCCCTCAGCCGCACCGATCTCGCCCACTACGTGCAACACCGGCTCACCCGCTCCGGCGGGCAAGGCCGCCCCAGCTTCACCCCTTGGGCCCTGCGCGCCGTCCACCGCCACAGCCAGGGGATCCCCCGCATCGTGAATAATCTCTGCGACAAGGCCATCCTCGCCGCCTACATCCGCGAATCCGACGAAGTCACCTGGTGGGACGTCCGTCGCGCCATCAAGGATCTCAAGAACCTCACCGCCTGATTCATCCCTTCCGCGTTCGCCTGCGCGTCCTCGACCCCGCTCCCTCGTTCCCGCCCACGCCTCCGTCCTCCCGCCCGCCTCTCCCGCGCCATGAGCCTGATCAACGAAGCCCTCAAAAAAGCCCAGCGCCAGCGCAGCCTCGAGGCCGCCCCGCTCGCCTCCGCCCCCAGCGGTGTCGCCGCCGCCGCCGTCGCCACCCACGTCCGCACCGCCACCCACAAACGCTCGCTCGCTCCGCTCTGGTTTGGCCTCGGTGTGCTTGCCATGGGCGTGGGCGCCACGGTGCTCGTCATGCACTACGCGATCCCCGACCCCGCTCCCCAGGCTCCGGTCTCGCCGCTCCCCGCCCCGGCCCTCGCCAGCGCGCCCGCCACCCCCGTCCAGGCCCCGCTCTCCCCGCCCCCGGCCGCCGTCGCCCCCGTGCCCGCCGCCACGCCGCTGGTCAGCCTGCCCCCGATCTCGCCCGCGCCTGCCGCGCCTCCGG
>JAUVVA010000057.1 GCA_030604905.1 Verrucomicrobiota bacterium | reverse complement strand
GTCCACCATGGTGTTGATGGCCTCCTTGAGCTGGAGGATCTCGCCGCGCACATCGACGGTGATCTTTTTGGAGAGGTCGCCGTTGGCGACGGCGATGGTGACCTCGGCGATGGTGCGCACCTGCGCGGTGAGGTTGGACGCCATCGAGTTTACGTTGTCAGTGAGGTCCTTCCAGGTGCCGGCCACGCCGGGCACGGCGGCCTGGCCGCCGAGCTTGCCCTCGGTGCCGACCTCGCGGGCGACGCGGCTGACCTCGCCGGCGAAGCCGTTGAGCTGGTCCACCATGGTGTTGATGGTGTTCTTCAGCTCGAGGATCTCGCCCTTCACCTCGACGGTGATCTTGCGCGAGAGGTCGCCGTTTGCGACGGCGGTGGTGACGTCGGCGATGTTGCGCACCTGCGAGGTGAGGTTGGACGCCATGGAGTTTACGGTGTCCGTGAGGTCCTTCCAGGTGCCGGCCACGCCGCGCACCTCGGCTTGGCCGCCGAGCTTGCCTTCGGTGCCGACCTCGCGGGCGACGCGGGTCACCTCGCCGGCGAAGCCGTTGAGCTGGTCCACAATGGTCTTGATGGTGTTCTTCAGCTCGAGGATCTCGCCCTTCACCTCGACGGTGATCTTGCGCGAAAGGTCGCCGCGGGCGACGGCGGTGGTGACGTCGGCGATGTTGCGCACCTGCGAGGTGAGGTTGTCCGCCATCGAGTTTACGTTGTCGGTGAGGTCTTTCCAGGTGCCGGCGACGCCCGGGACCTGGGCCTGGCCGCCGAGCTTGCCATCGGTGCCGACCTCGCGGGCGGCGCGCGACACAGCGGAGGAGAAGCCGTTGAGCTGGTCGACCATCGTGTTGATGGTGTCCTTGAGCTCGAGGATCTCGCCCTTCACCTCGACGGTGATCTTGCGCGAGAGGTCGCCGCGGGCGACGGCGGTGGTGACGGTGGCGATGTTGCGCACCTGCGCGGTGAGGTTGGTCGCCATGGCGTTGACCGAGTCGGTGAGGTCCTTCCAGGTGCCGGCCACACCGGGCACGACGGCCTGGCCGCCGAGGCGGCCTTCGGTGCCGACCTCGCGGGCGACGCGCGTCACCTCGGAGGCGAAGGAGCGCAGCTGGTCCACCATGGTGTTGATGGCCTCCTTGAGCTGGAGGATCTCGCCGCGCACATCGACGGTGATCTTTTTGGAGAGGTCGCCGTTGGCCACGGCGATGGTGACGTCGGCGATGTTGCGGACCTGGGCGGTGAGGTTGCCCGCCATCTGGTTGACGGATTCGGTGAGCTCCTTCCACACGCCGGAGACGCCGCGGACCTTGGCCTGGCCGCCGAGCTTGCCCTCGGTGCCGACCTCGCGGGCCACGCGCGTGACCTCGGAGGTGAAGACGGAGAGCTGCTCGATCATGGTGTTCACGAGCTTGGCGGAGCTGAGGAACTCGCCTTTGAGAGGACGTCCGTCGACCTCGAGGTCCATGGACTGGTCGAGGTCTCCCTTGGCGACGGCGCCGATGGTGCGCGCGACCTCGGTGGTGGGGCGCACGAGGTCGTCGAGCAGGGTGTTGAACGAATCGACTTTTTCGGACCAGGCACCGGCCGCGCCGGGCACGGACATGCGTTGGCGGAGGCGGCCTTCCTTGCCGACGGTGAGGCTGAGGCGGTTGATCTCGGAGGAGACGCGCTCCTCTTGGCGGATGGTCTGGTTAAACGCGTCGGCGATCCGGCCGGCGGTGCCCTCCCATTCTACGGGCAGGCGAACGGAAAAATCGCCGTCACGGAAGGCGACGACGGCGGCGAGGATCGAGCGAAGGCGAGACTCGGAGAGAGCGTCGGCGGCTTCGAAGAGCGCGGTGACCGGAGTGGGGGAAGGAGGGGGGGCGGAGACGGGCTCGGAGTGGGGGCGCTTGTAGGCGCGGGAAGGGCGGGAAGCGGAGTCGTCGGACATGGTCGTCGTGTGTCGCGGAGGTGGGAGCGTGGCGCGCCGCCCGGGGAGGAGCCGGGGGGACAGGCGGTGCAGGGTCCCAGAGAATGGCCCGGCGAACCATCAGGGGGATTACCGGGACCCGGCTTTTTCGCAGGGGTGGGCGAGCCAAGGCCGGGCTGATTCCCGTCTCGTAAAAAAGGTCTCGCGCCCGCGCGAAGGCCGCAAGGGAGCGGGGGAGCCGCGAGATCAGGCGGCGGGCAGGCGAGATTGGGCGCGGGCGATCGCCGCGGCCAGATCCGCGGAACGCATGGGCTTGCTGACGTAATCGTCCATCCCGGCGGCGGCGCAGGCTTCGCGGTCGCCCTCCATCGCGTTGGCGGTCAGCGCGATGATCCAGGGGCGGCCGTGGGGAGGAGGCTCCGCGCGGAGTCGGCGAGTGGCCTCGAGACCGTCCATCTCCGGCATCTGCACGTCCATGAGGATGATGTCGTAGGGTTGGCGGGCGAGGGCGTCGAGCACCTCGAGACCGTTGCCGGCGAGATCGGCGCGGTAGCCGAGGCGCGAGAGGAGGTGCAGGGCGACCTTTTGGTTAACCGGGTTGTCTTCCGCGACGAGGATGCGCTCGTTGCGTTCGTCCACCGGCGGCAGGGCGGGGGAGTTGTTTTCGGTGGAGCCACTCGGAGGGCCGGCCCGGCCGATGGCGTGGCAGAGAGCCTCGTGGAGCGCGGCGGGCTTGGCGGGCTTGCTGAGCACCTGTTGGAAGCAGGCGCGGTCCGCCGCGGGCAGATCGTGTCCGATGGAGCTCAGGAGGACGAGGGGCAGGCGGGCGCGGCCGGGCAGCGTGCGGATGATGCGGGCGAGCTCCACGCCGTCCATGCCCGGCATGTGCATGTCGAGGACCGCGAGGTCGAAGAGGGCGTCGCTGCGCAGCAGCTCCAGCGCGGCGGGGCCGTCCGCCGCTTGGCGGGCGCTCATCTCCCAGCGGTCGGCGAGGCCGGCGAGGATGCGACGATTGGTGGCGTTGTCGTCGACGATGAGGACGCGCAGGCCGCGCAGGACCACGCGGGTGGGCTGGACGCGCCGGGGGCCGGCCGGGAGCCATTCCGCGTCGACGGTGAAGTGGAAGGTGGAGCCCTGGCCGGGCACGCTTTCCAACCACATGCGCCCGCCCATCAGCTCGGCCAGGCGGCGGCTGATGGCGAGGCCCAGGCCGGTGCCGCCGTATTTGCGCGTGGTGGAGGTGTCGACCTGGGTGAAGGCGTTGAAGAGACGCGCCTGGGCGTCGGGCGCGATGCCGATTCCGGTATCGCGCACGGAGATGAGCAGCTGGCGGTTGCCGCCGGCTTCGTTGAGCACGCGGACCGACACGTGCACCTCGCCCTCGTCGGTGAACTTGAGCGCGTTGCCAACGAGGTTGACGAGGACCTGGCGGAGCCGGGTGGGATCGCCGCGGATTTCGCGCGGCACCCCCTCGCCGAATTCGCAAAGCAGGTCGATGCCCTTGGCGGCGGCGCGCTGGGCGAAAAGGTCGAGCGCGCCCTCCACGCAGTCGGCCAGATCGAAGGGCGCCTGCTCAAGCTCGAGCCGGCCGGCCTCGATCTTGGAGAAGTCGAGGATGTCGTTGATCAGGGCGAGCAGGGTCTCGCCGCTGGAGCGGATGATCTCGGTGAACTCGCGCTGCCGGGCGTCGAGCGGCGTGTCGAGCAGCAGCGAGGTCATGCCGATCACGCCGTTCATCGGCGTGCGGATCTCGTGGCTCATCATGGCGAGGAACTGGCTCTTGGCGGCGTTGGCTTGTTCGGCGGCGCGGCGGGCGAGTTGTTGTTCGGTGATGTCGGCGAGCGCGCCAAACCAGGCCTTGGAGCCGTCCGGCTGGGGATGGACCGAGGAACGGACGGCGACCCAGTGAATGGCGCCCCCGGTGGTGCGCAGGGGGAACACGTGCACCCAGGGGCGACCGGTGGTGACGGCGGTCCGCAGGGTCTCGAGCACGGTGCGTCGTTCGCCGCGAGGCACGAGCGCGAGGAGGCGCAGCGGACGACGGCGGAAGGGCTCGGGGTCGCGGCCCACGAGCGCGCGCAGCCCCTGGCTGAGCAGGGGGACGGTGAGCACGCCCGTGGCCGAGGCGATGAACTGGAAAAGCACCCCGGGGGCGTGGGTGGTGAGGGCGCGAAGGCGTTGTTCGCTGGCCTGCAGGTTTTGCTCGGCGGCCTTGCGATCCGTGATGTCGCTCTCGATGGCCATGAAGCCGGTGAGCGCGCCGGACGCGTCGTGGAGGGGCTGCACCTCGATATCGAGCCAGTAGGGCGCTCCGCTCTTGTGGTAGTTGATGATCTCGACGTGAAAGCCTTTGCCGCTCTCGATGCCGGCTCGCATCACCGAGCGGATCTCGGGATCGGTGAGGGGGCCTTGAAGAAACTCGCCGGGCTTGCGCCCGCGCGACTCCTCCGGGGTGAAGCCGGTGATGCGGGTGAAGGCTTCGTTGGCCCATTCGATGCGCCCTTCGCGGTCGGCGATGACGACGGCGTTGTTGGTGCGGCTGGCCACGACGGCGAGACGGCGGGACTCGGCCTCCGCTTCGCGCAGGTTTGCGGTCATCTGGTGGGCGAGGGCGAGCGCGCGCGCGCGGCCGGTCGAGAGGGCGAAAACGATGCCGGCGACGAGCAGGGTGGTGAAACAGCCGAAGAGCGCGAGAAGGTAGGGGTGGTGGCGGCTGAGCGAGGCCTCGAACTTGGGCGTGGAGCTCATCGCCATCGTCCACACGGTCTGCCCGATGGAGATGGCGCGCACGACTTGGAAACGCCGCCCCGCCGCTTCGCCGCCGGCGTTTTTCTGCGTGCCGGCGCCGCGGCTTTCCGGGTCGAGGGTGAGGGCGTCGGGGTGTCGTTCGGCCCCGTCGAACACCTCCAAATCGATCAGGCCCTCGACCGAGGCGAGCAGACCATCGAAGATCTCGTCGATGATGATCGGCGCGTAGATCAGCCCGACCAGCGCCCCCAGACGATCCTCCTCGGTGTCGAGCGAGGCGCCCGGGCGAAAGATCGGCAACAGGTAGAGGAAACCCGCGCGATGGGTGTCGTCTTGCACGAGGGTGACACGGCCGGAAAGGGTGGGGCGGCCGGACTGGATGGCGCGTTGGATGGCGGCGCGGCGGATCGACTCGGAGCCGATGTCGTAGCCGCGGGCGGCGAGGTTTTGCCGGACCGGGTAGATGTATTTGATGACGTAGAGGTCCTCGGCCTCGCCCTTGCTTCGCACCTCGAAATCAGGCGCTCCGTCGGCCCGCGTGGCGGCGATGAACGAATCGAGGTCCTCGCGCGGGACGCGTTGCACGAATCCGAAGCCCTGCACGCCGGGGAACTCGCGCGGGAGATCGCGCGAGGCGACGTAGGCCGCGAACTCGGCGCGCGTGACCACCTCGGTGGCGGCATAGACGCCGCGCGCGCCCTTCATGCCATAGACGGGCAGGTTGAGGCGCCGCTCCACCTCGGTCACCAGTCGTTCGGCGAGGCGTTCGAAGCGGAGTTCCGCCTCCTGTTGGTTGTGGTGCGCGAGGATGAAGCCGCCCAGGATGGACAGGGAGAAACCCAGCGTGATCACGAGGATCACGAGCAAGGTGGTGAAGCGGGCGGAGGTCGTGGGAAGGCGGGGGGCGTTCACTGCGCGGGCCCAGAATCTCGGCGTGTCCGCGGGGAGGCCAAGAAAAGACTGTCGATAGACTTGCAGCGCCTCGTAAAAGTGGGGCGCCACCGGTGAACGGTGCTCCATCGCCGTCGGAATCCAAGCGAAGCGCGCGAAAAAACCGGGCGTGGTCGCGCGAGCTCCGCGGCCGCCCCCGCCGCGCGCGCGCGCGAAGGCAAGGGTGAACACCCCCGTAGCCTTACGCCCCGGAAGAGACTCAGCTACCGGCGCTCGGACCGGTGCGGGCCCCGCACCATGCTCGGGAAAATGTCCCCATACTCCTCGCTCCTGCGCGCGGCGCGCAGCCTCCTCGTGATCGCCGCCTTGCTCAGCGCCCTCCGGGCTGAACTTCGCGTGGGCACGCTGAATTGCTATTTCCTCGTGGACCCGGCCCGGCCGCCGGAGGGAAGGCTCGCGGACAAGGGCCCGCCGGCCGAGGTCTACTCGGCGAAGCTCGACAACCTGTCCGGCCTGTTGCGCGACTTGGACGTGGTCGCGCTGCAAGAGGTCGGCAGCGAGATCGAGGCCTTGGAGATGGCCCGTCGCACCGGCATGGGCTCTCGCTTCGTGCAGGGCCGGGACACCTACACGGGGCAGGACGTGGCGACCCTGGTGGCGGAGCGGCCGGGTTTGAGGGTTCGTGGCGCCGCGCGGGTGCGCGAGCTCGAGAATCTCTCCAAGCACCTCCTCGTCACGGTGGAGGAAAACGGCACGCGCTACGCGATCCTGAACGTGCACCTGCTCCGCCCCTTCGGCCGAAACGAGGAGCGCCACTTGGGGCAGATCCGCGCGCTGTCCGAATGGATCGCGGCATCCCGCGTGGCCCAACCCGCGACCGTCCTGGTCATCCTGGGCGACTTCAACAATCCCGCCCGCGGCATCCTCCCGCTCGCCGACTCGGGCGAGGCCACCGAGTTTGCTCCCACCCATCTGGATAACAAGGCCTTGGACCGGATCTTCACCAGCGCCCGCCTCGGCTCCGTGGAGGTGGTGCGGCCGCCTCTGCCGAGACGGCCCAACGATCTCTTAAAGCTTCTTTGGTCGGACCATTTTTTGGTCCGGGCCGTGGTGCTGCCTTGATCGGGCGGGGCGGCGCGCGCGGAGGCGGGGAGATTTGCGCAGCGGCCCGACCCGCGGCACCTTCCGGCATGAGAACGGAACGTGATTCGATGGGCGAGATGCAGGTGCCGGCCGATGCGCTCTACGGCGCGTCGACCCAGCGGGCGGTCTTGAATTTTCCGATCAGCGGTCGCGCCATGCCGCCGGCCTTCATTCACGGGCTCGGGCTGGTGAAGGAGGCCTGCGCCCGCGCCAACGAACAACTCGGGCACCTGCCCCAGGCGAAGGCGCAACTGATCCGGCGGGCGGCGAGAGAGGTGGCGGAGGGTCGACTCGACGCCCATTTCCCCGTCGACGTCTTCCAAACCGGCTCGGGCACCTCGACCAACATGAACGCCAACGAGGTGATCGCCAACCGCGCGAGCCAGCTGGCCGGCGAGCCCGTCGGCTCGAAACGTCCGGTGCATCCCAACGACGACGTCAACCTCGGCCAGTCTTCCAACGACATCATCCCGACCGCGCTGCACGTCAGCGTGGCGCTCGCGCTCGCGCGGGAGCTGCGCCCCGCGCTGCGGCACCTGCAAAGCGCGCTGGAGAAAAAGGCCGCGGACTTCGGCGGCATCATCAAGATCGGCCGCACGCACCTGATGGACGCCACGCCGCTCACCCTGGGGCAGGAGTTTTCCGGTTATGCCGCGCAGGTGGCCAAGGCGGTCGAGCGCACGGAGCGGGCGGTGCGCGCCCTGCGGGAACTGGCGGTGGGCGGCACGGCGGTGGGCACCGGGATAAACTGCGATCCGCGCTTCGGGGCCCTGGTCGCGGAGATCCTGTCGGCGGAGACGGGCCTCGAGTTTGTCGAGGCGCCAAACCACTTCGAGGCGCAGGCGGCCCGTGATGACGCGGTGGAGGTGGCGGGGCAGATCGCGGCGATCTCCGCGAGCCTGACCAAGATCGCCGGCGACGTCCGTCTGCTAGGGTCCGGCCCCCGGGCGGGGCTCGGTGAACTGCGTCTGCCGGCCACCCAGCCGGGCTCCTCGATCATGCCCGGCAAGGTGAACCCGGTGATGAGCGAGATGCTCGTGCAGGCGGCGATCTACGCGCAGGGGAACGCCTCGATGGTCGTGGCCTGCGGCAACGCAGGGCACTTCGAGCTCAACGTGACCCTGCCGCTGATCGCCCACGCGCTGCACGAGGCCGTCCGCGTGCTGGCCGCGGGGGCGCGGCAGTTCGCCGAGGCCTGCGTGGCCGGTTTGGAGGCCGATGCGGAGCGCTGCCGGGAACTGGTCGACCGCTCGCTGATGCTGGTGACCGCGCTGAATCCAAAGATCGGATACGACGCGGCGGCCTCGGTGGCGAAGGAGGCCCACGCGAGCGGCAAGACGCTGCGCGAGGTGGTCCTGGCGCGCGGCCTGATGAGCGCGGCCGAGCTCGACGCGGCCCTCGATCCGTCCTCGATGACCAGGCCGGGCGCGGGCGGCGTGGGCGGCGTCGGGGGCTAGGGCCGCGCCGGGGTCAGAGCGCGCCAAGCAGCGCGCGCAGCTCGGCGGCGGGGTCCTCGTGGTTCTGCTCGACCGCCAGGTGCAGCGCCTCCTCGAGGATCGGCCGGGCGGCGGCGGTGTCGCCGGAGCGCAGGAGCAGTTTCCCGAGCAGGATGCGCGGCATCATCCAGTCCGCCCGCGAGGCGCAGCAGGCGCGGTAGTGCCCGGCGGCCTCCTCGCGGCGGTCGGCGGCGTCCAGGGCCTGGGCCAGGCTGAAGCGAAAAAGCGGGTTCGCCGGCTGTTGCGCGACGAGCGAGGTGAAGTGGGCGATACGGTCCATGGCGTTTTTTCAGGCGAAGCGCTCGTCGATCAGGCTGGCGAATTCCGCGGGCGGTCGCACGGGGCGGCCGGCCTTGTCGATGAAGACGTGCACGGTGTGGCCGGTGGCGAGTTTCTCCTCGCCGCGGAACAGCTCGTAGTCGATGCGCAGGCGGAGCGCGGGTTTTTCCCGGATGACGGCGTGGACGCTCACGGTGTCGGCGTAGCGGGCCGGGCGGAGGTAGCGCAGATTGACCTCGATCACCGGCAGGAAAAACCCGCGCGCCTCGAGGTCGCGGTAGGGCAGGCCCTCGGCGGCGAGCAGCGCGGTGCGGGCGACCTCCAGCCACGGCAGGTAGCTGCCGTGATAGACGACCCCCATCATGTCGGTCTCCGCGTAGCGGACCTCGATCTGGCTTCGGTGTTGGAGCATGCGAAAAGATCCAGCATGGCCGCGGGCTCGGCGTGGCGCAAGGGCGGGCGAGGGGGCGCCGCGCAGGCTTGCCGCGGCCGGAGCGGGACCAACAATCGCCCTCATGGATTCCCTCCGCAAGGTGCTGCTGATTGACGACGACCGCCTCCAGGCCCGCCTGGTCGACGCCTCCTTCGAGAAATTCGTGGGCGAGAAATTTCAGCTGTATTGGGCGCAGAACTACGAGGACGGCCTGCTCGAGCTGCGAAGCGGCGCCTACGCGGCCTGCCTGCTAGATTACCAACTGGGGGACCGGGACGGACTGGCCTTGCTGCGGGAGGCGGTGCGGCTCGGCGTGCAGACTCCGGTGATCTTTCTCACGAGCGAGACCTCGGGCCACGTCGACGGGCAGGCGATGGAGGCCGGCGCGCTCGATTATCTGGTGAAGGGCGAGATCAACGCCCGCGGGCTGGAGCGTTCGCTGCGCTACGCGCTGAAGCTGCACGCCACGCTGGCGGAGCTGCGGCGCCTCGCGACGCGGGACATGCTCACCGGCCTGCTCAACCGGCGAGAGGGCCTGCGTCTGCTGGAGCGCGAGGTGGAGCGCACCCGACGCTACCCGCGGCCGCTGTCGGTGTTGTTGATCGACGTCGACCACTTCAAGGAGGTGAACGACAAGCAGGGCGGGCATGCGGCGGGCGACGCCATGCTGGTGGCGGTGGCGCGTTTGTTGGAGGCGCAGGTGAGGGCGGAGGACGCGGTGGTGCGTTGGGGCGGGGACGAGTTCGCCGTCTGGCTGGCCGATACCGACGCCACCGCGGCGCGACTGGTCGCGGAGCGCATGCTCGCGGCGGCGCGTCCCCTTGGCAGCACTTTGTCGATCGGCGTGGCGCAGTGGACGCCCGAGCGGGGCGACGCAGGCGGCCTGGTGGCCGCGGCGGACAAGGCGCTCTACGAGGCGAAATGGGCCGGGCGGAACCGCGTGGCGTAGCGCGGGTGCCTTTGGCTAGACGCGGAGCGAGGCGCGAAAGCCGCGGCCGGCGTAGTAGGACTGCGCTCCGTTGTGGTAGATGAAGACTCTCCCGTAGCGGCGGTCGCCAAAGAGCGCTCCACCTGCGGCGCGCAGCTCCGGCGGGGTGAGCACCCAGCTCGAGCTTTTGCGGTCAAATTCCCCCAGGGTCTGCAAGCGGAGATACTGCGCCTCGCTCAAGAGCTCGACGCCCATCTCGGTGGCGAGGTCGAGCGCGCTGCCGCGGGGCTTGTGTTCTTTGCGCGATTCGAGCCCGGCGCGGTCGTAGCAGAGGCTTTGGCGGCCTTTGGGCGACTCCGCCGCGCAGTCGAAAAAAACATACTCGCCGGACGCGGAGTCGTGGGCGACCACGTCGGGCTCGCCGCCGCTGGCCTCCATCTCGTGCAGCGACCAAAGCTTTTCCGGCGCGGCTTTTTCCAATCGCTCCCGCAGCGCCTCCCAGGCGAGGCCCGGGTGCCGTCTCGGGTTTTTCGCGAAGCGCTCGGCGAGCGTCTGGAGCAGGGCGTCACGCTGCTCGGGGCGGAGGGACTGGCGGCCGGAGGCGGATTTCATGGAAAGGCGAGGCTGCCTGCGCCTCGTCGAGAAAGCGAGGCGGCGCGGAAGCACGCCCGGGGAATCTTGTCGCGCGGTCCGACCGGCTTGCGAAAGCCGGGGGCGGGGGCAGGGTGCCGGATGAATGCTGCGCGCGACATGCCCGGCGGCACCCCGGCCGCGCCGGACGGGCCGGCGATCCGCGCGCGGGGCGTCCTGCTCGGACGGGGGCGCTCGGGCTCGGTGTATCGGGTGCGCACGGAGCACGGCCTCGCCGCGATCAAGGTCTTCGGCGGCGACCGCCTGGCCGATCTCGTGCACTACGCGCTGAGCGGCGCGCCCAATCCCTACGCGTGGAGCGAGGACGCGGTGCGCGGCGCTCGGGCGCGGCGTCGCCTGCTGGTCTTGTTGTCGCGGGTCTGGTTTGGCGAGAGTCTCACGGTGGCCGACGCGTGGGGCGCGCATTGGGACGAGAGAGCGCGGGCCTGGGCGCTGGAGACGGAATTCGCGCTCGGGGGCGAGGTGCCGCTGCTGCACCCGTTTCGGCCCGAGGACGATACCTTCGCGCGTGTGCGGCGGGAGGTGCTGGCGCCGTTTCAGGAAAAGCTGCGGGCGGCCGGCCTCGACGGGGCCCTCTGGCAGGCGGGCTACGGCAATCCGGTCGCGCTCAACAACTACCTGCTGCGCCCGGACGGGGGCTTTGTGTTGATCGATGCCGAGAGCGGGGTGCCGGCCTGGTTTTCGCCGAGCCCGCGCGCGCTGTTTGGTTTTTATCTGCCGCGGAGCTGGCATCATCGCGCGCCGCTGTTTGATCACGTCGACCTGCCGCGGCTGCGCGCCTACCTCAAAGGGGATCGGGACGGGCTCGAAGCGGCCTTGAGCCCGGAGGAAGGCCGGGAGTTGGCGGACCTGGTCGATGAGATCGGGCGGAGGCAGGAGGCGTTGGCGCGGCTTTCCCGCACCGAGCGGGCGATCTCGGCGGAGTTGGCGAAGGGCCGGTTGACGCCGGAGCGGGCGGACTACTACCGCCGTCGGCCGGGGCGCTGGCAGGCGCGCGAGACCAAGCGGGCCGCCACCAAGGCCTGGCTGGTGCTGCTGCGCGTGCCGCATGCCTGCCGGCGGCTGTGGCGGCGGGTGCACTGGCGGGCGCGGCTCCGACGCATGTGGAGTTTCGTGTCGTCGCAGGCCTATCGGGAGGACGCCGCCCGCCGCTGGGCGAGGGAGCGGATCGCGGCCTGGGAAAGGCGGGGGCAGCTCACGCGCGTGGAGGCGCAGGATCTTCGCGGCGAACTCGGGGCGCGCGGGGCGGCGGTGGAGGCGAGCAGCTACTTGCCGGACTTTGGCGTGCACCTCGGCCTGAAGGCGACCTTCCAGGCGGTGGAGCTTACACTGCTCGCGGTGCTCACCGCGACGGGCGTGTTGCCGGTGGTGTGGCTGGCGGTGATCCTGGCGCTGGACGGCGCGCTTTATCGCAGCGGCTACACGCTGTGGCGGATCAGTTGGGCGACGCTGCGGAGGCGGCCTCGGCCCTGGGTGGCGCTGGCGGTCGGGGTGCTGCCCCTCGTGGGCGTGCTGGCCTTTCCGGCGCAGATGGTGTGGTCGACCCGCCGCGGCGGAGCGGGTGGGCGGGTGGCGCGTTTCCTCGTCATCCACACCGTCACGAGCCTTGGCACGCGTCTGCCGATTTGGGGCGGGGAAAACACGTCGACGGAGCATTGGATGAACCGGCTCGGCGCCGGGGTCGTGTCGCGGGTGGCCGGCGGCGCGGACGCGCGGGGGGCGGCGGAGCTCCGGGCGGTGAACGGGCGCGAGCAGGCGGTGTCGTCCGGGAAGTTTCGGTCCCGCCGGGGTGGCGAAGTGGCGGAAGGCGGTTTAGGTGACGCATGAACCTGCCCTGCTCGCTACTTGACCATCGTATCGCCCCCGGTAGCTCGCCCGACCTCTCGCGTCGGCCAACCAGCATCGCGCCCCTCTACGGATCGAAGTCCGAATACAGGGATCTGCTCGCCGAGTATCGGAAGGAGATCAGTTCCTTGCAGCGCGTCTTGTATGCGCACGGTCGATACGCGCTCCTGCTGGTGTTTCAGGGCATGGACACCTCGGGCAAGGACGGCACGATCCGGCACGTGATGTCAGGCGTGAACCCGCAGGGCTGCCAGGTCTACAGCTTCAAGCAGCCGAGCTCGGAGGAGCTCGATCACGATTTTCTCTGGCGCACGACCAAACGCCTGCCGGAACGGGGGCGGATCGGCATTTTCAACCGGTCCTACTACGAGGAGGTGCTGGTGGTGCGGGTGTTGCCCCAGGTGCTCGCGGCGCAGCGCCTGCCGGAGGAGTGCGTGGACCCGGAGTCGATCTGGAGCGAGCGCCACCGTGACATCGTCAACTTCGAGGACTACCTGTCGCGCAACGGCACGCGCATCGTGAAGTTTTTCCTGCACATATCCAAGGAGGAGCAGCGGCGCCGGCTCCTCGCCCGGATCGACAATCCCGACCGCAACTGGAAGTTCTCCACGAGCGATCTGGACATGCGCCAGCACTGGGAGGCCTTTCAGCGCGTGTATGACGATGCCATCGGCGCCACCAGCACGGCGCTCGCGCCTTGGTATGTGGTGCCGGCCGACGACAAGGAAAACGCGCGCCTCATCGTCTCGAAGGCGATCATCGAGGCGCTGAGCGGGCTGCGCATGCATTATCCGGAGGTGACGGACGCGCAGCGCAATCACCTCAAGGTGGCGAAGCGCGTGCTCGAGCAGGAGGGCTGAGCCGCGGTCATCCGGCGAACCCGGCCGAGACGCCTGTCGTTTGGAATCGGGTGAGGGCTTGCCCAGCGCCGAGCGGCTCGGCTTGCTCCGCCGGCCATGCCTCCCGAAAGCCTCGAAGTGCGCCCCGCCTCCGTGCCCCGGCGCGTGATCGGTCCCGACACCCGCGTGCTCACCGTGCCCGACGACTGGGCGCTACTGCCGCCGGGTGATGCGGCCTTGAGCCGACGCATCAAGGAAGACGGGCCGAGCTGGACGGTGATCGAGCTGAAGGGGCGCAAACGCTTCTCGCGCGGCATCTGGGCGCCGGCGGCGCGCATCTCCGCGCTGCGGGCCGAGCTGGAGTTGGAGCGCGCCGACCCCGCCTATCAGCGGAAGCTCGAGGCCGGCCGGAGACGGCGGGCGGAGGAGCAAGTCGCCTACGTGGACGAGTTTCGCGCCGCGGTGCGCGCCTTCCTCGCCTTTCATCCCGCGCACCGGGAAACGGAGGAGCGCATGGCGGCCTTGATCGCGGCGCACGCCACGCCGGTGGGCAGCGGCACGGTGGCGCGCACCGAGCGCATCCCCGTGGAGCAAAGGGCGGAGGCGGCGACCATCGCGTGGATGCGCCACCAGACGACCGGCTACGACGAGATGGTGATCCCGCGGGTGGCCGGTCAGCGTCGCGAGGTGCGACGGATGCTCGCCCAGCGTTCGGTGCATTTGCTGGCGCGCTACCGACGAGGCGAGGAGATCGACTCCGCGAGGTGTCCGCTCGCGCTGGCCTTGCGAAAGCGGGCGGGCTGAGCGACGCCCGTCGCAGGCGTTCGAGGCTGCGTTTTGCGTCGCGGTCGGTCGGAAAACGCACCGTCTCGGCGCCCGCGCCCGGGAGGCGAACGCGCGGACAAGCGCCCCAAGCTGCGCCCGGCGCGCGGCTTGCCGGCGACACGCGCGCGGCGGCATCGCGCGCGCTGCGCGGGACGGGCCATGAAACAAAAGTCCCCCTCGACCAAAGCCTCTCCGGAGCCGTCCTCCGAAGCGGCTCTCATCACCGGCGCCTCCAGCGGCATCGGCCTCCACCTCGCTCGTGAATTCGCCCGTCATGGGCACCCCGTGATCCTCGTCGCCCCGGTGCAGGCCGAGCTGGAAGACCTCGCCGCCCGGATTCGGGCGGATTTTGAGGTTCCCGCCCACGCGATCGCCGTCGATCTGCGTGAGGAGGACGCGGTGGAGAACATCTACGCGAAGCTGACGGAGATCGGTCTGCTCCCGGGCATTCTGGTCAACAACGCCGGGCTCGGGCGCCGTGGGCGCTTTTGGGAGATCCCGTTGGTCGAGGATATCAGCATGATCCGGCTCAATATCGAGGCGGTCATCCGTCTCACCAAGCGCACGCTGCCCGTTTTGCTGGAGCGAGGCCACGGGCGCATTCTCAACACGGCCTCCATCGCCGGCTTTGAGCCCGGTCCGCTGCTGGCGGTGTATCACGCGACCAAGGCGTTCGTGCTTTCGTGGTCGGAATCGCTCGCCACCGAGCTCGCCGACTCGCCGGTCTCGGTGACCGCGCTCTGTCCGGGGCCGGTGGATACGGATTTTTTCCCGAAGGCGGACATGATCGACACGCACGCATTCCAGCAGGCGCAGGTGTTGTCGCCGCAGGAAGTCGCCGAGGCCGGTTACAAGGCCGTGATGGAGGGCGAGCGCGTGGTGGTGCCGGGCGCGGCGAACAAGGCGATGGTGTTTTCGCGACGCGTGCTGCCGGAGGCGGCTCAGGCCAAGATCAACGAAAAGCTCTACGGCGGCACCGAGCCCGAGGCGCGTAAGCGCGAACGCGGCGACATCGAGGCCGAGGCGGCGCGGTCGCAGGAGGAGCAGAAGACCCGCGGCTGAGCCGGGCCGCCGCCGCGGCTCCCCGAATCAAAACGGTCCCCGTCCGCTGCCACGTGGGAGGAGCTACTCCTTGCGGCCGCTTTTCTTCACCCAGACCACGATCGCGATCACGATGATGAGAAGCGGAATGAAAATCATGGTTTCGAGTCCCATGGGCCCACCATAGTCCGCGGGGCGCGGCCCCGTCAGCGGGGGCGGGCGCCACGCGGGCCTCGGGTTCCCGCCCGCGGCGGCGAGGGCCCGCCGCCCGACACTCCGCGCGGCCGCGGGCCCGATTGGGGAAACGCGGCCGCGGGTGTAGTTTCTCGTATGAGCCACACATCGATCGACAATTCCACCCGGATCCTGCGTCACGGTCGTCGCGCCGACGAGATCACCGACGAGGCGGTGGAGCTCCGCGCCAAGGAACTCGCGCTGATCGACGGCCGCCGCGCGGACTCGGTCAACGACCAGGACCGGGCGCGCGCCCTCGCCGAGCTGCGCGGGGCGCATCTGCCCGAGACGACCTTCGACGACGGGGAGGCCGACGCCGGCTTGTCCCGCGATCCGAGCGAGCCGCGCTCGATCTCCGGCGGACGCACCCCGATCTACAACGAGCCCGAGGACCAGGAGACGCAGGAGCGCCTGGTGCTCGAGGGCGTGGAAGAGGCGCAGCACGACCAGATGCTCGCCTCGCGTCGCAACAAAGATCGCGAGCTCTGAGCGCGCCGCGGCGCGCCGGGCGCTTTCGCCCGGTCCCGAAGCGCCGATCCCGAAGCGTCCCCGAAGCGCCGATCCTTCCCCCCCTTAAAACCCTGCTCCCTCTCCATCATGCCCACCGACACCCGCTCCTCCACCGCCGACGCCGAGTCCGCGCTCAACGATCTGCCCGCCCTCTACATCAAGCCAGGCTGCCCGTGGTGCGAGGAGGTGGTCTCCTTCCTCGACGAACGGGGCGTGCCCTATCGTCGCGTCGATGTGGCGGCGGATGCGGAGAGCATGGCCCGCATGCGCCGGGTGTCGGGCCAGGACAAGGCGCCGACCCTTGATTGGCACGGCGACATCCTGGCCGACTTCGGGGTGGAGGAGCTGGTGCCCTTTTTGCGCTCCCGAAACGTCAAACTGGAGGACAGCTAGCATGGCACCGCACTACATCATCACCGTATCCGAGGGGCGCTTTCGCGTCCTCGAACGCTTCGCCCGGCCCGGCCAGTTGTCGGCCAAGCTGCGCGAGGTCACCAGCCACGACTTCATGCCGCTCGCCGGGGCGCATGGGGCGCGGGGCGGACTCCGTGCCGGCTACTTCGGCACCAACCTGCGGCCGTCCTCGCGAGGGGAAGAACCGCCGCCGCCCGTGCCCGACGAGGATCGTCAGCGCGCGGTGGAGTGGTTGGCGGAGCAGATCGAGCACTTCCTGCTTGAGCGCCCCGGGCAGGCCTGGGCCTTCGCCGCGGGGCCGGATTTGCATAATCCGGTGCTGGCGAGACTGCGTCCCTCGGTGCGCGGTTCGCTGGTCGAGTCGGTGCAACGCAACCTGGCGCTGACGCCCGCGACCGAGTTGGCGGTGCATTTCAAGGTGCGGCTGTGAGGCCGCCGCGGTCCCGCGGCCTTGGCGGGACGGGAAATCCTGGTCCGCCGACACGCGTGGTTCCGCGGCAGGACCCCGTCCGCAAGGGCTTGCGGAAAAGGCCGGTGGCGCCTCTCTTTCTCCGGCATTGGCTAGGTGTCCATGATGCCCCCATCCCCTAGTCGCATTAGCCGTAAGCTCGTTTCCGCCCTGGCCATCGCCCTCGCCGCCGCCTCCACGGCGGCGGCGCAGTGGCGGCCCGTCACCTTCACCAACCCCGAACTGCGCGCCAAGGGCACGCTCACCGGCGACGGTTGCCAGTGGTTCCGCGCCCTCGCCATCGCTCCCACCGACGGCGACTTCATGCTTTGGTGCACCGACGTCGGCGGCCTCTTCCGTTCCCTCGACGGCGGCCGCAATTGGGAACCGACCAACGTCGGCTTCGACTCCCGCGGCTCGGCGGCCGTGGCCATCGATCCGCACAACGCCAACCGCGTGCTCGTGGTCGCCGCCAACTCCGTGCCCACCCGGCGCAACGGCATCTACCTCTCCACCGACAAGGCCGCCTCCTGGCAGCAGGTCCTGCCCGTCGAGATGTCCGCCACGCGCGACATGCGCCGCCAGATCGCCTTCGACCCCTCCACCTTCGACGCCGAGGCCGGTTTCACCCGCGTCGTCTACTGGTCGCGCCTCAACGTCGACCCCGCTCACAACCCCGCCTGGGGCCACACCGTCACCGAGCCTGGCTTCTACAAGTCCACCGACGGCGGCCAGACCTGGGAGCGCGTGCCCGGCGGCGAAAAGATGGCCGACGCGCAGATCGCCGTGCATCCGACGCGTGGATACGTCTACGCCATCAACGCCCAGGGCGTCTTCATCTCGCGCGACGGCGCCCTCACCTGGGAGCTCATCCTCGAGGGTGAACGCGCCCGCGGCATCGCCGTGTCCCCCGCCGCCCCCGACTCGCTTTGGGTCAATTTTCCGGACCGCATCGTCCGTTCCGACGACAGTGGCGCGACCTTCCAGGCCATCGAGGGCGTCTCAGCCATCGTGGCCGAGCGCTCCTCGCTCCACGACATCAGCGTCTCCGCCTCCGACCCGAAGCGCATCAACATCTGGCGCAACTCGCCCAACTGGCACTGGCCCCGCTTCACCTCGGAGGACGGCGGCGCTACCTGGACGGAGGCCAAGATCGACAAGAGCCGCGTCATCGTGCCCACGAACTCGCGCCAGGGGCACACCTCCATTCATCCGACCAATCCCGACATCGTCCTGTCCGCCGGAGGCGACTACCCGATGATCTCGCGCGACGGAGGTCGCACCTACACCCTGGCCGGCAACGGGGTGAACAACATCTACATCGGCGGCGCCTTCAATTTCAGCACCACCAATCCCGACGTCATCTACCTCGGCTCGCAGGACTACGCCACGCTCCTCAGCACCGACGGCGGCGAAAACTGGACCTACCTCGAGCCCGGTCAGAAAGGCTGGGGCGGATTCAACTACGCCACCTACGCCTCCAGCGCCGACGTGATCATCGCCGGCGAGACCGAATTCTGGGGCGGTCCGCTCCGGCGTGCGCTCTCCTTCGATCAGGGCAAGACCTGGGACATCTCGAAGGAACTCATCGAGCCGAAGTTTAGCTACGGCTGCCCCCGCGACGAGAACGTGCTCTTCGCCGGCAAGCACCGCAGCGCCGACGGCGGCCGCACCTGGGCCCCGATGGAAGGCGCCACCTCCGTGCGCACCCACGACTTCTCCGACGGCACGCTCTACGGCGTGCGCGAGGCGCGCGATCAGCCCAATGTCGTGCTCACCTCGGCCGACCACGGCGTCACCTGGACCGAGCTCTTCACCGTGCGCGGCCCGATCGACGACCTCGCGGTCGACCACGCCCGCGGCCGGGTTTACGTGGTCTTCTGGGGCAAGCTCCACCAGTGGGAGCGGGCGAGCGGCCAGCTCACCGAGGTCACGACCCTCGTGCCCGACCAGGACGGCGCGCCGCACGTGCGCTCGGTCGCGATCGACCCCGTCGACCCGACCATCGTCTACATGGCGGGCAACCGAAACGTCTTCGCCTCCAACGCCAGCGCCCAGCGCTCGCGCGACGCGGGCAAGACGTGGGAAAACCTCAACCGCCAGACGCCGCTCGACGGCACCGGCCTCGACGGCGGCCGCGAGTCGCACTTCGTGCGCGTGCACCCGAAGACTCGCGAGGCCTGGTTCGCGACCAATTGCTACGGCGTCTGGATCCACGACGCGCCCTGACGGCGGCCCGAGGCCGCCTCGCCGCGTCGAGGCTTCGGCGAGACACCGAAGCCTTTGCGCCAGGTGCGGGTCGTTCCCCGGCACCCCGGACGGCCAAGATCCGCTTCGGTGGAGCCGCGCGGCGACTGGAGCGGCCCGGGCCAGCGCAACGGGCTGCGCCCCGCGCCCTCTTGCCGCCGAAGCATCCCGGTCCAAGGCTGACTCCCGCCCCTACCAAGGTCCGTTTCATTCACCTCCGGTTAACTCCGCAACAAATCCCTGCCATGCGTCTCTTCTCCCTCTGCCTGCTCGCCCTCTCCTGCGGCATCGCCTCGCTCAGCGCCGAGTCCCTCGGCAACTTCCGCGCCAGCGGTTTCACCTACGGCTACGAAAAGTGGCAGAACCTCGGCGCCACCCAACGGATCGACAAGGACGGCACCACGATCCTCGGCCCGGCCGACGGTGGCGTGGGCCTTTACCTGCACAGCGGCTTTGGCGCGAAATCCCTCGCCGCCATCGAGATCACGCTCCGGCTCGCGCCGGGCAACAACGCCCGCTCGGTGTTGCTCAAGATTCCCAATGTTCAGGAGTGGTCCATCGACCTCACGAAACTTTCCGAGGACAAGTTCACCACGCTGCGCTTCCCGCTCAGCGACGAGGCGCGCGCCAAGGAAGGCGAGGTGAAAAACATCCAGCTTCAGGGCACCTTCACTCCGGGGCAGACCGTCGGCCTGACCGTGCAATCGATGTCGGTGGTGCCGGCGAAGTAGTCGCTTTCTTTTCCTGATTCACCCGGCCCGGCTCCGCGAGGAGCCGGGTCTTTTTTTTGGTTGGTTCGCAACGGCTCGCGCCGCGCGGGAGTCGCGCCGGGCCGGGCGCGGGCGCTTGCCTCGCGCCATGCTCGGCCTACGCCCCTTCGCCGTCCTGCTCTTGCTTTCCCTCACGCTCGCTTTTGGCGCCACCCCGCGCTGGGAGCCGCTGCCCTTGGTCAGCCAGGGCATCCGCGACCGCGGTTTCTCCGGAGGCGAGGGCGGTCAGCAAATCATGTCGATCGGCGCGGCCGAGGACGGCAGCCTCTATCTCTTCGGCACCGACGTCGGCGGCCTCTTCCGCAGCTTCGACGGCATCAACTGGGAGCCGGCCAACATCGGCTTTCGGGCGCGCGGCGGCTACGCCATCGCCTTCGATCCCGCGGCCCCGGAAAACATCCTCGTCCTCGGCGGCTCGAAGAACGACTTCCACAACAACACCACCGGCGTCTACCTGAGCCGCGACCGCGGTGTCACCTGGACGCGCGTCATCTCCCAAGCGCGCGAGACCGAGGAGATCGGCAACCTGGTCTTTGACCCGACCGCACGTCTGCCCGACGGCCGCAGCCAGCGAGCCTACTTTTCCGGCGGCACCGGCGGCCTCTTCCGCAGCGACAACGGCGGCCAGACCTGGGCCGTGGTCAACGCGGCTTTCACCCGCGGGCACCTCGGCGTGAACCGCGCCAACGGTCGCCTCTACTTCGCCAACTCCACCGGCTTCTACACCAGCGACGACCATGGCGTCACCTTCGTGCAGCGTCGCGCCAACCACGTGCGCGGCCTTTCGGCGCCGCCGCCGGGCGAGTTCGTCGCGCCCGGCACCGTCTATATCACCGAGGGGCAGACGATCCAGGTCTCGACGGACGACGGCGTCACCTTCACGCCCATCCCCACCTCCTCCGGTTTCTCCTTCCAGGCGGGCGACAACCTCACGCACATCGCGGTCAATCCCGACGACCCTCAGCAGATTCTCGTGAACCGCTGGCGTGGCCAATACTTCGAAAACCGCGCCTTCTCCACGCGCAACGGCGGCACGACCTGGAGCCAGCTGGTCTTCAATCACCAGAACGCTTTCCTGCCCTACAACGGCCGCCCCACCTCCTTCGTCTGGGTGGCGGGGCAGGCCTGGGCCGAGGGAGGAGACTGGATCACGCGCAGCGTCGACGGCGGCGCGACCTTCGCCTGGAGCGCCAACGGCTACAACGGCATCATGCTCGGCAGCGCCTTCACCTTCTCGCCGACCAATCCCGACGTGGTGATGATCGGCACCCAGGACTACGACGCCTCGCTCACGACCAACGGCGGCCTCACCTGGGCCTACCAAAACATGTCGGGCAACGGCTGGGGCGGCTACATCTACGGGGCGCACGCGTCCACGGCCGGCATCCGCTTCGGCGGCAATGCCACCAGCTGGGGCGGCACGCGCACGCTCCGCGTGTTTCGCAACGGCTCCTGGGTCAGCACCGGACTCACCTTCTCCGGCCTCGACATCTGTTTCAGCGCGCCGGGCGATTCCAACACGCTCTTCGCCTCCAACTGGCGCTCGACCGACGGGGGCGCCACCTGGGCCGACATGACCGCCGCCGAGCACCTCGTGAAATGCCACGGCGTCCTGACCCACGACCCGCAAACCGGGGCGCTCTTCGGCACCGCGCGCATCACCGGCGGCTCGCAGCTCGTGCGCTCCACCGACCGGGGCGCCACCTGGACGGTCGTCGCCACCGTCTCCGGGCGCATCCTCGACTGCGCCTACGACCATGTGCGTCGCCGCGCCTGGATCACGGTCGAAAATCTCAACACCAACCAGACGCGCGACCTGATGTTCACCACGCTCGACGCGAACGGCGTCGGCACCACGCCCGCGCTCGCCTCGCCGTATCCACCGAATGATACGGGGGTCTTCAGCTCGCGCGCCCGCATCAACACCGTCGCCGTCGATCCGACCGATCCCAACATCGTCTACCTCGGCTCCTCGCGCGACACCTACCGGGCCGACAACTCCGTCATCCGCTCCCTCGACGGCGGCGCGAGCTGGGAGATCCTGACGCTGCGCGCGGCCCCCACCGATGGCCGTCGCCAGGGGCCGAGCGAGGCGATGTGGGTGCGCGTTCACCCCGTGACCCGCCATGCCTGGTTCGCGACCAATTGCTACGGCCTCTGGAAACTCGCGCCGCCCGACTTCGTCGCCGCGGTCGACTCCACGCCGATCAACATCAGCCTGCCCGTCGGCGTGAGCCTCTCGTATCCGCTCACGATCACCAACACCACGGCGCAGGCCCAGACCTTCCGCGCCACCATGCCGGGCGTGGTCGGCTACACCGCCTCCAGCTCCGCCTCCACCGATGCGGACAAGCCCGCCTACGTCTGGAACGACCTGGTTGGTCAGTCCGGGACCGTGGGCATCACCGAGCTGAACAACCAGAACGACCATACCTCTCAATACATGAACGGGCAGAGCGGTGCCGTGGGGGCCATCCCGCTGGGCTTCACGTTTCCCCTGCTGGGCGAGACCTACACCGGCGTGTTTGTGTCGAGCAACGGCACCCTGCATTTCGGAACGCGACCCGGCACGGCCAGCGCGGCGAACGTGGCGCTGCCCGCGTCTGTTTTTGGCGCGAGCCTCTTCTTTCTCTGGGACGACCTGCGCTTCTACAACAACCGCACGCCCGCCTCGCGCGCCTACTTCCGTCGGCCCACGCTCGACACGTTCGTGATGCAATACACGGCGGTGCGGCAGAACAGCGGCAACGCCGCGCCCCTGATCACTCTCCAAGTGCAGCTCTCCGCCTCCGGCGAGATCCTCATCACCTACCGCGACCTGACCTTGCTGGCCAATCCCACCTACACGATCGGGGCGCAAAATTCCGACCGCTCCCGGTTTTATCAGTTTTCGCACAACACCCAGTCCGTGAGCGCCGGGACGGCCCTGCGATTGCGGCCGGTGTCGCAATGGGCCCTGCCGCTCTCGGCCAACCTCGACCTCGCGCCCGGAACCGCGCAGGACCATGTGTTGACTTTTTCGACGATCGAGCGGGCGCCCGGCGCTTACACCACCACGCTCACGGTCCAGCCGCTTTCGGGCGCGCTGCCCGCGGTGAACATCCCGGTCACGCTCACGGTGCGCGCGGACACGCCGATGGAGGCGTGGCGTCGGGCGCACTTCGGGCACCCCTTGCCTCAGGCGGATTCGCTGGATCTCGCCGATCCGGACGAGGACGGCATGTCGAATCTGCTGGAGTTTGCGCTGGGCGGGGATCCGCAGGTGGCCGATGCCTCCGCGCGTCTCCCGGTCGTGACGACCGGGCAGGATGGCCGGGTGGCCCTTGTTTTCCGGCGCGAGCGCGGCGCGGCCGACGTGACCTATCTCGTCGAGGCGAGCTCGGACCTGGTGAACTGGACCACGATCGCGACCAACCCCGGCGCGGTCGGGCAACAGGTCACGGTGCCCGACGTGGTGGCGGCGGGGGCGGAGCCGCGGCGTTTTCTGCGTTTGCGCGTCAGCACGCCCTGAGCGCTCCGGGGGAGCGCACCCGTCCCGGGTGCTGCACCGGGCGTCCCGCCCAGTGCCATTCTGCGGGCTTCGGCGAGACGCCGAAGCCAGCCCGCGAGACGCGGGCGCTCCCCGGACCGACACACGAGCTAAACCGCAACAGGAATGGGCGGGACACCCACGCCACCCGAAAGCGGCGGATAGCGGGGCTGCGGCAAGGCGGTCGCTTATCAGGCGACCATGCGTATTCAGAATTCGGTGACGAAGGGGCGGCCTTCGCGCCAGGCGGCCATGTTGAGGACGAGGTAGTTCCAGTTTTGGAAGCCGCGGTTGAGGAGCGGCTCGCCGGTCTCGGGCTCGTAGTATTCGTGGAAGTCGCCGAAGCGCTCCACGTCGCGGGCGTAGAGGGCGATGGTCTTGTCGCAGAGCTCGCGCGCCTCGGCCTCGAGCCCGTAGCGGACCAGTCCACGGAAGATCATGTAGTTGACCACGCCCCAGATCGGGCCGAGCCAGGAGGACGGGTTGCCCGAGGCGCGGATGGAATACTGCTTCTCCATCTTCGAGAGGGAGCGGATGCCGGCGGGGGCGTTGAAGGTGCGCGGATCGAGCAGGTGCTCGCGGACCATGCGCTGCGCCTGCTCGGGCGTGGCGATGCCGGCCCAGAGCGGGAGGAAGCAGGACCACACGCCGACGCGCTGGATGAGGCAGTGCCAATCCTGCGCGAGGCCGGCGTGGAGCGGGAGACCGTCGTCGCGCGGGGCCTTGGAGTGGTGGCGGACGTTGAGGTCGACCGAGTAGTAGTTGCCCGTCCACTCGTCCCAGCAGTGCTCGCGGATGGCGGCGAGGAGCTGCGCGGCGTCCTTGCCGAGGGCGGCGGCGACCTCC
>JAUVVA010000233.1 GCA_030604905.1 Verrucomicrobiota bacterium | reverse complement strand
GCGCCGAGCGGCGGCAGGGCGAGTCCAGCGAGCGCCCGGCGGCGCTCGCCCCAAGGTGTCTCGATCTCCTGCGCGGCCACGCCGGCGGGCGCGGGCAGCTCGACGGGCATCCAGCCGCTGTCGCGTTGCCAGCTCAGGGAGTTGTGGAGCGTGAGCGTGTCCGGCGCGGGTTCGGCGACGGCGGCCAACAGCTCCTGCGCGAACGCGCCGGCTTCGTCGGCCACCTGGCCCAGCTCGCGGATCGCGCGGTCGTGGACCTCCGGGATCGAGGTGCCGGGCAGGATGTCGTGAAAATGGTTCAGCAGGAGCAGCCGCCACAGCGCATCGATCCGCGCCGCGTCCGCCTCGAGGCCCGCCAGCCGAGCCCGGGCCGCGACGTAGTCGAGCGTGCGCAGGGAAAACTCGGCGCGGCGGTTGAGGCGCTTGATCGCCGCCTGCCCGGTCAAGGTGCCGCGGTGGCCCTCGACGTAGAGCTCGCCGGCGTAGAGCGGCGCGCGGCGCGCCTCCGCCTCGAGCTGCCCCATGAAGGCCGAGACGGTCATGTAGATCCCGCGCGGGCAACCTTCGAGGTCGCCGACGCGGCGCGCCATTTCCAGCATCTCGAAGTCGGGCCCGCCGCCGCCGTCGCCGCGGCCGAAGGAGATGAGCCGCGACTGGTTCACGTCGGGGTGGCGCACGTGGTTTTCCGTCTTCCGGAAATCCTTCGGCCCGGTGCCCGCGAGCTTGTTGATCAGCGTGCCGGGATCGGGCGCGCAGTGGATGTCGTTGAAGTGGGTGAAGACCCGCGTGCCGTCGATGCCCTCCCACCAGAAGGTGTCGTAGGGGAAGCTGTTGGTCTCGTTCCAGGTCAGCTTGGTCGTAAGGAAATAGCGGATACCGCAGCCGGCGAGGATCTGCGGCAGCGCGGCCGAGTAGCCGAAGGTGTCGGGCAGCCAGAAGGTGTCGCCGGTGTAGTTGAAGTGCTCGCGGGTGAAGCGCCGGCCCACGAGGAACTGGCGGATCAAGGCCTCGCCGCCCGCGAGGTTCACGTCGGGCTCGACCCAGGCGCCGCCGTTGGGCTCCCAGCGGCCCTCCGCCACGCGGCGCTGGATGCCCTCGAAGATGTCCGGGTAGCGCTCTCGCATGAAGTCGGCGTGGATGGCCGAGCTCTGAACGAAGAGATACTCGGGATACTGGTCCATCAGCCGCAGGGCGTTGGAGTAGGTGCGGGCGCATTTGCGCTTCGCCTCGTCCACCGTCCAGAGCCAGGCGGTGTCCATGTGCGAGTGCCCGATCAGGCCGGCGCGCGGAGCGTCGTCGCCGTTGCGCTTGGCCAGCTCGGTCCGGAGGAGCGCAGAGGCGCGCCGCACGCCGCCGCGCCAGATATCCTCCGCCACCTCACGCGGCTCCTCCCAGAGCGCGGCATAGACTAGGTCGAAGACCGCCAACAGCTTGCCGCGACGGAAGCTGCGGTCGCACAAGGCCTCGGCTAGGGTCCGCGCCGTGTGCAGATCCACCACGAGGTCCTTCACCTCCTCGTCGCGGCGGGCCACGGAGATGCCGCGGAAGGTGCGCACGAAGGGCGGTCGGTAGGCGTCCTGCGTCTCCGGCGTGTCGCTCGGATGCACGCCCACGATCTCGTGCCCCGCGTAGGCTTCGATGAAGATGCTGAACACCTCGCCCCTCCGCGCGCCGGCGGCGAGCAGGAGCGCGCGGTGGTCGCCGCGCTGCCACTTGTAGTCCGCGTGGTTGAAGATGCCGCAGGCCTTGCCGTTGACGAAGCAGAGCGCCTCGCAGCCGCCCGTATCCGCCATCGCATACAGCGGCTCGTCGTAGTCCCGGTCGGCGGTCCACTCGGCGCGAAACCACGCGCTGCCGCCGGAGCGGCCCCAGCGCCAACCCGCCTCGCGCGGCTCCCACGCCTGCTCGGCGCCCGGCAGACTGCGGAGATGCTCGTCCGTCTCGAAGGCGCGGACGGGCAGCACGGCCAGAGGCCGGTGAATGAGGTCGCGGTAGGCCGCTTCGACGCGGCGCAGTTTGGCGAGGGTTTGGGGCGAGGAGAGCATGCGGAGCCGAAATCCCGTCGGGGGATAATTCTGGATGTATCTTAAAAGAACAAAGAGGGTTTATTTGTTTTAAACCAAGACAATTCCGGCCTGGTCCAGCGATGCGCTGCAACTTGGTTTTGCGTGGGCGCGCATCACCGGGAGCTGACCCAAACACCGGAAACATGGTGTCAAGGGGCCGCTAGAGGCTTGACTTTGAAATGTATGACGAAGATACAAATAGAAGCCGCCCCGCTGCTGGAACCCTTCATGCCATGTCCCGCCTAGCCCCGATTTTTCCCAAGCTCCCCTTGTCCGCCGCGCGCGGCGCCCGAGCCTTCACACTCATCGAGCTGCTCACGGTGATCGCCATCATCGGTATCCTTGCGGCCATCGCCATTCCGGTGGTGGGCCGGGTGCGCGAGAGCGCCCGCTCCGCCCAGTGCGTTTCGAACCTGCGGCAGCTCTACAACGTCTATATGCTCCAGGTGCAGGACAACCGGGGGCGGACCCTTT
>JAUVVA010000168.1 GCA_030604905.1 Verrucomicrobiota bacterium | reverse complement strand
CACGCCGGGCACGAGGCCGGAGCCGAGGTATTTGCGGATCCCATACACGCTGGAGGGCAGCTCGCTGCGGAAGCGCTCGACCTTGAACTGCGAGCCGTGCTGCGAGTGCGTGGTCCAGCGGCCCTCGAGGTGGAGGGTCTCGCCGCATTGCACGCCGGGCAAGGCGCCGACGATGGTGGTCTTGTCCTCGCCTTCCTCGGGGCGAAACTCGGCGATCGTGTAGTGGTTGTCCTCGTTGAGGAACACGATGCGCTCCAGCACGCCGGTGAGCGTGTCGGGCGGGGACGAGTTGTTCGAAGCGTGGGCCAAGGGGAGGACGGGGGCGCTTAGCGGAAAAGCTCACGCGGGAGCCCGCTCTGGCGAATGATCGACGCGAGGGTGCCGCGCGGGATCGCAGCGCGGCCCGCGGGCACGATCACGACCCGACCGTGCGTGTCCCGGTATTTCACGTGGCTGCCCCTCTGCGAGACGAAAGCAAAACCCTGCGCCAACAACAGATCGACGACCTCGGCCGAGCTCAGCAACCTAGCCATGGATGGTGCTCTCTCCGACGAGAACCTCTTCGACCGGCTGATAAGCGCCTTCCGGGGCGTCCTCGAAGTAGAGTTCCACGGCTTCCTTCAAGTTGCTGATGGCATCCTCGACCGAATCGCCAAAGCTGGATACGTCCACGTTGAGGCATTGAGCGACGTAGTGGGGCGACTCCTTATACACGCAAAACTTGATCGCTTTCATTTCGGCGGACTATGCGCGGCGCCGTCGGCTCGGCAATCCGTGGTTTCATCCGGCCGAAGCAACAACATCGGCACGAGGTCAATCAGGCCGGGGTAGACCTGCTCGGCCCCGTGGGCGCGCAGCTCGGCCTCGTTGTGCGTGCCGGTGGTGACGAGGAAGGCCCCGCCGAGCCCGGCGCGGCGCGCCGCCTCGAAATCCCAGGGCGAGTCGCCCACCAGGGCCGTGCTGGCGGCGTCGGCGCCGAGTTTTTCCAATACGTGCGCGGTGAACTGCGTCTCGGGCTTCAACCAGTCGGTGTCGGTCGCGCCAAAAACCCCCGCGAGCAGCGGATCGAGCCCCAGGTGGGTGCAGACGCGGCGGGCGGAGGGGCCGTGCTTGTTGGTAAACACCGCGCAGGTGACGCCGGCCGAGCGCAGCAGGCGCAGCAAGTCCATCGCGCCGGGAAACAGCACCGCGTCGTCGAGCATGGTGCGGTCCCAGTAGGCGCGGTAGACGGGGAGCGCCTCCTCGAGCAGGTGGCCGTGCGCGGCGGCGGAAAGGGTTTTCTTCAAGGCCTCGGGCAGGCCGCCGCCGATGGCGCGCATCACCTCGTCGCGCGTCGCCTCGGGCAGGCCGTAGTGACGCCGCACGTGGCTGTGCGAGCGGTGGATGGCGGCGAAGTGGTCGAGGAGCGTGCCGTCGAGGTCGAAGAGCACGGTGCGGAAGCGCGCGGTCATCTGGCTATTGGAGCACAGGCCGCCCCCGGGGGCGCAAGGCCCTTACGCGCGCCGCCCCGGCGTGCAGGCGGGGGCGTTTCCCGGACGGGTCCTCGGAAACTGTCACCAATCTGGTGACAATGGGCGGGGGCGGGAGGGAGCTGGCGGGGAATCGGTTGCGCTGGCGGGCTTTCCCCGCCCACTCTCTGCACCGATGCCGCGCCCGGAAAAGCACGCTCTCCCAGTGGTCCCGCCCTGCGCGGCGGAGGTGCGCATCGAGCCGCGCGGCGAGGAGCTGCTCATCCTGCTCGGCGGCGACTGGCGCGTCACCCGCGAGAAGCCGGACTGGTTTCCCTCCCGCCTCGAACGCCGCCCGAAGAGCCTGCGCATCGAGCTCGCGCCGGACCTCGGCGAGTGGGACAGCTCGCTGCTGCTCTTCATCCACGAGGTCCGATCCTGGGCCGCCTCGGCCAAGGTGCCCTGCGAACTCGGCGCCCTGCCCGAGTCGATGCGCGGCATGCTGGCGCAGTTCACCAAGGCCTCGGAAAAAGCGCGCCCCGCCGACCGCTCGCTCGATCTTTTCGCCGCCGTGGGCAACGCCGCCACCGACGTCTGGGTAAAGACCCGCGAGATCGCCAGCTTCCTCGGCGAGTGCGTGCTGAGCGGCGTCTTCCTCGCCCGCCACCCGCGGAAGTTCCGCGCCCGCGACTGCCTGGAGGAGATGCAGCAATGCGGCGCGATGTCCCTCCCCATCGTGAGCCTCATCGGCCTCCTCGTCGGCCTCATCCTCGCCTACCAGGCCGCCGTGCTCATGCGCCAGTTCGGGGCGGATATCTACGTCGCCGACGCGGTCGGCCTGGCGATGGTCCGCGAGATGGGCGCCATGATGACCGCCGTGATCATCGCCGGCCGCACCGGGGCCGCCTTCGCCGCCACGCTGGGCAACATGCGCGCCAACGACGAGATCGACGCCCTCGTGACCCTCGGCATCCGCCCGGTCGATTTTCTCGTCATCCCCAAGCTCCTCGCCCTCTTCCTCATGATGCCCCTCCTGGCGCTCTACGCCAACTGCATGGGCATCCTCGGCGGCATGTTTGTCTCCCTCACCGTGCTCGACATCCCGCCCGCCGCCTACTGGGTGCAGACGGTCTCGGCCATCGACCTCTCCGACGTGGCCTCGGGCGTGATCAAATCCGCCGCCTTCGGCCTGCTCGTCGGCCTCGCCGGCTGCCACCGCGGCCTGCTCGCCGAGCGCAGCTCCGCCGGCGTGGGCCGCGCCGCCACCTCCGCGGTCGTCATGGCCCTCCTGCTCATCATCATCGCCGACGCGTTCTTCGCCGTCGCCTTCAACATCCTCGGCATCTGAAACCTTCCCGCGCCATGGTCGCCAGCCGCCAACCCGATGATTTTGTTCCGCCCGGCCGTAAACCCGGCGGCAGCGGAGCGGGCCCCGACGCGCCGCCCGCCATCGAGGCCGACCACATCGACTGCGGCTACGGCGGCGACCCCATCCTGCGCGACCTCAGCTTCTCGGTGCGGCGCGGCGAGATCTTCTTCATCATCGGCGGCTCCGGCTGCGGCAAAAGCACCCTCCTGCGCCACCTGATCGGGCTCAACCGCCCCAGCTCCGGCGACGTGCGCTTCTTCGGCGACTCCTTCCTCGAGGCCGACGCCGTGCACCGGCGCGATCTCCTGCGCCGCTTCGGCGTGCTCTACCAGGGCGGCGCGCTCTGGAGCTCGCTCACCCTGCTCGAAAACGTCGCCCTCCCGCTCGAGGAATACACCACGCTCGACGCCCGCGAGCGGGCCGAGCTGGCCGCCTTCAAGCTCTCCCAAGTCGGCCTCGCCGGCTACGAAAGCTACTACCCGGCCGAGATCTCCGGCGGCATGAAGAAACGCGCCGGCCTCGCCCGCGCCCTCGCGCTCGACCCGCAGATCGTGTTCTTCGACGAGCCCTCCGCCGGCCTCGACCCCATCACCTCGCGCAAACTCGACGAGCTCATCCTCCAGGTCCGCGAGCTGCTCGGCACCACCTGCGTCGTCGTCTCCCACGAGCTCGACTCCATCTTCTCCATCGCCGACCGCGTGCTCATGCTCGAAAAGTCCGCCCGCGGCGCCATCGCCACCGGGGATCCCCGGGAACTCGCCCTCTCCTCGCCTGACGAACGAGTGAGGGAATTTCTCAGCCGCGGCCCCCGGCCCGGCGGGGAAAAGGGCTTCGACACCGCCCCGCGCCCCGCACACTAAACCCATCTCCTCCGCCCGCATCCGCACCCGGCCCCGCCGCCACCGCCCGCCCGGCCGCCGCCCTCCCCCACCCGACACCCTTTCGTGAAGACCAAAGTCAGTCCCACCATCGTCGGTCTCTTCGTCCTCGGCGCCCTGCTGCTCGGCATCATCGCGCTCTTCTCCTTCGGCGGCGTGAACTTCTTCTCCCGCCCCGAACGCTTCGTCGTCTACTTCGACGAGTCGATCCACGGCCTCGACAACGGCTCGCCGGTCAAACTGCGCGGGGTGCGCATCGGCCGCGTCGTCGGCCTCAAGGTGCGCGCCATCCCCTCCGAACCCGAGTCCGGGCGGCCACGCTCGGTCGTGGCCGTGGTCTGCGAGCTGAGCCGCGATGTCGTCGCCGACGCCCAGGGCCGCCCGATCGACGTCTCGGACCGCGCCGAGCTCAAGCGCCTGATCGACGAGGGCCTGCGCGCCCAGCTCAACGTCATCGGCTACGCCACCGGCCTCCTCTACGTGGAACTCGATTTCTACGACCCCGAGATCCACCCCTTCGTGCCGCGCGACTTCGTCGAGTCCAACTACCTCGAGCTGCCCGCCATTCCCTCCCGCAGCGCCGAGTTCCTGCGCAACCTCAACGAGATCCTCGCCAACATCAACGACGCCGACATCCCCGGCCTCGCCCGCGAGGCCCGCGGTCTGCTCGTCGACATGCGCCAGCAGGTCCAGGGCGCCGACCTCGCCACCCTCTCCCGCGAGTGGACCGGCGCCGCCCAGGCCATCTCCGGCCTCGCAGCCTCGCCCGAGCTGCGCGAGACCCTCGCCCACGCCGCCTCCGCCTCCGCCCGCCTCGACCGCGTGCTCGGCGAGCTCGAGAAATCCGTCGGCCCCAGCGCCGAGCAGTTCCAGCTCGTGCTCCAGGACGCCCGCGGCGCGATGGGCCAGCTGACGGAGACCACCGCCATCATGCGCCGCTTCATCAACGCCCAACAGCACCTCGGCGACGACGCCTCTCGCGCCTTCGTGCGCCTCGCCGAAGCCTCCGCCGCCGTCGCCCGCCTCGCCGATTTCCTCGAGCGCAATCCCAACGCCCTCCTCAGCGGCCGCGCCGCCGAGCGCCCCCGCCAGTAAACCCGCCGCCTCCCTGCCGATCTGTCGCTCTGTCGCTCAGCCACTCTCGCCCTGCCGCTCCGCCCCCTCCGCAGCTCAGTTCCCTCCGAAACCCACCATGCCCAGCCACGCCGCCCGCCGCCTCCCTCTTCTTGCGCTCCTCGCCGTCGGTCTCGGTCTCGCCCTGGCCGGCTGCAACATCCTCCCGCGCGCCACGCCCGATCCCACCCGGCACTACGTGCTCACCGGCCCCACGCCGATCGAGCTCAACACCGAGATCAAGAAAGGCACTCTGCTCGTCGGCCTGCGCTCGATCCAGGTGGCCCCCTACCTCGACGGAAAAGACATGATCGTGCGCCGCGGCGACCATGAGATCGACTACCGTGCACTCCACCGCTGGGCCGAGCCGCTCTCGCAAGGCATCAACCGCATGCTCGTGGCCCGCCTGCTCGCCTCCGACCGGGTGGCCCGCGTCTTTCCACAGCCCTTCCCCTTCGACGCCGAGCGCCATGTAGACGTGGCCGTGCAGGTGCTCCGCTGCGAGGGCCGAGTGCGCCCCGACGGCAGCGCCTACGCCGCCCTCGTCTGCGCGATCGAGATCATCGACGTGCGCGAAGGCCCGGGCGCCCGGCCCGGCGGCCGCGTGCTGCTCCGCGAGGCCTTCGAGGCCGACCCCATCCCTTGGCGCGAGGGCGACTACGCCGCCCTCGCCGCCGCGTTGAGCACCCAGGTCGCCCAGCTCGCCGAGTTCATCAATCGCCGTCTGCCTGAGCTGCCGTGACTCCGTGATTCGCCGTATCGCGCCAGGGAGACGCGCAATCCGCCCGGCGTTTGACCCGATGTAACTTCCCGCCTCCTGTTTCGTCCCCCCCTCTGCCGCTCGGAGGAGCGCCCTAACCCATGCCAGCCCCCCGCATCCTGCGCTCCACCGGCCTCCGCCGTCTCAGCCTTCCCCTGCTGGCGGCGGCGCTTGGCGTCTCCCTCGGTCTCTGGATGTTCCGCGGACAGCAGACAGAGCTTGCACCGTCTCTCACCACGCCCCCACCGGTGGCCCCGCTGGGGGAGTCGTCCGCGGCGACGCCCCGCAACAACGGGGAAAACGACGAATTGCTCCCCTCCGGTCTAAGCGACGCCGCCACGCGTGCCGCGCTCGCCGAGCGCCTCCGGGCCCGACTCAATGGCGCACACCTCCGACCAAACGAAGCGACCCTGATCTTCAAGGACGCCGCCGCCTACCACCGTTTCTTGGACCGTGCCCAAGGGCTCGCCGTCGTCGACCGTATCGACTCCCTGCTCGCCGTGCGCCTCCGCGTGGAGGACTACCCGGGTTTCGTCGACGATCTTGCCGCCCACTTCGGCGACTATCTCTCCGTGGCGCCCAACCCCTTGATTGGCGCGCCAACACCCCCGGTCGAGGACCGCGCCTCCCGTCACGCCGAGCCCGTGGGCGCCAATCTGCTCGCCATCCTGGGGATCGAACCCGGCGTCGACCGTTCGTCCTGGGGGCGCGACGTGCTCGTGGCCGTGCTCGATGGAGGAGTCGGCGCCGAGGCCGCCTTCGGCGACCGCCTCACGTATCGAGATATCGGATACGGCGAGCGTGGATCTGTGGACGATGGGCGCCACGCCACCGCCGTCGCCGGCCTCATCGGCGGCGCGTCTGCGGACGCCCCGGGTGTCGCGCCGGCGGCCGGCCTCCTCAGCATTCGGGTGCTTGATCTAGACGGTCGCAGCGACGCCTTCACCGTCGCCAAGGGCATCCAGGCCGCGCTCGAGTCCGGCGCGCAAGTGATCAATATCAGCCTCGGCGGCTACTCCACCTCGCCCGTGCTCGTCGCGGCCATCGAGGAAGCGCTCGCCGCCGGCGTGGCCGTCGTCGCGTCGGCCGGCAACAACCAGGCGGCCAGCCTCGTCTGGCCCGCCGCCCACGCGGGGGTTGTCTCGGTCGGAGCCACCGACGCCGCCGGCACTCAGGCCATCTTTTCCAACTCCGGTCCCGGCCTCCAGCTCACCGCTCCCGGCTACGCCATCAGCACGGTCGGACCCGACGGTGCGCGCATCGACTTCAGCGGCACCTCCGCCAGCGCTCCCGTCGCTGCCGGTGCCATCGCGGTGCTTCTCTCCCAGACGCCCGGCATCTCCCCGATCCAGGCGGCGGACATCCTCGCCAACCACGCCAACGACGGGGGCCGCCCCGGCCCCGATCCCGACTATGGCCGCGGCACGCTCAACCTCGGCTGGGCCTTGGATCGGAACAATCCTGGCCGAGTGGATCCCGCCCTCTCCAGCCAGAGTTACGACGCTTCCACCCGGACCCTGCTCGTCGTCGTGCAAAACCGCGGTGCGCGCCCCGTCCATGGCCTGTCGCTTCGCATCAACCTGGGCGGCACCATCACCACGCACCCTTTGCCCACGCTCGGCTCGGCCGCCTCCGCGTCCGTGCGCGTGCCAGTCGATGCCGCTCGCCTCTCACGCGAAGGCCGCATCGCGGTGGAATCGCGCTTGGTGCTACCTCCAGGGCTCGTTGACACCAATCTCGCCAACAACCAGATCACCGGAGCGATCGTTTCGCGATGAGCGTTGGGGATGGACTGATGGAACGGAACACTGTGTCGATCCGCCCGGCTTGTTTCGAACGAGGCCGCCGATAGCGCGCGACTGAGCAAGGACCTACGCTGCCGGCAGGCGGCTCGCTGTTCAGCCCTTGGATAGACGTGGGCGGGTCCGGTTCGTGCGAACCATGCGTGCTAGGGTCCTGTTTTTCGCAGTCCCCTCATGGTGACGAGATCGGCGCCCCAGTCGGTGACAGCGGGCAGAGGCCGGGGAGGAGTGTTTCGGCGGCGGCCGGTTTTTTCCCGGTAGGCGGCGAGGTGTTCGGCGACGAAGGCCT
>JAUVVA010000221.1 GCA_030604905.1 Verrucomicrobiota bacterium | reverse complement strand
TTTCCGGGCAGGCGGCGTTGAAGAGATCGAGAAACACCTCGCGGTAGCGGGCGGCGTCGGGCGAGGGATCGGCGATGAACTTGAGCGGGATGCAGGTGCCGAACTCAAAGGAGTGACGCACGAGCCTGGCCTCGACGCGCAGGCCGGGCGCGGGCCGGCCGGTGTCGGTGAGCGCGCGGAGACGCAGGGGGCCGCGCCGGTGCCGGCGGATGCGCGCCTCGGCCTCGGATCGCCAGGGGGCGTCGGTGGCGCGGCCGGCGTAGGTGACGCTGGTGAAGGGCAGGTCGGCGAGCGAGACGCGGTCTCCGTAGTGAGTCACGGATACGTCCCGGACCTCGACGGTCTGCTCATGGTAGCCGAAGCCGAGCACCACCTCGACCGTGCCGGCCTGGCAATCGCGCGGGAAACGCACGGGCAGGTGCAGCTCGCGCCAGGCGGCGCCGACGGCGAAGCGGGCCTCGGCCGGGCGCATGAAGGCGCCGCCGTGGTTTTGCACGGTGACGGCGAGCGAGGCCTCGGCGGTCTCGTGCGTGACGCGGGTGGCCCGGGCCTCGACGCGGACGAGGGCGACGTCGCCCTTGGCCACGGGGTGGGCGAGCACGGCAAGGAGTTTTACCGAATTGGGGGGGGGAGCGGTGCGGAGGGTGGCGACGCGCCAGCCGCCGGTGGAGGCGTGGGCGATGCGCTCAAAGCGGGCGGCTTCGGGCTCGGTGGACGAGGGTTGAAAGGCTTGGGTCCAGGCGGTGGAAAGCAGGCTGGTGAGGACCGGTGGGGCGGAATCGGCGGCGGCAAGCGGTTGCATAGGGGAGGCACCGGGTGGGTGCTCCGGAGCAGTGTGCCCGGAGCCGAGGGCGAGCCGACGCCGCCGGTGCTTTACTCGTTAGACGAGTTACGAGGCGGAGGCGGCGATCGCGGCGCGGGGGCAGGTGGGGCCGTCGCGCCAGACGCCCTCGATGAGCACGGATTTGGGCGTCTCGGGGACGCCGCGGCGGTTTTGGTTGATCTGCTCGACGAGCAGATCGACGGCGGCCGCGCCGACTTTCTCCGGCTGTTGGTTGATGCCGGCGAAGTCGCCGCGTTCGGGCGTGTAGTCGAGATAGACATACGCCACATCCTGCGGCACGCGCACGCCGGCCTGCTTCAGCCAGGCGAGGATCGGCACGTGGGTGGTCACGATCACCTCGGGGCGCTGCCTCTCGTGCCAGGCGAGGAAGGGCTCGCGCTCGAACTGGTCGATCACGAGCGGGGCGAGTTTTTTCAGCTTTGGGTGCCGGGCAAGGAATCCGAGGTAGGCGGAGAGCCAGATGTGCTCGGTCTTGTCGTCCACGATCTGCGGGATGGCGAAGCCGATGCGGGTGAAGCCGCGGTCGCGGCAGGCGGCGAGCGCGGTGTTGATCGTGTGGAAGCCGCTGTTGGCGATGTGGTGGGTGGGGATCTCGTTGAAGGACCAGCCGAGGGCGACGGTGGAGAAGCGGCTCCAGTCGAGGCCGAGCCGGTGGCCGTGCTCGGGCAGCGGGGCGATGAGCACGCCGGGGATGCCGCGTGTCTCGAGGATGGTGCTCATGCGTGCGCCGGAGTGGGCGGCCTCGCCCATCCAATGCTCTTCCAAGCCGTAGCCCAGCTCGGCGGCGCGCGCTCGGGCGCCGGCGTGGTAGCGGGGGAAGACGGGGATCGAGCGCCAGCCGTCGCGGGTGGGGAAGGCGGTGAGAAAGCAGAGGTTGTAGGACGAGCCGGTGCGGCGCTTGGCGCGCAGGCTGACCATCAGCGCGCTCACCATGGGGTTGGGCTTGTAGCCGAGCTCGTCGGCGACGCGGGCGATCTTGGCGCGCATCTCCTCTGAGATGCGGCGGCTGCCGCGCAGGCCGAGCGACACCGTGACCTTGGAGACCTTCAGACGCCGCGCGATGGTTTCGAGGGTGACGGCCATGGGGTGGGGCGTCCGCTTTTTCAGGGCAATGGGCATGGCGGGGCAACCAAAAGCGCCGGCCGAAGGAGCTAGCGATTTTGGGGCAATGCCAGCAGGCACGCGTGCGGCCGCGGTGCAAGGGGCGGGCAGGTTTACCCGTTAGACGGCCCCGCGGTCGGGCAGGGTGGGACCGTCGCGCCAGACGCCCTCGATCAGGACGGTGCGGGGCACGGCGGGGCTGCCGCGGCGGTTTTGGTTGATCTGCTCGACGAGCAGGTCCACCGCGGCCTCGCCGATCTGCTCGGGGCGCTGGTCCACGGCGGCGATGTCGCCGCGCTCGGGTATCCAGTCGATGTGCACGAAGGCGGCGTCCTCCGGCACGCGCAGCTTTTCCTCGCGCAGCCATTCGAGCGCCATGATGTCGGCGGAGACCACGACCTCGGGTCGCGTTTTCCGGAACCATTCGAGAAAGCTTTCGCGGGTGAAGGGGTCGCCGACGAAGGGCGCGAGCTTGCGCACGGTCGGGTGCGTGGCCTGGAAGGAGAGAAAGCCGGCGAGCCAGATGTGGTTCACGCGGGCGTCGCTCGCCTTGGTGGTGGCGAGGCCGATACGGCGGTAGCCGCGGGCGAGGCAGGCCTCGAGCGCGGTGAGGATGGTGTGGAACTGGTGGTTCGTGACGCGGTGCGTCGGCGCCTGCTTGAAGGTGTGGCCCAGCGCGACGGTGGCGAAGCGCGACCAGTCGAGGGCGAGCCTGGGGGCGCCGGAGGGGAGGGGCGCGATCAAGACGCCGGGGATGCCGCGCGCCTCGAGGATCTGCGTGAGGCGCGGCCCGGAAAGCTCGGGATCGCGCGCCCAGTGGATCTCGACGCCGTAGCCGAGCGCCTCGGCGCGGCGCAGCGCGCCGGCGTGGTAGCGGTGAAAGACGGCCATCTTTTTCCAGCCGTCTCGCGTGGGAAAGGAGGTGAGGAAACCGAGGTTGAAGACGCGCCCGGTGCGGCGGTGGGCGCGCAGGCTGACCATGAGCGCGCTGACCATGGGGTTGGGCGTGTAGCCGAGCTCGTCGGCGGCCTTGAGCACCTTTTCCCGGATTTCCTCGGAGATGCGGCGGCTGCCTCGGAGCACGAGCGAGACAGTGACCTTCGAGACGCCGACTTTTTTCGCGATGGTTTCGAGCGTGACGGCCATGGGGCGGGGCGGGCGTGGTTGTCGCCGGGGCGCTCCGAGCCGGCAACAAAAAGCGGGGCGAGCGGCGTGGGCGTGGGCTCGGACAAGCCTGCGTCAGGGACAACGCGCTCCACCTTGGGTCCATGCCGGACAGCGCGCTTTCAGGGGAAGACGACCGGGCCGGAGGGATCGAGCGCGGCGGCGCGGCGGAGCGAATCGATCACGTCCTGGTCGGCGGAGAACACCTCGGCGTCGGTGCGCCAGGAGGACCATTTGCGCAGGATCGTCTCGTAGTCGTCCTTCTCGAAGTCGGGGATGTTGTGGTCGTTGGCGCGGCGCGCCTCGTAGAGGCCCCACTGGCTGGCGGCGCGGGTCTTGTAGGCCCACTTGGCCCAGCCGATGCCGTGGCGGGTGAAGAGCTCCATGCGCGGTCCCCAGGCCTCGGGGCCGTCCTTGAAGCTGAACTCGCCGAGGTAGAAGGGTGCGTCGTATTGGTCGCGGCTGATGCGGGCGTTGCGCCCGAGGCGCTCCACCCAGAAGCCGGCCTCGGTGCCGCCCTCGTCGAGGTAGCGCTTGTAGATATACCAGTGGTAGGCGAGGACGTAGTTGG
>JAUVVA010000032.1 GCA_030604905.1 Verrucomicrobiota bacterium | reverse complement strand
CGGAGGCGCCGCCGCAGAGCACGGCCTGCTCGCCGAAGAGGTCGGTCTCGCACTCTTCCTTGAAGGTGGTCTGGAGCACGCCGGCGCGGGTGGAGCCGATGCCCTTGGCCCAGGCGAGGGCGTTCTTTTTGGCCTTCTTGGACTTGTCCTGGTAGACGGCGATGAGGGCGGGCATGCCCTTGCCCTCGACGTAGAGGCGGCGGACCATGTGGCCGGGGCCCTTGGGGGCGACCATGATCACGTCGACATCCTTCGGCACGGTGATGAGGCCGAAGTGGATGGCGAGGCCGTGGGAGAAGATGAGGGTCTTGCCCTTGGAGAGGTTGGGCTCGATGTCGGACGTGTAGACGTCGGCCTGCTTCATGTCGGGGAGGCCGACGAGGATGATGTCGGCCTGCTTCACCGCCTCGGCGGTGGAGACGACCTTGAAGCCGTGCTTCTTCGCGACGGGGGCGGACTTGGAGCCTTCGTAGAGGCCGATGATGACGTTGACGCCCGAGTCCTTGAGGTTGAGGGCGTGGGCGTGACCCTGGGAACCGTAGCCGAGAACGGCGATGGTCTTGTTCTTGTAGAGGCCGAGATCGGCGTCCTTGTCGGTGTATACTTTGGCGGGCATGGTTTGGGAAAAGGGCTGGAGGGAGAGGGTAAAAGGAAGGGAGGGTGCGAGGGGAAAGGGAGTGAAGGAAAAACAACTCCCCGCGGCCGCGGCGAGACGAAGTGGCGGCTCAGCGCTTCAGGGCGAGCGTGCCGGTGCGGGCGAGCTCGAGGATGCCGAAGGGGGCGAGCAGATCGAGGAAGGCGGTCACCTTGGCGCTGTCGCCGACCAGCTCGATGATGAGCTCGTTGTGGTCGACGTTGACGATCTTGGTGCGGAAGATCTCGCAGATCTGCATGACCTCGGAGCGGTTTTTCGCCGAGGCCTTGACCTTGACCAGCACCAGCTCGCGCTGCACGGCCTGGCCTTCCTTGAAGTCGGTGACTTCGACGACGTTGACCAGCTTGCGCACCTGCTTGATCGCGAGATCGAGCGCCGAGTCGTCGCCCTTCAGGACGACGGTGATGCGCGAGAGGTGCGGCTCGTGGGTGGGGGCGACGTTGAGCGAGTCGATGTTGAAGCCGCGGCCGGAGAAAAGACCGGTGACGCGGGCGAGGACACCGAACTTGTTCTCAACGAGGATCGAGAGCGTGTGGCGCATTGCGAGGTTTGGGAGGAAAAGGAGTGGAATGGACTGCTGGTGGACGCTGAGGGACTCGAACCCCCGACACCCTCGGTGTAAGCGAGGTGCTCTAACCAACTGAGCTAAGCGTCCGAGCCAAAGGGCGCAGAAAAACCAGCGCGCCCCCGGGGTGACAAGGGTTTTTGTGCGCGGCCCGCGACCGGGCGACGCGACGCACCGGAGGACGAGCCCCAAGCGACCGACCGTCGCCCCCTCCCGCAGGACCCCGTCCGCCGTCGTCAAAGGACGGGCTACGGTAACCCGCCAAACAGTCCGCCAAGCCCCGCCGCGCACGCTTCACTCCGGACTCACCCCGAACCCTTCCCATGCAAAAACTCAGCACCCTCCCCTCGCGCTTCCTCCTCGCCGGCGCTCTCGTCGCCACCTCCGCGGCCACGGCCTCGGCTCAGATCATCCTCAATGCCCCCTCGAGTGGAACCGGAATTTCATACAGCGAAAACTTCGACAGCCCTGCCGGCGTCACCGGCAACGGAAACTTCACTTGGGTGGACAACGTAACCATCCCCGGCTGGTTCTCCCAAGATCCTTCAGCCGGCCTCGAAAGTCAGTTCCCCGGAGGAATTTCAGCGACCCAGCGCGTCTACAGCTACCGCTTCAACGCGCCTGGCACCGACGGAAACGAGGCAGGCACCGGGCGAGCCTTCGGCACCCGCACCACCGGCGCGGGCACCTTCTCATTTGCCGTTGGCCTCACCAATAATACCGGCGTCACCCTCACTTCCGCGGACATCTCGTTCGTCACCTCCCTCTGGCGCACGCCAAACAACAGCACCAGCGACTCGCTCACCGTCGGGTATGCGATCACCAACTCCGGCGCATGGAGCACCCTGACCTATACTTCCGTCTCATCGTTGAGCACCTCCTACGAGCAAGGTGCCACGGGAGGCGGAGTCAATCTCGACCCCAACACCTCCAACCTCTATTGGAACCGGTTGGCCACCCTTACTGACCTCACTTGGGCGCCCGGCCAAACCCTTTATATTCGCTTCCTCGACGGCAACGGCGCCGGTGCTTGGGGTATCGACAATTTCTCCTTCGTCACCGCCATCCCCGAGCCCTCCTCCTTCGCCGCGCTCGCCGGCCTCGGCGCCCTCGGCTTCGTCGCCTCGCGCCGCCGCCGCCGCGCCTAATCGCTTCGTATCCGTTACCTCGATACGCCTCACCGGCGCGGGCTCCCTCGGGACCCGCGCCGTTTTCTTTTCCCGCCTCCGCCCCACGCCGACCAAGTCATTGGACATTGGTCATTGGTCATTTCGCGCCAGCGGCGCGACAGGTTAGCGAAACCCTGCGCCCGGCTGGGCATCCCCCGCCGCCGCGCCACCCTTGCCGCGCCCATGCGCCGTTTTCTTTCCCCCCTCTGCGCGATCCTCCTTCTCCTCGCGCTTCCCTCCCGCCTCCTCGCCCTCGGAGGCAGCGGCGCGCCGCCCATCGACGAGTCGGCCATCACCGTCACCCTTCACGTCAGCCCCGGCGCCCCCGCCGGCGGCAACGGCACCAGCGCATCCCCCTTCAACACCCTCCAGGCCGCCCTCAACCGCGCCGTCCAGACCCACAACGCCGCCGGCCAGGGCGTGCGCGTGCTCCTCGCCCCCGGCACCTACCGCGAGGGCACGCCCGGCGCCACCAACGCCATCACTTTCCCCACGCCCACCACCGCCGCGCCCGTCGTCGTCGAAGGCGCCGGCTGGAACCCCGCCGCGCCCGCCAACACCGGCGACGTCATCCTCAGCGGCTCGGAAAACTGGTCCGGCGGCTGGACCTCCGCCGGCGGCGGCACCTGGACCCGCCCCTGGCCCTACGCTTGGGGCGTCGGCCCCAACAACACCGGCGGCGGCAACCCGCCCGAGGCCATGCTCTGCTACGAGCTCGTCCACGTAAACGGTGCCACCTACTACCAGATGCTCGGCCCCGCCGATCCCAACCTCGCGCACCTCACGGCCACCGAGGGCGCCTTCTGGGTCAACGAGTCCACCGGCCTCCTCACCGTCCGTCCGCCCGCCGGCTTCGGCGATCTCAACGCCGCCCTCGTCGAGGTCACCACCAAGCGCCGCCTCCTCCACCACTGGCGCCCGCAGGCCAACACCTCCCACACCCGCATCGTCCTGCGCAACCTCGTCTTCCAGCACGCCGCCTCCGGCCTCAACTCCGGCGCCGTCTTCCTCCAAAACGTCAACGGCCTCCACGTCGAGGACTGCGTCTTCCGCGACAACAAGCAGATGGGCCTCTCCATCACCGGGATCCACGCCGTCTTCACCGTCCGCCGCACCGACATCATCCGCAACGGCGAAATGGGCTCCGGCTTCCAGGGCGTCAACATCCTCGCCGAGGACGTGCGCTGGAACGACAACGCCCGCTTCGCCGACCTCATCCGCTACTACGGCTGGGGCTACGGCGGCATCAAGATCGGCGCCTCGCAAAACCTCACCTTCCGCCGCGTCGAGGCCTCGCGCAACTACGGCATGGGCCTCTGGTTCGACACCGCCAACGTCCGCTGCCTCGTCGAGGACTCGCGCATCCTCGACAACACCTCCCAGGGCGTCTGGTCCGAGAACAACAACCGCAACAACATCCCCGCCCTCGGCGATTCCCCCACCGTCGTCCTCCGCCGCGTGTATGTGGCGGGCAACTACCGCCGCTCCCCCCAGGCCACCGTGGTCGGAGGCGGCTTCTACATCACCGAGTCCGAGAACACGCTCATCGAGCACTCCGTCCTCTACGACAACACCATCCAGTTCCGCATCTCCGACGGTCCCGGCCGCGGCCCCATCGCCAACACCACCGTGCGCTCCTCCGTGCTCGCCTCGCGCCAGGGCGAGGTCCAGCGCCTCTACGCCACCGGCTACGGCACCACCGGCTGGCAGCAGTTCTTCGACACCCTCTCCCCCGCCACCGGCAACAACGACTACTACTACTCCGGCTCCAACGACGGCGTCACCGCCCTCACGCCCCAGCCCCAGCCCGACACCACCCTCGCCTTCTACACCCGCGCCCAGCAGCTCAACCAGACGCTCGCCCAGTGGAAACTCCTCCACGCCGCCCGCGGCGCCGACCAGACCTCGCGCTGGATCACCACCTACGCCGGCCAGCCCCTCGTGCACCTCGAGCCCGCCGCCGCCTACCGCCAGGAAACCGGCGGCACCGTGGACGGCTTCATCCTCCGCCGCGTCGCCCGCGATCTCTCCTCCCCGCTCACCGTCTCGCTCTCCTCCGGCGGCACCGCCACGCCCGGCGTCCATTACCAAGCCTTCCCCGCCTCTGTCGTGATCCCCGCCGGGGCCCGCCAGATCGTCCTGCCCTTCACCCCGCTCGCCTCCGGCCAAAGCTACGGCGAACACAGCGTCACCCTCCTGCTCGGCGCCTCCGCCGCCTACGTCGCGCCCGAGCCCTCCGCCACCTTCCTCCTCGAGGACGCCGGCTCGGCCGGCCTGCCGCGGGTCTCCGTCGCCGCCACCACACCCGTCGCCTCCGAGGAGGGCCCCGTTCCCGGCGTCTTCACCCTCTCTCGCACCGGCGCCACCACCTCCCCGCTGACCGTCCACTACGTGCTCGGCGGCTCCGCCGCCCCCTCGCGTTACCAGCCCCTGCCCGGCCACGTCACTTTCCCCGCCGGCGCCGCCACCGTCGCCGTGCTGCTCACGCCGATCGACGACGCCGTCCCGCAGCTCACCCAGACCGTCACGCTCACCGTCGTATCCGGATCCGGATACGTGCCCTCCCTCAACCCTCCCTCCAGCGCCACCGTCTCGCTGCGCGACAACGACATCGCCACCCCCGTCCACGCCCACCTCGCCCCCGGCTCCGGCACGCTCGCCGCCCCCGTCACCCTCTACAATCCCGCCCCCGTCGCCCAGACCTTCACCGTCACCCTCCCCAACCTCGCCTCCGCCGCCTACGTCTGGGACGACTCCACCCAGGCCGGCGGCCCCGCCTACGAGTGGATCGACATCCACGCCATCCCCGGCCGCACCGAGATCACCGAGCTGCGCGGCCAGGACGACCACACCACCCAGTTCGCCAACGGCCAGTCCGGCACCGTCGGCGGCATCCCGCTCGGCTTCACCTTCCCGTATTTCTCCGGCAACTACACCACCACCTGGCTCAACACCAACGGCGCCCTCGACTTCGGCGCGCGCGGCCAGGCCTCCGGCCGCTGGGTCAACTCGCCCCTGCCCACCACCACCGCCACCTACCTCTCCGCCAACGACGCCACCGCGCACCTCCTCTTCTTCTGGGACGACCTGCGTTTCCTCGAGACCTCGCCCGCCTCCCGCGCCTACTACGCCCGCCCCGACTCCTCGACCTTCGTCCTCACCGTCGAGAATCTCCGCCACTACTCCGCCACCTCGCGCCGCCTCACCGCCCAGGTCGTGCTCAAGTCCGACGGCGAGATCCGCGTGAACTACCAGTTCATCGACATCCCCTACAACCTCGGCGCCACCATCGGCCTCCAAGGCTCCACCACCGAGGGCCGCCCCGCCGTGCAGGTGAGCTACAACAACGACTACGTGCAAAGCGGCATGAGCCTCCGCTTCCGCCGCCCCGTCCGCTGGCTCTCCGCCTCGGCCAACACCTTCCAAGTCGTCGTGCCCGCCGGCGGCCTCGCCTCCTTCGACCTCGCCTTCGCCGCCGCCGGCCTCCCCCTCGGCACTCAGACCGCCACCGTCCGCATAACGTCCAACCACCCCGACCAACCCGAGATTGCCCTGCCCGTCTCGCTGACCATCACCGAGACGCCCCCGCCCTCCCCCCACGAGGTGCCGGCGCAGTTCACCGACCCCGCCACGCTCGACCTCGCCCCCGGCCAGCCCTTCTCCCGCCTCGTTCGCACCAATCAGGAGATCCGCGCCTTCTTCGATGCGCCCACCGCCGACACCTACCCCGGCGTAGCCGGCGCCGGCTGGCTCGGCCCCTGGACGCTCCGCGCCACCACGATCGACACCAGCGCCTCCGCCGAACTGCTCGAGTCCTCGCCGCTCCGCGCCTCCGGCGCCTACGCCCGCCTCACGGCCACCGCCACCGGCGCCGGCAAACGTGCCTTCCTCACCCGCTCCTACGGCGACGACCCCGCGCGCCGCGTCAGCCGCGCCGCCCCTCACCGCATCGTGCTCGAGCTCCGAGCCGACGACATCGCCGCGTTCTCCACCGTCAACGACCGCCTCTACCTCTGGGATCGCCCCACCGCCGCCAACACCGACCACAACAACGCCGACATGACGTGGTCCTTCATCACCGCCGGCTCGCCCCGCGAGTGGCGCTACTACGCCGGCACCACGCTCACCTCTACCGGCGTGCGCCTCGTCCAGGGCCGCGTCTATCGCTTCAACATTGAGGTGGACCCCGCCCAGCGTCGCTGGCGTTTCACCCTCCGCGACCTCGACTGGCAAAGCGGCGACCCCGGCGGCGCGTCCCACAGCTCGCCCTGGGTCGCGTTCCGCAACTCCGCCACGGGCGCGGCCTCCGTCGGCGGCCACCTCCACGTCGGCGCCTTTCTCGACACCGTCCAAACCGTCCGCCTCGCGCTCGACTCCGTGCGCATCACCGCGGCCGACCTCGTTTTCTCCGCCGACACGCTGCCGGCGGGTTTCGCCTTCGACCCCGAGATCGGCCGCCTCTCCGCGACGCTCACTTCCGGCTCCGGCGCGGTCTCCCTCGCAGTCACCAATGCATTCGGCAGCACCTGGCGCGAGCACCCTTACGTCCTGCCCATTTCCTACGAGACTTGGTTGCTCGAACACGACTGGCCCGAGCCGATCGAAACCTACGCCGCCCCCACCGCCGACCCCGATGGCGACGGCCTGCCCAACCTCCTCGAATACGCCCTAGGCCTCGACCCGCTGACGCCGTCGACGACGCCGCCGGTGCAATCTCGAATCTCCGATTTCCACTTGGAGATCACCTTCCTTCGCGCCCGCCCCGAGCTCACCTACGAGGTCCTCGCGAGCTCCGACCTCGTCACCTGGACCGTGATCGCCACCAACCCCGGCGAAGTCGGCCAGCAGGTCACCGTCACCGACAACACCCCCTCCACCCCGCGCCGTTTCCTTCGCCTACGCGTCAGCCCATAAGATTTATCCCGCGTCCATCCTTGGTCCTTCTGGTCACCGGTCATTGGTCATTGGTCATTGGTCATTGGTCACCGGTCATTGGTCATTGGTCATTCCGCGCCCTCCAGGCGCGGCAGGTTAGCATAACCCTGCGCCTCCCTCGCGCCACCACCGCCGTCCCGCGCACGCTGCTCGCGTCAGTTCTTTCCAACTCCCCCCAACCCCCACCCCATGACACCCCACCCCGCCTCCCTGCGGCGGCTCGCGCGGTTCTGCGCGATCACGTTTGCCCTCCTCACCCCCCTCGCCCTACCCGCCCAAACCGGCGGCACCGGCTCCGCCCCGATCGACGAATCCCTCGTCACCCAAATCCTCCACGTCGCCCCCACCGGCAACGACAGCACCGGCACCGGCTCCGCCGCCGCCCCCTACCGCAGCATCCAGCGCGGCCTCAATCGCGCCGGCACCCTCAACGGCCAAAACGTCGGCGTCAAAGTCCTCGTCGCCCCCGGCACCTACCGCGAAGGATCCATCGGCGCGGCCACCGCGATCAACTTTCCCTCCCCCTCCACCGCCGCGCCCATCATCCTCGAAGGCGCCGGCTGGAACCCCGCCGCCCCCTCCAACACCGGCGACGTGATCATCACCGGCTCCGAAGCCTGGACCGGCTGGACCGATGCCGGCGACGGCACCTGGACCAAGGCCTGGCCCTACGACTGGGGCCTCTCGCCCGACAACGGCGCGCCCAACGTCCCCGAGGTCTTCCGCCGCTACGAAATGGTCCACGTCAACGGCGCCACCTACTACCAAATCCTCGGTCCCTCCGACCCACGCCGCGCCAACGTCCGCCCGAGCGACGGCTGCTTCTGGATCGATGAGGTCAACGACCTCATCACCGTCGCCCCGCCCGCCGGCTTCGCCGACCTCAACGCCGCCCTCGTGGAAGTCACGGTGCGTCGCCGCCTGCTCCACCACTTCCGCACCCAGAGCAGCACCACGCCGACCAATATCGTCCTCCGCAACCTCGTCTTCCAGCACTCCGGCTCCGGCTACAACCGCGGCGCCGTGCAGCTGCAAAACGTCATCGGCGCCCACGTCGAGGACTGCGTGTTCCGCGACAACAAAAACTTCGGCCTCATCGGCGGCGGCATCAACTCCGTCGCCACCCTCCGCCGCCTCGTCGCCTCCGGCAACGCCGAGATGGGGCTCGGCTGGCAAGGCGTGAACCTCCTCGCCGAGGACATCGACCTGCTCAACAACGCCCGTCAGGCCGACGTCTCCCAATACTACGGCTGGGGCTACGGTGGCATGAAGATCGGCAACGCCTCCAACATGAGCTTCCGCCGCCTCCGCGCCTTCGACAACGTCGGCCTCGGCTTCTGGTTCGACACCGGCAACGTCAACATGCTGCTCGAGGACAGCGTCGCCTCCGGCAACACCACCACCGGCCTCTTCGTCGAGAACAACAACCGCAACAACATCGCCGAGCTCGGCACCCGCGTCACCGTCCTCGCCCGCAACTGCCTCTTCGTCGGCAACGTCCAGACCAGCCCGCAAAACTCCGTCACCGGTCGCGGCGTGTATATCACCGAGTCCGAAAACGTCGTGATCGAGGACTGCGTGGTCTACGACAACTCCCGCCAGTTCCGCATCGCCAACGGCCCCGGCCGCGGCCCCATCGCCAACATCACGATCAAGGACAGCTTCATCGCCAACCGCGTCGCCGGGCAGGTCCTCTACAGCGCCGACAACAGCACCGCGTGGAACCAGTTCTGGTCCACGCTCAACCCCGCCACCGGCCACAACACCTACTTCGACCCCAGCGGCACCGCGCGCTTCGCCAACGCCAACGCCGCCATCACCCTCGACCTCGCCGGCTGGCAGGCGCTCACCGGCGTCGAGACCGGCTCCACCTGGACCCTTTGGCCCGCCCCCGCCGTCGCCCTCGAGGCCGAGAGCGGCGCGCTCGTCGCCCCCATGATCGCCGTCACCGGCGACTCCACCGCCTTCGGCGGCGCCTACATCACCGTGCCCAACGGCACCGGCAACCACTCCTCCGGCATGCCCGTCACCGGCACCGCCACCTACGCCTTCGAGGTGTATCGAACCGGCAACTACGCCATCTGGGGCCGCGGCGCCGCCCAGGCCGACTCCACCAACGTCTTTGCCGACGACTCCTTCTGGCTGCGCGTCAACCAGGGCCCCGTCGCCAACTGGACCCTCAACAAGAACGCCGGCTTCTCCACCGCCTGGAAATGGGGCCGCGCCAACGACGAGACCACCCAGGCCAATCCCCTCCTCGTCTCCCTCCGCCCCGGCTTCCACACCCTCACGATCGGCTGGCGCGAGGACGGCGCCCGCCTCGACCGTTTGGAGATCACCGCCGACACCGCCTACACGCCCGCCGAGCCGCCCGCCCCGCCCCCGCCGGCCGGCCCCGTGCTGCTCTCCCTGCACAACGGCACCGCCACCTCCGGCGACTGGCTTGCCGACTCCGCCATCGTCTCCGGCACCAGCCTTGGCAACGGCACCACCACCAACGCCATCGACCGCTCCGCCGTCGCCGATCCCGCCCCGGCCGCCGTCTACCAAAGCCACCGCCACGGCACGCAGTTTGCCTACACCCTCACCGGTCTGGCGCCCGGGCTTCCCCACACCGTGCGCCTGCACTTCTGCGAGACCTGGGCCACCAAGGTAAACCAGCGCCGCTTCCACGTGGAGATCAACGGCAGCCGCGTGCTCACCAACCTCGACGTCTTCCAAGTGACCGGCGGCCAGTTCCGCGCCCACGTCGAGACCTTCACCACCCCCGCCGACGCCAACGGCGTGATCGTGATCAACTTCCTCACCGGCACAAAAAACCGCCCCTTCGTCTCCGGCCTCGAACTCTGGAGATAGACCAAGAATCGGGCGTGCCCTCGCGCCCCTCCGTCCACCCTCCGCGTTCCTTGCGGTATCCCCTCCCTTGCTCCACTCGCCATCCCGATCCCCCGCCCCACCGCCATCCGCGCCGCCCCGCGCTTCGCCACCGCGGGAGAACGACAAACGCGCAAGGTTGCATAAGGCCCCGCTTATTTCCCCGCCCCGACCGACCTAGGGTTGCCGCGTGCCCCGCCGCCCGAACATTCTCCTGATCAACTCCCACGACACCGGTCGCTTCCTCGGATGCTACGGCGTGCGGACGGTCCGGACCCCCGCCTTCGATCGCCTCGCGCGCGAAGGGGTCGTCCTCGACCAGTTCACGGCCGCCTCCCCGATCTGCTCGCCCAGCCGAGGCGCCATGATCACCGGCCGCTGGCCGCAACGCAACGGACTGCTCGGCCTTGTCCACCACGGCTTCCGCCTGCACCCCTCCGAGCGCCACGCCGCCGAGCTCTTCCGCGCCGGCGGCTACTCGACCACGCTCTTCCATTTCCAGCACGTCGCTCCCCGCGAAGACTGGAGCGCGTTGGGCTTTGAGGAGTTTCTCGCCCGCAGCCGCGACGATGAGGAGCCGGTCTATCCCCGCATGGCCCGCCCCGCGCCCGAGCTCGGCGCCGAGGTGGCGGCGTGGTTGCAAAGCCGCTCCGCGGACGCCCGGCGTCCATTCTTCGCCCAGATCAATTTCAACGAGACTCACACGCCCTTCTGGTTCGGCGGCGTCGAGGCCGCCCGGGCCGACGGCGTCACCATCCCCCCTTGGATCAAAGCCTCGCCCGAGGCCGAGGAACACTTCGCCCAGCTCCAAGGCTCCCTGGTCGCGCTCGACACCGGCCTCGGCAAAATCCTCGAAGCGCTCGACGCCGCCGGACTCGCAGACAACACCCTGGTCTTCTTCGCGACCGACCACGGCCTCGAGGCCGCCCGCGACAAGTGGACCTGCTACGAAAGCGGTCTCGGCATCGCCGGGCTCGTCCGCCTGCCCTCGCAGCACATCCGCGGCGGTCGACGCGTCGCCACGCCCCTCTCCAACGTGGACCTACTCCCCACGCTGCTCGACTGCGCCGGCCTCGAGACCCCCGAGGATCTCGACGGGCGCAGCTTCGCGCCACTGCTGCGCGGCGAAACCCTCCCCGAGTCGCCGCGCCCGGTTTTTTCGATCTACCACAACGGCGGCATTCGCTCCGTCCGCCGCGGGCGCTGGAAACTGATCCGCAACTTCTCCGCCGAGCCCTACGCCGAGTCCGCCCCCGTCTCGCTGCGCGGCGACGTGGGTCCACGCCTCCCGCGCCCGCCGGCCGAGCTCTACGACTTGCACGCGGACCCGCACGAGATGCAAAACCTCGCCGCGGCCCAGCCCGCCATCGTCGCCGAGCTCTCCCTCCTGCTCGGCGCCTGGATGCGCGACGTGGGCGACCCCGTCTGGATGCAGGCCCCCGCCGCCACGCCCTATCCCGCCCGCCTCGTCCCCGCCTAGCGCCGGCCACGCCCCGGGCTCACCGGTCCCCGCGTCCCCCGCTCGTCCCGCTCCGTGCCGCCCGTCGCAGCGTCGAGCCCTCCACCAGACGCCCCTCGATGAGGGTGGTCTTGGGAGTCGTCGGCACACCCGCCTCCCCGCGGTGGATCTGCGCGCTTAGCAAATCCAGGGCCGCCGCGCCCACCGCCTCCGGGTTCTGGTCAAGGTGGTCCACGCCGGGCGTAGTCTCGCCGTAGCTCAGATAACCGACGTCCTCCGGCACGCGCAGGCCGCAGGCCTGCGTCAACCGCTGGCGCAGATAATCGCCAAAGCCGAGCACGAGGTCAGGCCGCGCCTTCTTCAGCCAGGCCCGCAACACGTCGTCCAGCTTGGGCCCGCCCAGCTTCCAATTCCACTCCAGCATCGGCAGCGGTGCGCAACGCTTCGCCACCCGCGAATACCAGCCCAGCACCGAGGTCGCCGCGTTCATCTGGCGCTCCTCCAGGACCGGCCAGTAAACCAGCCCGATCCGCTCGTAGCCGCGCGCGAGCACGGCCTCGATCAAGCGCCGCATGTTGGAGAAATTGTGCGGCAGGACCCGGTGCAGATCGAGCGGCTGCGCCGTCGTGGTCGTCGCCACCGCCGCGACCGCCGACCAGTCGATGCCCGCGCGAAACAGGGGCTCGGGCTCCGGCGGCACGAGCAGCCCCTTGATGCCGCGCGCCCGCACGATCTGGTCGAAGCGCCGAGGCGTCATTCCCGCCGAGAGCAGCGGCAACTCGTCGAGCACGTAGCCGAGCTCCTCCGCGCGCTTCCGCGCCCCGTGCAGCAGACGCTGCGTGTAGGCCTCCGCCCGCATCCGCTCCGGCGGATCGTAGGCGTTGAGCACCGCCACCACCGACTCCATGCGCACCTTCCGGCTCCGCTTCAGGTAGCCCAGCAGCCGCGCCACCTCCGGGTCGGGCCGGTAACCGAGACGTTTCGCCAACTTCTGTATCCGCTCCCGCACGGGCGCCGAGATCATCGGGTTGTCGTTGAGCGCCCGCGACACCGTGGCGCGCGAGACCCCCGCCGCTCGCGCGATGTCCCCCAACGTCGCCCGCGGGGCCTTTGCTGCGTGTTTCTTCGTCCTCCCGTTCGCGGTGAATTTCATCGCTCAAGTCCTGCGTCACGCTTTGCTTCCACGCAAGGTTGCGCGCAGCTTTTTTTGCGCCGGCCGACCCTTCGGCGTTCTCTGGTCGCATCCCCCATTTGCCCATGCCCCCACGTTCCCTCCACATTCCTCGCCGCGGCTTCACCCTCATCGAGCTGCTGACCGTGATCGCCATCATCGGCATCCTCGCCGCGATCATCATCCCCGTCGTCGGCAAGGTCCGCCAGTCCGCGCGCACCTCCACCACCGTGAGCAACGCCCGCCAGATCGGCTCGCTCTTCACCCTCTACGCGCAAGACAACCGCAACCAGTGGCCCGCCACCAACAACAACGGCGTCTTCTGGAGCAAGGACGCCCTCTTCCCCTACCTCACCGGCCGCACCGCCGCCGGTTGGAACGATCTCGCCGACACGATCTTCGTCAGCCCCAACGCCAGCCCCATCGGCGGCACCGACGGGCCCGGCCAGCCCCCCATCGAGGACGAGGGCAACCGCGGCTTCGCGATGAACAACGGCCTCCCCGGCGCCTCGGGCGCGCTCTTCGGCAACAGCACCGAGATCAAGCTGCCCGGGAAAATCCTCACCCCCTCCCGCACCGCCGTGATCATGGACAGCAACTCCAAACAGATCAACGCGTCCGCCGGCGCGGCCTTCCGTCCGCAATACACCACCTGGGTGCAGAACCGCCACAACGGTCGCAACGTCGTCCTCTTTGCCGACGGCCACACCCGGCTCGTCGCGCACGCCGACATCCCCGTCGCCCAGGACGGCAGCGCCGCCTCCGCCACCTTCTGGTATGGTCGCTGAGCCCGGCCCGCGCCGCCCCGCGCGGCGTCGCCTCTCCGCGCAACGCCCCTTCCCCGCTCCCCCTCCGGCCGCCTTCCGATCCCTATGAAACTCCGTCGCCTGCTTCCGCTCCTGCTCGCGCTCCTCCCCGCCGCGCTCTCCGCCAGCCCGATCATCCTCACCCCGCCCGAGGACTCCCGCCTCGCCGGCCGCATCCACTTCACGCGCGAGCCCGGAGGCGGCACCGGCTCGATGAAACTGGTCGACCTGCGCTTCCCTCAACGCGAGATGCGCGTCGGCCCCACCGAACGCAGCGGCACCGGCCTCGCCCTTCTCCTCGGCTTCCGCATGACCGACCAGGCCCGCGCCGCCCTCGAGGCCGGCGCCCGCGCCGAACTCGTCGTCCACGTGCGCTCCTCCGCCATGGGAGGCTCCCCCTCCCCGCTCAAGGTCGCCCTGCTCGACAGCGGCGCGCCCGACAGCGACGACTCCTTCTCCTGGTTCGGCGCCTGGAACAACGGCAACGCCTTCACCCTCCTCGGCGAACTCGACGCCGATCCCGACCTTGGCCCGCACGCCTTCGACGCCACCGCCGCCATCGCCGGCGCCCGCCGCACCAGCCCCCTGCGCCCCGTCGTCTTCTTCGCCGTCTACGGCCCCTTCGACGACCTCGTCGACATGAACCGCGGCCGCCACGTCATCTTCGAAGCCTCCGGCGACAAGATGCCGCGACTCGTCATCACGCCGCAACGATAAGCCCCCATGCGTCCTCGCCTCTGGGTCGCCCTGGTCTGTCTCCTCGGCCTCGCCCTCAGCCTCCGCGCCGACACCCTCCTCGACTTCCGCGCCAGCTCCGAAGGCGCCGTCACGCTGGATGGCGCCGGCGGCCGCTCCGGCCAGGTCCCCGCCGCGCTGCGCGAGGACTCGGCCTGGGCCGATGTCACCGTCGCCTACTCCCTCGAGACCGATCCCCTCGGCAGCGGCCTCGAATGGCTGCGCGCCCGCATCGACGGCATCCGTCGCGGCCACGTGCAGCTCAAACACCCCGTCGAGCTCCCCGCCGCCCCCGCCATCTACCGGCTCACGCTCACCGCCGGCAGCTCCACCTCGTCCCGGCTCCAAATCACCCTCGGCGGACAGACGCCCCCCTACCAGACCTGGTGGGAGCAGACCGTCACGCTCCAGCCCGGCCGCCACACCCACACCTTCGACTTCGAGTTGGGCAACCCGCCGAGCTCCCCGGCCCTCTTTCTGAAAATGCGCCAGCCGGGCGAGCTCGACATCTACGCGGTGACGCTCGTTCGCCGCACCCGCGAGCAGCTCGCCGCCGCCCTCGCCACCGACGCCGCCGCCACCCGCAACGCCTTCCCCTGGCCCGAGTTTCCCCTCGGCCTGCCCGAGGGCTGGAACTTCACCGAGCTCGCCGGCCCCAACCCCCAGACCGGCCGCATCGCCACCGCGCGCGCCACCGCCCGCTCCACCCACCCGCTCCTGGTCCAAGTGGTCGAAGGCCGCTCCTGGCGCCTCAGCTCCGCCCCGTTTCGCATCCCCTCTCCCGTCGGCGTGCACAACGCCAGCGCCTACATCCGCGCCTCCGCCCCCGGTCGCCTCGCCCTCTTCTGCGACGGCAAGGAACTGGGCGGGATGAGCTTCGAGGCGTCCACCGAGCCCCGCCGGGTCGAGTTCCCCTTCACCCCGGAGATGCTCGGCCGCTGGCACGTCCTCCAATGGAGCGGCGCCGGTCCCGCCGTCATCGAGGCCGTGCAGATCGCGTCCGGCGCCTCCGCCCCCGCCTACACGCCCGCCCACCCCGCCGCGCTCGCCCTCTCCGCCGGCCGCGAACGCGGCAACGTGTTCATGGCCGACGTCGATCCGTCTCCATTTTTTGAATACTTTGTCACCGGGCCGGTCTCCGGAGCCTCCCTGCGCTTTCGCGTCACCGACCTCTACGGCGCCGCCTCCGAGCTTCCCGCGATCACGCTCGACTCCCCCGCCGCGCTGAGCGGGCGCCTGCCCCTGCCGCTCAGCCCCGGCCGCCCCTACGGTTCCTACCGCGTCGAGGCCGAGCTGCTCCGCGGCGACGAGGCCCTCGCCTTCCCCGCCGAGGTCGTCGTCCACCACGTCCGCCGACCGCGCCACTGGGGCCGCCTCGCGCCCGAATCCCGCTTCGGCAACCATTTCCACCCCGCGCCCGATCACCTCCACGCCGCAAAGGCCATCGGCACCAACTGGAACCGCTTCCACGGCGGCAACGGTATCGGCACCTACTGGCACGCCGTCGAGCCGCGCCAGGGCGAATGGCGCTGGCACGACGCCTACCTCGACGCCTACCGCGACGCGCATTTCTCCCTCGTCGGCGTCTGGTTCGGCACCCCCGGCTGGGCCCGCCCTCATCGCCCCCACGGCAACGGCTGGCTCGACAACGGCTGGGCCCCTCGCGACAACGCCGAGTTCGCCCGCTACGTCGCCGCCTCCCTCCGCCACTACGGCAGGAAAATCGACGCCTGGCAGATCTGGAACGAGCCTTGGGGCGAGTTTTGGTTCACCGAGTGGCGCCCCGAGCTTGGCGCGACCCGGCAATGGCATCCGGGCGACCGCCCCGACGCCGACTTCGCCGCCCTGTCCAAGGTCGCCTGGGAAACCGCCCGCGGCATCCGCCCCGATCTCCCCGTGCTCGGCATCAACGGCACCATCGGTGAACGCGGGAAAAACTGGATGGCCCGCCTCCTCCGCCTCGGCGCCGCCGAGACCTGCAACGTCCTCACCTTCCACGCCTACCTCGGCGGCGAACTTCGCCAGATCATCGACCCGGAAAGCGGACGCCAGCGCGAGATGCGCAACCGCGTCTTCGATCCCATCGCCCGCACGCCCGCCGCCACCAGGCTCCCCATCTGGCTCACCGAAGGCAACTGGCTGCAACGCGAGATCGACACCGGCCTCCACCACCACGTCGTGCTCGGCCACGCCACGCCGCTCGACCAGGTGCGCGACAACGCCGTCCTGCTCCCCGTCTACCACGCCCAGATGTTCGCCCTCGGCACGGAGAAGGTGTTCTCCTACGCGCTCAACGGCGGCCCCGAGTTCTACCGCCCCACCAATCCCGGCCAGATCAACTGGGGCGCGCTCGCCACCCACGCCCGCCAGATCCACCCCTCCGCCACCGCCTATTCCGCGATGGCCTGGCTGCTCGACCCCGCGAAGTTTCTCCGTCGCGCCCAGCTCGACGCCGACACCGTCGCCTTCGTGTTCACCGACCCTGACCACCAGGGCCGGGAACTCGCCGTGCTCGTCGGCACGGACCTGCGCCCGCGCTTGCCGGCCCTCGGCGCCGCCGCGACCACGCTCGATTTCCTCGGCAACCCCGCGCGCCCCGACATCACCCACCGCCTGCTCTACGTCCGCTCCGCCACCCCGGTGGAGTCGCTGCTGAAGTAGCCCCCGGGACCGCCCGGCTCCCGTTTCCTTGCCCCTGGGACCGCCGGGCTCCCGCCCGGCCCGCGTCTCCTCCGTCCCTGGGACCGCCGGGCTCCCGCCCGGCCCTCGTCTCCTCCGTCCCCGGGACCGCCGGGCTCCCGCCCGGCCCCGTCTCCTCCGTCCGGCCAAGTTGGTCGGCCCTCACGCAAGGTTGCGTGACCGCCCCGTCGGCCCGTCCGGCCGCGCACCCAAGATTTCCGCCATGCGCCCCTGCCCCTCCCGCCTTTTTTCCGCCGCCAAGCTCCGGGCCCTTTTTTGCGCCGTCGCCCTCTGCGCCCTCGCCGCGCCCGCCACCGACGCCGCCGCCACCACCCTGCCGGCCCCCATCCTCCACCTCACCTTCGATCAAGCCAGCCTCGCCGACTCCTCGCCCGCCGCCCGCGGCGTCACCGGCTCCGCCACCTTCCAGACCATCGACGGCCGCAAGGTCGCCACCCTCGACGGCACCAACCAATCGCTCACCGTCCCCCTGCTCCGCTCCTTCCCCGACGGCATCACCATCGCCTTCTGGACCTACGCCCAGGACGGCGAAAACGGCCTGCCCAAAAACACCGCCCTCGGCTGGGCCCGCCAGGCCGGCAGCGACGGCACGGTGATCGCCCCCGGCTGGAACAACACCGCCAAGCGCCTCTTCCGCCTCGGCCGCGCCGGCACCACCAACGACGAACTCGCCACCCCCGAGGTCACCAACTTCCTCAACACCTGGGTCCACTGGGCCATCGTCAAAAATCCCTCCGCCGGTCTCATGGCCGTCTATCGCGACGGCCAGCTCTTCGCCTCCGCCTCCGGCCGCGGCATCGTCCCCGAGTTCGTGCAGGATTCCAACACCGGCGGGGCCAACGGCGGCTACGTCATCGGCAACTTCTGGGGCACCCGCTACAAAGGCCACCTCGACGACTACCGCATCTACGACTCCGCCCTCGACGCCGCCCAGATCCAAACCGTTTACCAGGTAGGCGCCGCCACCGCCCCCACCGCCTTCAACGTCACCATCAACGGCACGCCCGCGGCGGGGCAGACGCTCACCGGAACCTACCAATTCGTCTCCCCCACCGGCACCGAGGGCGCCTCCACCTTCCGCTGGTATCGCGGCGCCACCGCCACCGGCTCCTTCGAACCCATCCCCGGCGCCACCGCCCTGACCTACACCACGACCGGCGCCGACGACGGCCGCTTCCTCGTGCTCGGCGTCACTCCCGTCACCCTCACCGGCGCCGTCGGCGCCGAGGCCCTCAGCGCCCCCTTCCTCGTCGGCACCTTCATCGACCGCTCCCTCGCCAACACCGTCCGCCGCCTCACCCACGACAAACGGCTCCGCGTCGTCTTCTTCGGCGGCTCCATCACCGACGGCGCCGGCCAAAACAACGGCCTCCCCTGGCGCACCCGCACCGAGAATTGGTTCACCGCCACCTACCCCGAGGTCGACTTCACCTTCACCAACGCCTCGATCAGCGGCACCAGCAGCGAATTCGGCGTCTTCCGCACCGACCGCCACGTCCTCTCCACCGAGCCCGACCTCGTCTTCGTCGAATTCGCCGTCAACGACCTGGAACAGACGAGCGACACCCGCACCCGCCACACGATGGAGGGCATCGTGCGCAAGATCCGCGCCGCCCGCCCCCACTGCGACATCGTCTTCATCTACACCACTACCCGCGCCAACGCCGTAAACTTCTACGAGCAAGGCCAGCTACCCGGCCGCACCGTCGTCCACCAACAAATCGCCACCCACTACGGCATCCCCGCCATCGACGTCGCCGCCGCCCTCGTCGCCCACAAGCAGGCCACCGGCTACCCCTACCGCATCGAGTTCGGCCAGCCCGGCGCCTTCGACCCCGCCGCCAACCACTACCTCCCCGACCACGTCCACCCCAGCAACCTCGGCCACCAGGTCTATGGCGACGCCGTCCGCGACGCCCTCGCCGACTACCTTTCCATCCCCCCGCCCTCCTCGCTCACGCCTCACCCCATGCCGACCCTCCTCGGCGGCCACGACATGACGTCCGCGCGCATCCTCGACCACACCCATCCCGCCGTCACCTACGGCGCCGGCTGGTCCGTCCAGGCCCTCGGCATCGGCGCCGGCGGACGCACCGAGAACTTCCTCACCACCTCCACCGCCTCCACCGCCTCGCCCATCGCGGTGTCCTTCCGCGGCCGCGAACTCGGCGTCTACTACCGCCGCTCCACCACCGGCGGCCAGATCTCCTGGAGCGTCGACGCCGCCCCCCCCGCCACCTTCCCCTTCTGGCACGAGACCCTGGCCAGCTTCACCTCCTTCGCCATGCTCTCCACCAACCTCGGCGAGGGCAACCACCACGCGACCATCGCGCCGCAGCCCCACCAAGGCCACGAGCAGCTCGCCATCGCCGGCTGGCTCGTCCTCGACGAGTTCGCCGCGCAGGAGGCCCGCCCCCTGCGCATCCTCCCGCTCGGCGACTCCATCACCTACGGCCTCTATTTCGGCGAGCCCAACGGCCAGACCGCCTTCCCCTACGGCTATCGCGGCGTCCTGCAGAACCTCCTCCAGCAAGACCTCCGCTTCACCGGCAACTTCGAGTTCATCGGCAACCAAAACAGCACCAACGCCGCCTCCACCTTCAACCCCGCCTTCGGCCTCGATCAGACCCTGCGCTACGACGGCAGCCACCAGGGCCACCCCAGCTTCACCACCGCCCGCACCTACGGCAACTCCCCGGGCAACCTCGTCGACGTCCTCGCCACCGGCTACACCTCGGCCACCTTCCACCCCGACATCGTCCTCCTCCACGTCGGCATCAACGACATCATCGGCCAAGGCGCCAGCGCCGCCTCGCTCCAAGCCGACTACCGCGCCCTCCTCACCAAAATCTACGACCTCAAACCAAGCGTGGAGCTCTACGTCTCCACCATCATGTGCAACCACCCCAACCACCCCAACTACGCGCAGATCCCCGCCTTCAACACCTGGCTGCGCGACAGCGAGGTGCCGCACTGGCAGGCGCAAGGACGCTTCATCCGGCTCGTGGACATGTTCGAGGCGCTCAAGGACCGGGGCTACAACAGCTCCACCCCCTCGCAAAACATCCACTACGGCGACGCCAACGGGCACGACCGCATCCACCCCAACGCCACCGGCTACGCCGCCATGGCCCTCGCCTGGTATGAAGCCCTCGAGCATCCCGCCGCCGTCCTCGAGCCCGCGCCGACCTTCACCCGCTGGGCCGCCGCCACCTACAGCCACCTCGCCGGCGGGTCCGCGCATCCCGCCGCCTCCGCCGTCGCGCCCACTCCCTCCGGCCTGCCCAACCTCCTCGCCTACGCCCTCGACCTCGATCCCCTCTCGCCGACCTCGACGCCGCCGACCCAAGCCGCCCTCACTCCCGCATTCCCCCACTCCCTCGCCCTCACCTTTTTCCGCGCCCGCCCCGAGCTCACCTACGAAGTCCTCGCCTCCTCCGATCTCGCCTCGTGGAGCGTCATAGCCACCAACCCCGGCACCGTCGGCCAAGAGGTCACCGTCACCGACTCCCTGACCACCGACTCGCGCCGTTTCCTCCGCCTCCGAGTAACCCATTAAGCTCCCCCTCCCTTTGCCCCTTAGCCATCGACCATCGGCCATCGGTCATTGGTCATTGGTCATTGGTCATCGGTCATTGGTCATTGGTCATTCGATCCGTCATCCGTCATTCTCCCAAACTCCCCCATGCCGCTCCGCTCCTCCATTGGTCGTTGGACATTGCTCATCGTCCATCTCTTCCTCCCCCTCGTGAGCACCTCGGCCGCCCCTAGCTACGACGAATCAAGCGTGCCCGCCTACACGCTTCCGGATGTGCTCCGCGTGCCAGGCGAGGACCGCCGCATCTCCACCGTCGAGGATTGGGAACGCATCGCCCGCCCCGCCCTTCTCGCGGCCTTCTCCACCCACGTCTACGGCCACACCCCGCGCGTCCGCGTCACCACCACGACCAGCGACGACAGCAGCCAGCCGATCCTCGGCGGCAAAGCGCTCCTTCGCCAGACCCGCCTCCACTTCCACCACGCCGACCGCAAGGCCTCGGTCGACCTCGCCCTCATCCTCCCCGCCACCGCCAGCCCCGCCCGGCCAGCGCCCCTCATCATCGGCCTCAACTTCTGGGGCAACCACACGATCTCCTCCGATCCCGCCTTCCGCATGGCCGCTCCCGCCCCCGGCATGGAGACGAGGGAACGCGGCTCCATGAACCGACGCTGGCCCCTCGAAAGCCTCGTCGAGCAAGGCTACGCCGTCCTCACCGCTTTCCGCGGCGACGTCGCCCCCGACAACCCCACGCACTACCGAAGCGGCGTCCTCTCCCTCTTCCCCGACAACACCGGCCCGTCCCGCATGGGCGCCATCGGAGCCTGGTCCTGGACTCTCTCCCGCCTCGCCGACCATGCGGGCACCCTGCCCGAGATCGACTCCACCCGCATCTCCGTCATCGGCCACTCCCGCCTCGGCAAAGCCGCCCTCTGGGCCGCCGCCCAGGACACCCGCTTCGTCCGGGTCTTCGCCAACAACAGCGGCTGCATGGGCGGCGCCCTCAGCCGCCGCGAGTTTGGCGAGACGGTCGCGATCATCACCCGCAACTTCCCCTACTGGTTCGCCCCCCGCCTCGCCGACTACGCCGAGCGCGTCAACGAACTGCCCATCGACCAGCACCAGCTCATCGCCCTCATCGCCCCGCGCCTCGTGCACATCGGCGCCGCGCAACAGGACCTTTGGGCCGATCCCCGCGGCGAGCTCCTCGCCCTCCGCGCCGCCGCCCCCGCCTACGCCCTCTACGGCATCGCCACCGAGCTCCCCGACCAACTCCCGCCCGCCGACGCCACGCCCCTCGGCACCGTGCTCCGCTTCCACCTCCGGACCGGCCGTCACGACATCCTCGCCGCCGACTGGCAAGCCTACCTCACCCCTCCTGGCTCCCGCCCCACCTCCCGCCCGCCCCGCTAGCTCTCCGCGCCCCCCGCCCCGCATCGACGTCCCCCATCATTGGTCATTGGTCATTGGTCATTGGTCATTGGTCATTACATCGCAGATGTTCTCCCTCCCCGACCATCACCTTGGCGACGCCTGGTTCGCCACCACGCCCGAACGCGCCCACCTCTACTTCCTGCACTGCCCGCTCGGCGTCCCCCGCCACACCCGCTGGTCCATCGGCCACGCCTCCTCGACGGATCTCGTTAACTGGACCCACCACGGCGCGCTCTTCCATTCCCACCCCGCCGTCACCGCCGATCCCGCCCACTCCTGCCTCTCCACCGGCTCGGTGGTCTCCTACGGCGACCGCTACCTGATGGCCTTCCTCGCCAACCACAACGAGGCCGACCCACGCGTCCTCTACGCCGAATCCCCCGACCTCTTCCGCTGGCACCTCATCCCCGGCGCCTCCTGCCGTCTCTCCGCTTCCGGCTACACCACCCGCCCCAGCCTTCCCTTCAAAAACCCCCGCTGGCGCGACCCTTTTCTTTTCGAGCATCAGGGCTGGCTCTACCAGCTCATGACCGCCGCCGACGAACGCCTGGCCCCCGACCGTGACGGCGTCGTCGGCGTCATGCGCACCCGCGACCTCCTGCGCTGGGAGTTTCTCCCGCCCCTCCGCACCCCGCCCCTCGGCGCCGACCTCGAGTGCCCCAAGCTCCACCGCATCGATGGTCGCTGGCACCTGCTCGTCTCGCTCTTCAACGTCCTCCAGTCGCCCGATTTCGCCGCCCTCCAGCCGCCCGGGCTCAACTCGAGCACCACCTTCGCCCTCGTGGCCGACGCGCTCGACGGGGACTTTCGCCTCACCGGGTCCGGCCGTATCCTAGAAACCGATACGCCGGGCTGCCCCTACGCCTGCGACGCCGTCCAACACGATGGTCGCTGGCACCTCCTCGGCACCTGCTGGAGCGACCGCCTCGGCGACACGATCTGCGACCCCATCCCCTTGCACGTCACCCCCGCCGGACTCCGCTCCGTCCCTGGGACCGCCGGGGTCCCGCCCGGCTGATCGAAGGTTCCCAAACCTGCCGGGCAGGAGCCCGGCGCTCCCAGCCCCTTCGAACCGACAACTTTCACCTGCCGCCTGCGACCGAGCCCCTCCGCCCCCTGGGACCGCCGGGCTCCCGCCCGGCTGATCGAAAATCCCCAAACCTGCCGGGCAAGAGCCCGGCGCCCCCAGCCCCTTCGAACCGGCGACTTTCACCTGCCGCCTGCGACCGAGCCCCTCCGCCCCCTGGGACCGCCGGGCTCCCGCCCGGCCCCGTCGCCCCTCCGCCCCCTACTTCACCGCCACGCGGCTCTCCTCGCCGCCCTCCGCGCCCATCTGCGCCCGCTCCTTCGCCACCCGCGCCTTGTAGTCGGCGACCGCCTTCCAAAACGCCGTCCGCACCCGGTTGTGCGGCGAAGGCATCCGCGCCGAGAAACGCCCGCGCTTGTCGGCCACGCCCGATACTTCCGCCAGATACCGGCACACCAGATCACGCCACCGCGCCGCATGCTGCTCCTGCAGCGCCAGCTTTTCCGCCACGTGCGCCCACCGTTCGAGGTCCATCGTGCCCAGAAGCGCACGCCACCTCCGCCGATACTCGCCGACCGTGGCCACCCCGTCCGCATAGCCGTCGTAAAGCCGCTGGATCAGCGTCTCGCCGTCGGCCAGCCGATGCGTCCACGGCAGGTGGTGAAAATACAACAGCACCCGCTCCGGGCAGGTCTCCGCGTTCTCGACCAGCGCCGCGAAGGCCGGCGGATACCAGCCGATGTAGCCGCTGCCGGTCTTCATCGTCCGGTCCGTGCCGATCCCGTCCTCGCCGATGCCCGCGCCCTGATGATTTTCCCAGGGGTCCGGGTCGAAATGGTGCAAAAACTCCGAGATGTAGGTCAGCCCCATCGGCATCGTGTAGCTCGCCACCGTGTCGTAGGAATCCGCCAGGATCTCCGCGACCCCGCCCGCCGCCGTCGCGCCAAACGTGCGCTCCGCCCACTCGTCCAGGATCCGCCGTGCCTCCACCCGCGGCGCCCAGGCCTGCCGGCCAAACGAGAACAAACTCGCACCGTGCAGCAGGTGCCCGAACCAGTTGCGGGAATTGTTCACGTTGGCCACCGCCGCGATCGCCCCGGGCAGCTCCCGTCGGGCCACCAGCTCCGCGATCGTCCCCCCGCCGTCCGCCGCGGCGCCCGTCGCTTCAAAGTTGAGCACATCCCGAAAATAAGGCGCCTCCCAGCCCGCGTGCACGTCGAGCCCCGCGTATTCCTTGGTCAGGGCAAACTCCACGCAGAGCCGGGTGCGCCGCATCAGACCAAAGAGCACGTGCGCCGGCTCCCAGGTCTGGAAATCCACCGCCGAGCACTTCACCTGCAGGATCACGTTCTCGTCGAAACAACCGTCCAGGTCCCGGAACTCGTAGACGGGGTGGTTTGCCCGATCCCGCGTCACCCGCTCGGGCAGACCTCGCCCGGCGAGGCTGCGCCCATACACGAAGGCCCGCCAGAACAGCGTGCCCCCATGGGGCGCGAGCGCCCGCGCGAGACACGCGCTTCCCTCCACATGCCCGCGCCCGTAAGTGCCGGGGCCGGGTTTGCCCTCGCTGTCCGCCTTCACCAGCCAGCCGCCGAAGTCGGGGATCTTCGCGTAGATCTCGTCCGCCTTCGCCCGCCACCAGGCCGCCACCTCGGGATCGAGGGGATCGGCGCCGCGCAGACCGCCAAGAAAGACCGGCGAGGCGAAGTTCACGCTCACCCAGAGGCGGATACCCCAGCGGCGGAAGATGCCCGCCAGCGCCGCCAGCCCGCGGATCGTCTCCGGCGCGAGAATCTCCGGCTCGGCGTTCACGTTGTTCACGCAGACCGCGTTGACGCCCACCGAGGCCAGCATCCGCGCGTAGTCCTCGTAGCGAGGATTTGGATACGTCAGGTCCGTCCAGTCGAAGATCGTGTCGCCTCCCCGCACCCGCTCGATGCTCCCGTGCACCGGATCGGCCACGAGATTGTCCCAGTGGTTGAGCATGCGCAGGGGCGCCGCCGGGGCGGACTCGCCCGCGAGCTGCGCGGGGGCCGCGCCCGTCTGCAGGCGCCCGAGCACCGTCATCACCCCGTAGAGCAGGCCGCTCCCGCCGCCGCCCAGGATGCGCAGCCGCCCGTCTCCCGACCACTCGACGCGCCACCCCTCCGCGGGCAGGTTCCGGTCGAGCGCAAACACCACTCCGGCCGTCTCCTCGCTCGCCGCGATGATCAGCTTGCCCACGCCCCAGCCCCGCATCGCGCGGGCCCACTCGCACAGCGCCGAGCCCGCGCAAAGGTCGTCCACCCGATTCGCCACCCAAAGGAAGGGAGCCAGGGCCGCGCGCCCCTCCGCGCTTTTCGGCGGATAGCGCAGCCAGGCTTCGTAACCGGACTCGTCAGGCGGAAACTGCATGGGGCGAGAACACGCTACGTTCACGAAAACGGGCGGCGGATCACTCCGCCGCCCGGTGAAAGGTCAAAGGCTCCCTCCAGCATCAGCTCCGGCGGCGCCGACGCGTCGCCGCGCAGCCGAGGGCGCCCAATCCGAGGAGCGCCGCGAAGGCCGACGGCTCGGGGATGACCACGGCGTTGAAAGTGATATCCGTGATATTCATGTTCAGCGTGCCGCTGGTCGTCCCGCGCGAGTTGTTGAACCACAACCCGATACCGGTGACCCCCGAGATGAAGCCGTCCGACACGATATTGGCCTGCGAGCCGATCGATGACGAGGCAACGGAGGTTTCGGGAGTGAAGTTAAACCAGGTGGCCGTGGTGGGATTGGCGAGCGAAATGGTGTCGCCGCCGTTCGATCCGCCATTGGGAGCGGCGGTTCCAAAAGCGTTTGTGATATAGTAACTGGAGCCAATTTGGACGACAAAACGGAATTGGGTTTCGGCAGTAAGGCCGCCGGTGCGACGCGCGACAAAAGAAAGCGACGTCGTGCTATTCAGTCCGATCAGCCCTGTATTGAGTCCGTCGGCGAAGACATCCTGGCTAAAGAATATCAGCGCCTGATGCACGTTGGTCGACGTGGTATTCGTCGCGTAGGAGAGGTGAATCCAGTCCTTGTTCGAAGCACCGCCCAGGGCTTGGTTGGCCAAAATTTGCCACGTGTTAGCGCCACCACCCGTTCCGGAGTGAAAGAAACCACCGGAGAAAGCAGGCGCCGTGTAGTTGCTTGAAGGCGAAATGATCTCGTTCGGGCTGAACGAAGCGGGATTGGCGAGGTTGGCATTTCCAGTCACGACACCATCCCCACCCCAGAAAATGACTTGGGTCTGGGCGCTGGCGGATGTCGCGAAAGCGATGGCGAGGCACGCGGTGCTTAGGGTAATCTTCTTCATGAGGATCGATGAGCTGGGTTTTCTTGCGGGGAGGGGCTTGGTCCTGCGCTGAAACCTCGCTTAGGGCTTCCATCAGAACAAGGCCTCGCCTATGTTCCTTGTTACATGAAGCGCTTGTCTTCGCCGGCTCGCCTGGCTCCGGCCCCCGCCAACACCCGCGCCATCGCCGCCGCCTGCGGCGTCTCCCACGTCACCGTCTCCCGCGCCCTGCGCGATTCCCCCAACGTCTCGCCCGACACCAAAGCGCGCGTCCTCGCCGCCGCCCGCCGGCTGGGCTACCGCCCCAACCCCCTCGTCCAAGCCTTCGCCGCCCAGGCCCGCCGCGGCCGGGCCGTGCAGGCCTCCTGCAACCTCGCCTGGCTCGTCTCCGAGCCCTCGCACCGCCACGCCCCTCGCCCCTGGATCCGCCCCTACCTCGAAGGGGCCCGCGCGCGCGCCCACGAACTCGGCTACACGCTCGACAGCGACCTCGACGCCCACGATCTCACCGACGTCCAGCTCTCGCGCGTGCTTCGCGCCCGCGGCATTCGCGCTGTTCTCATCCCCCACCTCGCCTGGTTCGACCGCCTCCCCTACCAGGACCCCGCCCTGGTCACCGTCGGCATCGGCGAGAACCCCGTGCCCTCGCCCATGCACACCGTGCTGCCCGACTATTTCCGCAACCTCACCCGCGCCTTCGACCACCTGCTCGCCCTCGGCTACCGCCGCATCGGCTACTGCGAACACCTCTTCCAGACCGTTCTTTCCCAAGGCGCCGAGTGGGGCGCCTTTCTCTGGAACCAGCAACGCCTCCCCGCCACCCGCCGACTCCCGCCCCTCACCGGCCTCCGCCCCGGAGTCCGCGCAGCCGAACGCGCCGACCGCGAACGCTTCCTGCGCTGGTTCGAAAAACACCGGCCCGACGTCCTCCTCACCACTGCCTACCACGTCGCCGACTACCTGGCGCACGCCGGCCTCCGCGCGCCCGCCGACGTCGGCCTCGCCCACCTCAGCCTCGCCGACGAAACTCCCGGTTGGTCCGGCATCGACCACAACCCCCGCGGTCTCGGCGCCGCCGCCGTCGATCTCGCCAGCGCCCACCTCCTGCGCAACGAAGGCGGCATCCCCGTGCTCCCCAAGTTCTCCCGTCTCCCCGGCCTCTGGGTGCACGGTCGCACCACCCGCGCGCCCGCGGCGCAACCCACGCCCACGCCCGGCCACCTCGATCCCGTCGCGCCGCTCTCCCACGGCCAGGACTGGGTGAGCGCCCAATTCTTTGCCGAGCTCGCCGGATCCCCCGCGGCCGGCGACACCAGGAGAATCCCAAACCCCGCCGCTTGAGGCCCGGCCCCGTCTCCGCATCCGCGCCCGGCCCACGCAAGGTTGCATAAACGCCACCTCGGTCCCCGCGGATCGCCCGGGCAGCTTGGGGCGCCGGTCTCCCCTGCCGGCCCACGCGCCCCACCGGTCTCCGCGCCGGAGCGCGTGGCCACCCGCCCCCCAACCCCCGCCCCCGCTCCGCCCATGCCCCATCCACTCCTCGGCGCGCCCTCCGCCCCGGCCGCCTCCCGCCTCGCCCGCGCCACGCGCGTCCTGCTCGCCACCGCCCTCGCCCTCGCCGGCTGCGCCCGCCTCGCCGCCGCCGTCACCCAACCCGCCAACGCCGGCTGGATCGACGTCACCCAAGCCCCCTACTTCGCGATCCCCGACGACGGCATCGACGACACCGCCGCCATTCAGCAGGCGATCGACGACGCCACGATCCACATGCCCGATCCCAACGGCTGGGGCACCTTCCTCCACTTCCGCCGCATCGTCTACCTCCCCGCCGGCACCTACGATATCTCCGCCCCGCTCGTCATCAAAGACGTGCAGAACAACCAATCCCGGGGCTACGGCATCACCCTCCAGGGCCACTCCCGCGAAGGCACCGTGCTCCGCCTCGCCAACAACCATCCCGACTTCCAGTCCGCCGCGGCCCCGCGCGCCGTCTTCTCCACCGCGCCCTACTACGCCCACGGCGCCTGGGGCACCAACATCGCTTTTAAGATAAACGTCTTCGACCTCACGGTGGACACCGGCTCGGGCAACCCCGGCGCCGTCGGCCTCCGCTACGTCGTCAACAACCAGGGCAGCATGCGCGACGTGCTCATCCGCAGCTCCGACGGCAACCGCGTCGGCTGGGCCGGCATCGACATGGAGACCTGGACCATCGGCGGTCCCGCTCTCCTCAAAAACGTCCGCGTCGAAGGCTTCGACTGGGGCGTGCGCTACGGCGGCACCGGCCACTACAGCATGGTCGCCGAGCACCTCGAGCTCCACGCCCAGCGCGTCGGCGGCATCCGCAACCAAGGCCAGGTCTTCAGCATCCGCGGCCTCAAGACCACCGGCCAGGTCGGCCCCTCCGTCTCCCTGCTCAAACCCTCCGGCTCCTACACCAACCCCGGCCTCGTCACCCTGATCGACTCCTCCCTCTCAGGCACCGGTCCTGCCGCGATCACCGTCGCCACCGACGCCGGCCGCGTATTCGTGCGCGACACCTCGAGCTCCGGCTACACCCACGCCATCAACGACCAGGGCGCCACCGTCGCCTCCGTATCCGATTCTGAATACGCCTCCGGCGGCGCCCTCTCGCTCTGGACCCCGGGGTATTCCCTGCGCCTCCCCGTCGTCGAGACCCCCGCCCCGCCCGCTTCCACCGAGGATCGCTCCCTTTGGGTCAACATCACCAACCACGACGGCAACGGCCCCTACTTCACCCCCGGCTCCCAGACCAACCCCACCTGGAACTCGACCAACCACTCCACCCGCATCCAAAACGCCATCGATTGGGCCGCGGCCAACAACCGCACCACCGTTTATTTCCCCTTCGGCGAATACGCCCTCGGCCACACCGTGCGCATCCACGGCTCCGTCCGCCGCCTCGTCGGCAACTACGCCGTCTTCAAGACCACCCAGAACGCCCGCACCGTCACCGACTACCCCGTGATCGTCTTCGAGGACCTGAACGACTCCCTCTTCGTCGAGCAGATCAACCTCTACCCCGGCAACCAGAAGAAGGGCATTTTCTTCGTCAACCGCAGCGCCCACGACGTCACCATCCGCAACGCCTACATCGGCGAGGGCAAGGCCTACCTCAACGACGGCGCCACCGGCCGCCTCTTCCTTGAGGATGTCGCCGGCCTCAGCTCCCGCTACTCCGGCGGCGTCATCCCCGGTCACTACCCGCAGTTCGACTTCGGCGCGCAGCGCGTCTGGGCCCGCCAGTTCAACACCGAGCACGACGGCCTCCACGCCCGCGTCGCCGGCGGCGACCTCTGGGTGCTCGGCCTCAAGACCGAGGAGCCCGGCACCGTGATCTCCGCCTCCCCGGGCTCGCGCGTCGAGATCCTCGGCGGCCTGCTCCTCCCGAGCTTCACCGAGGGCGGCTCCAACATCCTCAGCTCCCCCGCGTTTTCCCTGACCGACAGCGCCGCGAGCATCGCGATCACCACCCACTCGCCCTTCCTCAACGGCGTCCAGCGGCCCTACTACCAGCACATCGTCACCGAAACCCGCGGCGCCGAAACCCGCACCCTCGCCCGCACCGACGCTCCCACCCGTGTGCTCAATGGCTCCGACAAGAGCATCGCCATGCCCCTCTTCACCGCGGCCATGCTCCCCGACCCCGACCTGCTCGCCGCCTGGAGTTTCACCCACGGCCCTGCGGACGAGATCGGCGGCCACGGCGGCACCCTCGTCAACGGGGCGGTGATCGTAAACGACAACGGCAACAAGGCCCTCTCGCTCAACGGCACCGGCGCGCACCTCTCCGTGGCCGGCATCCCCGACCTGCTCACCGCAAGCCAGTTCACCGTCATGTGCTGGGTGAAGTCCAACACGACGCAATGGAACGACTACGGCCTGCCCCTCAGCTACCGCAACGTGTTCATCCTCCACTCCTCGCCCTTCAACAAGAACATGACCGCCTACATCCGCGTGAACAACTCGTGGAAGACGGTGGGCGTGAACCTCAGCTCCGCCACGCTCACGCAGTGGAACCACCTCGCGCTCGCTTACGCCAACCAGACCGCCACCCTCTACTGGAACGGCCAGCAGGTGGCCAGCGGACCGGTCTCCGGCACCTTCACGCCCAACGGCAACAACCCCTTCTATTTCGGCCGCGATCAATCCAACCGTTTCTTCAACGGACTGCTCGACGACGTGCAGGTGTGGAAACGTGCGCTCACCGCCGCCGAGATCCAGGCCATCATCGCGCCCTAAAAGGAGCGCCCCTGGGACCGCCCGGCCTCCGAGGTTTTCGAGCCCTTCCGGCAACTCGTGCCAGATCCCTTCAGCCCCCTCCGCCCGGCAGCCCCATCGCTGCCGGGCGACCGCTTCCCATGTTCCCGATCCAGCCGGGCAGGAGCCCGGCGCTCCCAGCTTCGCACCCGTTTCCTCCACCTCCCTGGGACCGCCGGGCTCCCGCCCGGCCTCCGAGGTTTGCCGCCCCCTTCCGGCAACTCTTGCCACACCGTCAGCCCCCTCCGGCCGGCAGCCCCATCGCTGCCGGGCGACCGCTTCCCATCTTCCCGATCCTGCCGGGCAGGAGCCCGGCGCTCCCAGCTTCGCACCCGTTTCCTCCACCCCCTGGGACCGCCGGGCTCCCGCCCGGCCTCCGACATTTCGACGATCTCCCTCAACTCCTTGCCAAACCCAGTCATACTTCCTCCGCTCGGCGGCTCCCATGGCTGCCGAGCCTTCGATCCCCATTGTTCCCCATTTTTCCGGGAGGGCACCCGGCGCCCCCAAGACGCCCGGCCCCGTCTTCCAAGCCCCAGCCTCAACCGCAGCCCCCGCCCCCGGCTGGCGTTCCCGCGGCTACCTCCCCCACCGCGATGAGTTGGGCTTGCTGCAATTCATCACCTACCGCCTCGCCGACTCCTTGCCGCAGGATTACCTCCGGCGGCTCGAAGCCACCCTCGCCACCCTGCCCGAGACCGATCGCGAGACGGCGCGGCGCAAGCAAATCGAAACCTGGCTCGATTCCGGCCTGGGCTGCTGCGCGTTGCGCCACCCCGCCTTGGCCGCCACCGTCGAAGCCGCCTTCTTCCATGCCGACGGCACCCGCTACCGCCTACTTGCCTGGTGTGTGATGCCTAACCACGTGCACGTGCTTATCCAGCCGCAGGCGCCCCTCGCCGAGATCGTGCGCACCTGGAAATCCTACACCGCCCGTTGGGCGCTCGAGCGCAACGCGGAGCTACGACTGCGCATTCCCGGTCGCACGCTCTGGCTGCGCGAATACTGGGATCGCTTCATCCGCGATGCCGCCCATTTCCGCCGCACGCTCGACTACATCCACGACAACCCGGTCCACGCGAAACTCTGCGCCACCCCGTCCGCCTGGCCCTGGTCGAGCGCGCGCCATGCCCCTGGGACCGCCGGGCTCCTGCCCGGCAACGCCTGCTCTTCCCCTGGGACCGCCGGGCTCCCGCCCGGCCTCCCTTAGCTCAGCCAGCCGGGCAGGCTCCCGGCGCTTCCAGCTCAGCCCGCCCCTCCCGCCTCTCTCGCCTCCATCCTCCTCCCCTTCCCGCCTCTCTCCCGCCACCACCACCGCCATGAGCCGCCGCCCGCCCCACATCCTCTTCCTGATGGATGACCAGCACCGCTTCGACCTCTTCGGCTTCGCCGGTCACCCGCTCGCCCGCACGCCCCACCTCGACCGCCTCGCCGCCGAAGGCCTTGTCTTCACCAACGCCTACACGCCCTCGCCCATCTGCGTGCCCGCCCGCCAGTGCCTCGCCTCGGGCAAACTCCCCCGCCACTGCGGCGTCGAACGCTACGGCCAAGACCTTCCTCCCGGCTCCGAAACCTTTGCGCGCGCGCTCGCCCGCGTCGGCTACACCACCGCCTGCGCCGGCAAACTCCACCACCTCGGCACCGACCAGATGCAGGGCTGGACCCGCCGCGTCTGCAACGGCGACGACCTCCAGATCGAGCCCGAATTCCTCGCCGACCGCGACCGCGCAGCCTACGCCCGCCACCACCAAACCGCGCCCAACTGGACCCTCGCCGACGAGCTTCGCCGCGCCGGCCCCGGCACCTCCCCCTACGCCGTCAGCGACGACCTCAACACCGCCGGCGCCTGCGCCCTCCTCGCGGAATATTTTGTCAGCGCCCACTACGGCCGCGCCACGCCCGGACGTCCGCTCCTCCTCAAACTCAGCCTCCAGCAACCGCACTACCCCTTCTGCGCCCCGCCCGAACTCCTCGCTCGCTACCTCGAGCGCGTCACCGAATACGAGAACCAGCACTGCCTCGAGCACCCCGCCTTCGCCAACTGGACCCGCACGCCCGCCGGCGTCACCGCCGACGATCGCCGCCGCGCCATCGCCGCCACTCTCGCCCTCGTCGAGCTCTGCGACGCCCGCTTCGGCCGCGTGCTCGATCAACTCCGCGCCTGCGGCCAGGACCTCGACGACTGGCTCATCCTCTACACCAGCGACCACGGCGAGATGCTCGGCGAGCACGACAAATGGTGGAAACTCTCCTTCTACGAAGGCTCGGTCAAAGTTCCCCTCGTCCTCCGCGCCCCGCGCCTTTTCCCCGGCGGCGGCCGTCGCATCGAGGCCAACGTCTCCCTCTGCGACCTCTTCGCCACCCTGTGCGAAATCGGCGGTGCGCCCGTGCCGCCCGGTCTCGACTCACGTTCACTCCTGCCGCTCCTCCTCGACCAGCCCGGCTCCCGCGCCGCCTGGCCCGATGAAGCGGTCAGCCAATACGGCGGCAGCGCCTGCATGATCAAACAGGGCGCGCTCAAGTATCAGTTCTACGGCCCCGCCCAGCCCGAGGTCCTTTTCGACCTCGCCGCCGATCCCGGCGAAACGGTCAACGCGATAGAAGCCCCCGCTCACGCCGCCGCCGTGAGCGCCTTCCGCGCCCGCCGCGCCGCGCTCGGCTTCGGAAGCTGATTGTCCCGCTCCAGCCCGCGATCGGCGCGAGCATCTCCCACCACCAGCCTCACCGACACCAACTCCGGCCTCGAAGTCTGGCTCTGCAAAACCACCTTCACGCTCCGCCCTCCCCCGCGCCGCCCGAACCGCTCCTCCGCAAAATTCTGCATCCCTCGGGACTTCCTTTAGCTTAAAGTATCAGGCGATTGGTATCGGCCACCACGCACGATCGACTCCGCGTCCCCCAAAAAACCTGCTCCCCGCTCCCCCGCCAACACCCGCTCCATGCCGCCGCCCTCCGACGCCCGCCCCGTCCTGCTCTGCTTCGGTGATTCCATCACCGACCTCGGCACCTGGGTCGCCGCGCCGGAGGCCGCCGGCCCTTGGCGTCTGATCAACGCCGGCCGCGCCGGCCGCAAAACCTCCGACATCCCCGCGGAGTTCCCCGCCGCCCTCGACGCCCACCCGGAGGCCGAGGGCCTCCTGCTCCTCCTCGGCGTAAACGACCTCCCCGCCCGCGATCCGCGCCCGG
>JAUVVA010000151.1 GCA_030604905.1 Verrucomicrobiota bacterium | reverse complement strand
GGTGAGGAAGAGCGCCTCCTCGGCCGCGCTGTCGCCGCCGCCGATCACGGCGACGTCCATCTTGCGGTAGAAGGCGCCGTCGCAGGTGGCGCAGGTGGTGACGCCCTTGCCGCCGTAGAGCTCCTTTTCGCCGGGCACGCCGGTCATGCGCGGCGAGGCGCCGGTGGCGATGATGACGCTCTTGGCGAGGATGGTGCGGTCGGCGCAGACGAGCTTGCGCGGGTGCGAGGTGAAGTCGACGGACAGCACCTGGGCCTGCTCGAAGCGGGCGCCGAAGCGGGTGGCTTGCTCGCGCAGGTTTTGCATGAGCTGGAAGCCGTCGATGCCGTGGGGAAAGCCCGGGAAGTTCTCCACCTCGCTGGTGGTGGTCAGTTGGCCGCCCGGCAGGCTGCCCTCGATGATGAGGGGGCTGAGGTTGGCGCGGCCGGTGTAGATGGCGGCGGTGAGACCGGCGCAACCGGTGCCGACAATGACGACGTTTTCGACGGGATGGGACATGAAAGGGAAAGGGTCAAAGGCGACAGGTCGGGCGCATTTTGGCAACCCGCAAGCGGGGCGGGGGCGGCTCGCCCGGCCAGGCGGGCGACCGCAACGCGGAAGCCCCTAGAAAAGGCGGAGAAGCGAGCGCGGGCCGATATCGAGGAAGGTCTCGCGCTCGGCGGCGGGGCGGGGAAGCCGGCGGAGGAGACGGCCCTGCTCGTCGAAGACGCCGATGGCGGAGGCGTCGGCGAGCGAGGCGTAGAACTTTCGCGCATCGGCGTCGAAGCCCAGCGAGACGCCTTGCACGGGCTCCTCGAGCGGCACCTCGCCGAGGGCGCGTCCGCGGGCGTCGAAGCGGTGCACGCGGTCGCTGGTCTCGCGGGCGAGGACCAGCAGTTCGTCGCGCAGCGGGTCGTGGGCGAGGCCCCAGGCGGGAGCGTCGAGACCCTCCAGCCGGTGGTAGGCCACGAGGCGTCCCTGGGGATCGGTCTGGAAGAGGGCGGGCGCGGTGGGGTCGGTGAAGAAGATATGGCGGTCGCGGGAGCGGACGGCGAGGTCGTGCCCGCCGAGCGGGAGCCGGGGGGCGACAAACTCGCGTTTGATCGCGCGGGCGGGCCGGTCGATCACGCGCACGTGGTTGCCGGGGAAGAGACGCAGGAAGAGGTGGTCGGTGTAGGGTTCGTAGGCGAGGCCGAGGACGTGTTCGCCGGGACCGACAAAGGCCGGCACGGCGGCGCGCTCCTCCCCGCTGCGCGGATCGGTGTCGCGGATGGTGGGGCCGAGGGCGGGGGAGTAGAGGTAAACGTGTCCCGGCCCGGGCGTGCTGCAGGCGGCGCCCAGCAGGAGGAGTGCGAGCGCGAGGCAGGCGGGGCCGGCGCGGCGCTTTGCCTTGGCGCGGAGGGGGACCCTGCTTTTGTGGCGCGCATGAAAGTCGCGCTCGTCAGTGGCACCAGCATCATTCATTCGCCGCTTTTCTCGGCTTGGGCGGAGCGGCGGGTCGAGACGAAATACGGCGAGGTCGTCCTGCGGGAGCGCGGCGAGCACGTGGTGCTCAATCGCCACGGCGCGGGCCCGGCGCCGCTGCCGCCGCACCGGATAAACTTTCGCGCCAACATGGCCGCGCTGGCGCGGCTCGGTTTCGAGGACGTGGTGTCCTTCAACTCGGTCGGCTCGCTTCAACCGCGCCTCGGGCCGGGCACCTTCGTCTCCTGCTCGGACTACGTGGGCCTGCAACAGGGACCGGCGACCTATTTCGACGACGAGTTGAAGGGCGGCGCGCCGGGTATCGCGAACAACCTCGTGCCGCGAATCGTGGCCGCGCTCGCGCCCGAGTTCGCCATCGCGACCGGCCAGACCTACGTGCAGATGCGCGGGCCGCGTTTCGAGACCAAGGCTGAGATCCGGATCATCCGCCACTGGGGCGACGTGGTGGGCATGACGCTCGCGCACGAGGCCGACCTCTGCACCGAGCTGGGCCTGCGCTACAACTCCCTCGGCATCGTGGACAACTACGCCAACGGCCTCGAGGGCGAGGCGATCGACTTCGTGCGCTTCAAGGAGCACGTGAAGGGCAACCAGGAGCGGGTGAACCGCTTCATCGCGCGCCTGCTGGAGACGCTTTCATGAACACCCACGACAATCCTCTCACGCACCCGCTGCCCAAGGTCGGCGTGCTCGGCCTCGGTATCATCGGCGCTGTATGGGCCGGGCACTACGCGGCGTCGGGCGTGCTCGCCGGCACCTGGAACCGCTCGCCGCGGCCCGAGGCCCCGGCATGGCGGGAAACGCCCGAGGCGGTGCTGGCCGCGGCCGACGTGGTGCAGATCGTGGTGGCGGATCCGGCGGCGGTGCGCGCGATCCTCGCGCGCCTCCTGCCCGGGCTCGGCCACGGCAAGGTGGTGGTGCAGTCGAGCACGATCGATCCCGAGGCCAGCGAGGAGTTTCGCCGCGCGGTGGAAGGGGCGGGGGCGCGTTACCTTGAGGCCCCTTTCACCGGCAGCAAGCCGGCCGCGGAGCAGCGCCAGACGGTGTTTTATCTGGGGGGCGAGGCGGCCCTCGTCGCCTGGCTGGAGCCCTTGCTCGCGCTTGTATCCACGGCGCGCCTACACATCGGCACGAACCGTCAGGCCGCGGCGCTGAAACTGGCGATGAACCTCAACCTCGCCGTGCAGATGCAGGGCCTGCTCGAGGCCCGCGCGCTGGCCGCGTCGGCGGGCATCGGGGACGAGGTGTTTTACGGCGCGCTCGCCCGCAACGTGGGCTACTCCGGCCTGGTCAAACTGAAGGAGCCCAAGCTGCGCGCGGGTGATTTTGCGCCGCAGTTCTCCATAAAGCACCTGCACAAGGACCTGCGTCTCGCCTCGGCCGCGGCGGGCTGCGCGGAGCTGCCGGCGCTGGACGTGGTGCGCGAGCAGTTGAAGACCGCCGAGGCGCGCGGGCTCGGCGACGAGGATTTTTGCGCGTTGGCAAAGGTGCTCGGAGCGTAGGGCCTTCGCATGCGGAGGCCGGGATCGGCGCGGCGCGGCGGCCTCGGGCGCGGCGGGCCGCCGGGGCGGGGCTTGCCAAGGCCTTGGCGCCTACGCAGGGTCCGACCCACCTACCCACCATGGACAAGCTCGAAGAAATCTTCCGCATGCAATCCGCGCTCAACGCGCGCATCGGCGTCCACCTGCCGCCGGCCAGCGACGAGGAAAAGGCGAAGTGGATCCTCAACTACACCCGGGCGATGCAGCAGGAGACGGCCGAGCTGATCGACAGCGTGCCCTGGAAGTGGTGGGCGAAATACCAGAAATTCGACGAGCAAAACGCCAAGGTGGAGGTCGTGGACCTGTTTCACTTCCTCGTCTCGCTCGCCCAGACGCTCGGCATGAGCGCCGACGATGTCTACCAGGCCTATCTCAAGAAGAATCAGGTCAATCACCAGCGCCAGGAGTCGGGCTACGCGCAGAAAAACGCGGACGACTCCAAGCATATCTGAGCCCGGCTGAGCCGAGGAACTCGCCGCGGCGGGCCGCGGCGGCCGAGCCGCGCGGCTTTCAGTCCTTCTTCCGCCCGAAGAAAAAGAAAAAGTAGACCGAGAGCGCCACCAGCAGCACCAGCCACCAGAAGTAGCGCAGCTCGCGCGCCGCCAGCTCCACAAAGGCCAGCACGCGGGGAAACAGCACGCACAGCACCACGATGACCAGCAGCGCCGCGCCCACCGTGAGCGCGCGCACCAGCCGCGGCGCGCGCGCGGGCAGGGGAGTGACGTTCTTTTCCGGGCGTTTCACGGTTCGGTGCTGGGTTCGTGTTTCTTGAGCTCGGTTTCCGGGCCTTTCGTGCCTCTTCGCGGCCAAGCTCCGTTTGCTCTCAACGCCGCGCCGGCGTCGGGCTCGGGGAGCCGGCCGCCGCGCCCGCGCCGGGCTGGGCGAGGGGCAGGATAAAATTTGCCCCGCTGCCGTCGCCGGCCGCGCCGCCGCCGACCACCAGCGGGGAGCGCCCGTCCCACTTTTCCACGATCTGCAGCTGGATGAGGCCGGGCGTGTCGCGCAGGGCCTCGCCGCGGATGCGGATGGCCTCGGCCTCGCCGCGCGCGCGGATGATCGCCGTCTCGGCCTCGATCTGCGCCTTTTGCTGCGTGAAGCGCGCCTTCGCCGCCTCCTGCTCCTGCACCATCTTGGCCTCGATCGCGGTCTCGAGCTCGCGGGAGAGGTTGATGTTTTCCAACACGATGTCCTCGACGATGATCAGGCCGTCGATCTTCTCGCGGGCCGCGGCGAGGGTGCGCGTCTTGATCTCCTCGCGACGCTTCACGATCTGCTCGGCGCTTTGCAGGGCGGTGACCTCCTTGAGCGCCTCCTGCACGCGCGGCGCCACGAGGCTGTCGAAGGGCTCGCCGGCATAGTCTTGATAGATGCGCACCACCGAGGCCTCGGGGATGCGGTAGAGCACCTTGAGTTGCATGTTCACCTGCTGCAGGTCGGAGGAGTAGCACTCGGCCGGCAGGGTCCGCGTCTGTTGGCGCACCAAGACGGGCTGCACGTGCGAGATGAAGGGGGCCTTGGTGCCAAAACCCTCGGGCAGGGCGTCGGGCGACACTTTGCCGAGCGTGACGAGCACGCCGCGGGTGCCGGGCTGGATGACGTAGGTCGCCTGCGAGGCGGCGATCACGAGCGCGAGGATGAAGATGACGGAGCCGATCAGCTTGCCCAAGGACGAGGGATGCATGGAGCGGCCAGCAAAGCCCCGCGCCGCCCCCGCGCGCAAGCGCATCCGGCGCGCCCCCGATGCGCGACTCGGGCGCTTGGGCTTGCGCCCCGCCGCGTCCCGCATCAGATGCCGGGCGCACGCGCGCAACCCCTTCCCATGCCGACTCCTCCCACGCATCTGCTGGTCGATGGCTCCAACGTCGTGCAGGCCTGGCCCGACACGCGGGCGCTCGCGCGGCGCGACCGCGAGGCGGCCAAGGCCCTGCTCCTCCGGCGCGTGGCCGTGCTGCACGACTACGCGGGCTGGCGCGTCACCGTGGTCTTCGACGGCCGTGGCGAGGAGCTGCACATCGAGGCGGTGGGCGACTCCGCCGATTTCGCCTGCGTGCACACGCCCGCCGGCGCGACGGCCGACGACGTGATCGAGCAACTGGTCGCCCGCGCCGCCGATCCCGCCGCCTGCCTCGTGGCCACCGCCGACCGCGCCGAGTTGTCCACGGTCGAGGCCGCCGGCGCCGCCACCTGCTCGCCGGCCGAGCTCGCGGCCCGTATCGGTGCGGTGGATACGCGGCAATCCCGCTCGGTCGCGCGCGGAAACGCCGCCGCCGAGCGCGCCTGGCGCGAGGCCGGCGGGAAGGGGGGCGCCTCATGAGCGAGCACGTCCCGCCGTCCCGCCCCGACGCCCTGGAGGAGCTCACCGGCCTGCACGGGGCCTTCGTGTTTCCCGAGCGCCTCCTGCAACAGATCTGGTTGCGCGGCGATTTTTCCACCCGCGGCCTTCGCCTGCGCGACGGGCGTCCGCTTCGCATCCTGCGGCGCGGTCGTTGGAACCGCCTCCCGGGGCCCGATTTTCGCGAGGCCGAGTTCAGGGTGGGGGAGGGGAGCGAGGCCGAGACCTGGCGCGGCGACGTGGAGGTGCACCTGCGCGCGGGCGATTGGGACCAGCATGGCCACGCCGCCGATCCCGCCTACGAGCGCGTGGTCCTGCACGTCGTGCTCTTCCCCTCGGCGCGCGAGTGGACCTCCGGCGCGGGCGGGCGGCGCATCGCGATCCTGGAGATGTTGCCCCTGCTCGAGCGCGACCTCGAGGCCTACGCCGAGGAGGCCGCCGTCGAGGGCTTGGCCGGGCGCCCCTATAGTCAGCTGCGCGCCGTGCTCGCCAGCCTCCCGGCCGCCGCCCTCGCCGCCGAGGTCGAGCGCCACGCCGCCCGTCGCTGGGCCAACAAGCTCGCCATCGCCCGCCGCCGGATCGAGGCCGCCGGTTGGGAGGAGGCCTGTCACCAAGCCGCGCTTGAGGTGCTCGGCTACCGGCCCAATCGCGCGCCCATGCTCGCCATCGCCGAGCGCTGGCCCCTCTCCGCCTGGCGCGCCGGCGCGGTGAGCGTCGAGGAGGCCTGGGCGGCCGAGGAGGGCAATTGGCAACGCGCCGGCGTTCGCCCGGCCAACCAGCCCCGCGCCCGCCTCGCCCAATACGCCGAGTGGGTGGCTGCGCGGCCCGATTGGCCGGAGCGCCTGGCCTCGGCCGGCCGCGCCCTCGCCGCAACCGCGATCGAGCATCCGCGCGCCCTCGCCAAGGCCGCGCCGGGGTCAGCGCCCGCCGTCGATGAGGGCGCCGGCCCCATCGTCGGCGAGGCCGCCGGCCTGCGCGCCCATCGCCGTGCCCTCGGCCTTACCCGCTGGCGCACCCTCCTCGCCGACACGATCGCCGCCGGCTCGCTCGGCGGCACGCGCTTCGACACCCTGGTCTGCGACGCCTGGCTGCCCCTGCTCGCCGCGCGCGCCGCGGCGGAGGGCGACGAGGCCCGGGCCGAGGCCTTGGGCGGCGTCTGGCGGGCCTGGGTGCCGGGCGACGCCCCGGCCGAGCTCACCCGCCTCGCGCGCGAGTTTGGCGTGGCCGGCATGCGCGGCGGCGAGCCGATGAGTCAGGGCGATTTACAAGGCCTGCTCGGCTGGCTGGCGACTCTGCTGGCGCGGGCGGGGCGTGGGACTTGACAGGGTTTTGCCCATTTCGCTTACTGCCCATTCGTTTTCACAGTTCACTCGACGAGAAGTGGGCCTTTGGCCCGCTTTTTTTTTCCCTAACCACCTCCCTCACCGACCCTCATGAGCAGCGAAATTCTTACCGTCCTCGAATACATGGAGAAGGAAAGGGGCATCGCGCGCGCCGATATGATCGCCGCGATCGTGAATGCCATCAAGGCGGCCGCCCTCAAGGGCGTGAATTCCGGTCAGGAACTCAAGATCGAGATCAACCCGAAAAACGGCCAGCTCAAGGCTTGGGCGCTGCTCAAGGTCACCGATTCCGTCAGCGATCCCAAGCAGGAGATCGCCCTCGAGAAGGCCCAGGCGATCAAGCCCGACGTGCAGATCGGCGACGTCCTCGAGCGCGAGGTCAACCCCTCCGAGCTCGGCCGCATCGCCGCGCAGACCGCCCGCCAGGCCGTGATGCAAAAGCTCCGCCAGTTCGAGAAGGACCGCATCTACGACGACTACAAGGACATGGTCGGCAACATCGTCACCGGCACGGTCCGCCGCCGCGAGCGCAACGACATCTACGTCGACCTCGGCAAGTCCGAGGCCGTGCTCCCCGGCCGCGAGCAGGTGCCCGGCGAGGAATACCAGCCCGGCGACCGCATCCGCGCCATCCTGCTCAACATCGAGAGCACCCCCCGCGGCCCCGAGCTCATCCTTTCCCGCGGCAGCCCGCGCTTCGTCCGCCGCCTCTTCGAGGTCGAGGTGGGCGAGATCGCCGACGGCACCGTGAAGATCGAGGCCTTCGCCCGCGAGCCCGGCTACCGCACGAAAATCGCCGTCACCAGCTCCGACCCCAAGGTCGACCCGGTCGGCGCCTGCGTCGGCGCCCGCGGCGCCCGCGTGAAGACCATCGTCCGCGAGCTCAACGGCGAGAAGGTCGACATCATCAACTGGTTCCCGGACCCCAAGCAGCTCGTGCTCGAGGCCCTCAAGCCCGCCGTGCCCCGCGACATCGTGCTCGATGAGCGCGCCAAGCGCATCCTCCTGCGCGTCGCCACCGAGGACCTCGCCATCGCCATCGGCAAGAAGGGCCAGAACGCCCGCCTCACCTCCCGCCTCGTCGGCTGGCGCATCGATATCGAGGAGCACAAGGCCGAGGTCGTCGACCCGCGCGCCCAGGCCATCAAGTCCCTCGTCGACACCTTCGGCCTCACCGCCCCGATCGCCGAGCGCCTCGTCGGCGTCGGCATCAACTCGCCCGCCGCCTTCGAGGGCGTCGATGCCGAGGCCCTCGTCGAGGCCGGCTTCACGGCCGAGGAGTCCGCCGACATCATGCAACGCGTCTCCGGTGCCTGATCCCGGGGCGCGCCCGCTTTCTTACCACCCGCTTCTTCTTCATCGTCCGTCCCTTTCGCCCGCAATCCGTCACCGCCGCCCGCCCGAATGAGTATCCGCATCCACGAACTAGCCAAACGTCACAACATGGAGGCCAAGGAGATGTTGGCGCTGCTCAAGGAGCGTGGTTACGTCTCACCGGATACCAAGTCGGTCTCCAGCACGGTGAACAAGATCTACGAGGAGGAGGTCGACAAGGAGTTCGCCGCCAAGGCCGCCGCCAAAGCCGCGGAGACCGAGGCCGCCGCGCCCGCCCCCGAGGCCGCCCCCGCCGCGCCCCGCGTGCCGATGGTCAAGAGCGCCGAGGATGTCGCCCGTGAGAAGGCCGAGGCCGCCGCCCGCGCCGCCGCCGAGGCCTAGTCCGCCAGCGCGGCAGCCGCCCCCGCGCCGGCTCCCGCTCCCGCCGCCCCGCCGCCCCCGC
>JAUVVA010000188.1 GCA_030604905.1 Verrucomicrobiota bacterium | reverse complement strand
GCCCGCACCCAGGCGTCGTCCACGCGGCCCGCGAGGTCGCGCGCGTAGGGGATCGGCGAGCGCGAAAAATAGAGCGAGCGCCAGCCGCCGCCGGGCGCGAAGACCACCTTCACCTGGTTGGGGTTGGCAAAGTCCTCCGCGCGGCGGAAGGGCGTGGCGAGGGTCGCCATCGCGGCCGGGCCGGCGATCAGCTCCGCCAGCCGCCGGATCTGCGCGCCCGTGACCAGCGGCTCGTCGGCCTGCACGTTGATCACCCGCGCGGCCCGCACCGTGCGGTTCGCCTCGGCGATGCGATCGGTGCCGCTCTGGTGGGCCACGCTGGTGAGGATCGTGCGAAAACCCGCGGACTCGAGCGGAGCCGCGAGCAGGGGATCATCCACCGCGAACCAGCAGGGAAACTCCGGAGCCTCCGTCCGGATGCGCTCGGCCACCCAAAGCACAAGCGGCTTGCCCTTCACCAGATGGAGAAGCTTGCGCGGGAAGCGCGTGGACTCGAGACGGCAGGGAACGATGATCGCGGTCGCGGCGGGAGTGGCGGACATGGGCAAAACGCGACCCTGCCCGCCCGGTTTTTGGGTTGCAAGCCGGGGCCCCTCGCCGGACCTTGCGCCGCTCCATGGATAAAACCGACACCGCCGCCCAACTCGTTCGCGAGCTTGTTGTGCAGAACAAGATGGGCATCCACGCCCGTCCTGCCGCGATGATCGTGCGGATCACCAACAAGTTCAAAGCCGACGTCATGGTCGAGAAGGACGAGGAGCAAGTGAACGGCAAGTCCATCATGGGTCTCATGATGCTGGCGGCCGGCAAGGGCTCCCGGGTGAAGTTTCTCGCCACCGGCGCCGACGCGGCCGCGATGCTCGACGAGCTCGAGTCGCTCTTCGCCCGCAAATTCGACGAAGCCTGAGGCGCCGCTCTCGGCGGCATCACCGCGCGATCGGCGTAGAACTTCGCCCCCGGCCGGCGTGGCTCCGCCCATCCGGACCCATTTCGTTCGCCACCCGGCCCGCCTTGGGCAATCGGGAGCGCATGAAGCCATCCCTCGCCACGCTGGCCCTCTCGCTGCTCGCCCTCGCCCCGCCCTGCCTCGCCGCCCCCTACGACTTCGTGCTTCGCGGCGGCCTCGTGATCGACGGAAGCGGCGCGCCCGCGATCACCGCGGACGTGGCGGTCAAGGACCGGCGCATCGCCCGCGTCGGAGAAGTGCCTCCAAACAGCGGACCGGAGCTCGACGCCCGCGGCCTCGTGGTCGCGCCCGGCTTCATCGACGTGCACACCCACGCCGAAGGGATCGTCGACCATCCACGCGGGGAAAACTTTCTGCGCATGGGCGTGACCACCCTCGTGCTCGGCAACTGCGGCAACTCCGTCGAGGACGTCGGCGCCCTCTTCGCGCGGCTCGAAAAAGGCGGCATGTCGCCCAACGTCGCCACCCTCTACGGCCACGGCACCCTGCGTCGCCTCGCAATGGGCGGATCCTTCGACCGCGAGCCCACGGAGGCCGAGCTCGACGCGATGCGCGGCCTGGTGGAGCGAGCCATGCACGACGGCGCCGTGGGCTTGTCCACCGGCCTGGTCTACGTGCCGGGCACCTTCTCGCGCACCGAGGAGATCGTGGAGCTCGCGCGAGTCGCCGCCGCGCGGGGCGGGCTCTACGCCACACACCAGCGCAGCGAGGGGGACCAGATTTTTGAATCGCTGGAGGAGGTGATCCGCGTGGGCCGCGAAGCCGACATCCGCGTGCAACTCTCCCACATCAAGCTCGCCGGTCAAAACAACTGGGGCCGCGCCGAGGAAGTGCTCGCCCGCCTCCAGCAGGCCCGCGCCGAGGGCGTGCAGATCACGCAAGACCTCTACGCCTACACCGCGAGCAGCACGAGGATCGGCCAGCTCATCCCGGCCGCGGCGCGCGAAGGCGGACCGGAGGCCCTCGCCCGGCGGCTCGACGATCCGGAACAAAAGGCCGCCATCGTCGCGCAGATGAAGACGGCCGTCGCCCGCCGCGGCGGCAACTACGCCTACGCCGTGATCGCCTCGTATCGCCGCGACCGCGCGCTCGAGGGGCTCAGCATCCCCGAAGCGGCGAAAAAACGCCGCGGCTCGGACTCCCTCGACGACCAGATCGCGTTGATCTTTGAGATCGAGCGCAACGGCGGCGCGCAAGGCGTCTTTCACAGCATGAGCGAGGAGGATGTCCGCGTTTTCCTGCGCGATCCGCATACCATGATCGCCTGCGACAGCGGCATCCGTGTGCTCGGCGCCGGCATGCCCCACCCGCGCGGCTACGGCAACAACGCCCGCGTGCTCGGCCGCTATGTCCGCGAAGCCCGGGTCATCGGACTGGAGGAGGCCGTCCGCCGGATGAGTTCTCTGCCCGCCGAGGTGTTCCGCTTTCACGAACGCGGACTCGTCCGCGAAGGCTACTGGGCCGACCTGACGGTGTTTGATCCCGCCACGGTGCGCGACCACTCCGAATTCCACGACCCACACCACTTCTCGACCGGTTTCCGCCTCGTCCTCGTGAACGGCGAGAAGGTGGTGGAGAACGACTCCCACACCGGCGCCCGCCCCGGGCAGGTGCTGCGCCACACGCCTCCTTGACGCCTGCCCGGTCGGGGCACTGCGCCCCTTGCGGGGAGCGCGATTGCCCGAAGGGCATCCACTCCCTCCGCGGTTTCCACGCCGAGCGCCGGATCCGGCGCATTGGCCGCTCATCCAGTCAACGGGACTCGGTCAGCGCGGCGCGCGACGCCGGTCCCTCGACGCCGCCCGCCCCCACAGTCGCCGCGACCACCTGCCAGGTCTGATGCAGATGGACCGTTTGCCAGGCTCCCAGCTTTTGCCCGAACTGGGCCGCGAGATAAAGTCCGGCCGCGAGGAGTGCCATCGCCCCCGTGATCCAGAACGCCCAGGCCGTCGAACCGACGAATAGCTGCGCGCCACCCAAGATCACGCTGAACGAGCCGATCATGCCGGCGAAGAAGTAGCCATAGAGGAATATCGACCAGACCTCGATCTCGGGTCCGTAAACCCCCTCGATAATCGTGCCCCCGCCGGAGCGAGGCTCGAAATGAAGCAGCAGGCGCGGAGACCAGGCCCGCCTTTGTTCGTCGGCGACATGCAGCCCCACCAATCCCGGAAAGGCGCGCACGACGATCCCCTCCCGCCCTTGCGCCAGCGCCTCAAGCACCCGCGTGCGCACCGTTTCCGGCTCACCCTCCACCCAGACCGAAAAGCGCGGCCTCACGCGCAAGCTATGCAGCGGAACGGGGGCCTTGGCCGCGACTGGAGGGGCTTCCACATCGACAGGCTGGCCATGATCCCGTGCCCGGACAAGGCGGGCCTTCGCCCTTCGTGAACCTCCGACAAGGGCGGCAAGCAGGACGTCGGTTTTCGCGAAACATTTGCTAAACATCTTTTAAAGCGGGAATAACCCTCCGAGGGGCACTTGCGCTCGACAAATTACCCCATTCAGACCGGGCCTGAATGCACGCCTCCACTCGTTGCTCGAATCTCGCCGTCGGACTTTTTGTCAGCCTTGGGGCTGTCTGCGTAGCGCAGACGACCAACACGTTCCAGACGCGCGAGCTAAACGCCCAGTTCGCCGTGAGCACCGATGCCATCAACGGCCTCACGTTCACCGAGTCGTTTCTCTCCCCTTCGCAGATTCTGGATCCTGGCGACGGCTTCCTGATCTCGATCTCAAATTTCGGCCAAGCAAACACGTGGCGTGGAACCCTGAGCGCCGGCTTCACCAACACCGGCTCCACCCCGATCAGCTTCGAGCGCAGTTCTTCTCTCGGGGTGCAGATCCGCGCCGCCGACGGCACTATTTTATCGAGCCGCAACAACGGCAGCACCCCGCTCTCAAACAACCCGACCACCATCGCCCCGGGTGACACCCTCTTCGAAACCTACTCCTTTGGCGGAGGTTCCGGCACCGGCCCGCTTTCCCCCCGCCTCGTCCCCTACTTCAACCAGCCCGCCAGCACACCCTTCACCGTGCGAGTATCAGGCGTGAACGTCACTTTGCCAAACGGCGTCGAACTCACCTCGACCAGCGGCGACATCGCGGGCACTACCACGCTGAGTGGCACGATGCGGTTCTTCAACGACTTCATCTGGAACCGCGCGGGCGGGGGAGACTTTTCCGCCAACGAATCATGGCGGGCGGCCAACCTAAACCCCAGCGGCGCGGGCACCCATGTCGCCTTCGGACGCGCCATCAACGAGGACGCCGCCGTCCGCCTCACCAGCTCGCTTACCTTGGGCAAACTCTACTTCGACAACCCGATTCACCGCTACGAAATCACCGCCGCCAATCCCGCCCAGAGTCTGGCGCTTTCCGCCTCCGAGCAAGCGGATCGAGGCATCGAGGTTCGCTCAGGCTCACATCGAATCTCCGTGCCCATCACGGTGAGCCAGGGAGCGGACAGCGGATTCCTCAGCGGGCCGAGTGGTGTCCCGATCTACCTCCTCGCCGGCACGAACCTGGAAATCTCGAGAGGAATCACCGGTGCAGGTCGTGTGCTCAAAGGGGGCGAAGGCACGCTTGAATTCAATACCACCGCCTCCAGCTCGATTATCCACGTGTCCGACGGCTTGGTGCGCTTCCGCGGGATCGGCCATAACGCCAACCTCTTCGCGAACGTGAGCGAGTTCACGCCCGGCCTCGAATCCCTCGCGATCGTCGAATTCGCTCTCGAGCGCGACGCACTGTTCAACGGTGCCTTCCTTCGCTCCAGCCAAGGCCTGTTCGGCACCGCCACCGGCGGCCTGCTCCGCGTCGTCAGCGACGCCGGCCGAGCCCACACCCTCACGCTCGGCGGCACGGCCAACAGCACCTACCAGGACGGCACCGACCTGCTCTCCGGCCACCTCTCCGTCGGCCGCGACGCCTCGCTCGGCACCGGCGCCCTGCGCGTCAATCCCACCGCGACCGACCAAGCCGGCCTCTCCGCCAGCGGCGGCACGCGCACGCTCACCAACGCGATCCAGCTCCTCGCCCACGACCTCACGCTTCAGGGCCCCCACGAACTCCGCCTCAACGGCGCCATCTCCGGCCCGGGGGCCCTCGTGAAAACCGACTCCGGCCGCGTGCGCCTCTCCGGCAACAACACCTTCTCGGGCGGCGTCGACGTTCAGCAAGGCACGATCGAGGCCGCCTCGAACAACGCCTTCGGCACCGGCACCGTCAACGTCCGCTCCTCCGGCACGGTTGCCATCCTGAACGGGGTCACCATCGCCAACCGCATCAACGTCTTTTCCGGCGCCACGCTTCAGCTTGCGGGCGTGGCGCAGGACATCGCGCTCGAGGGCGGCACGTTCGGCGGCACCGGCCGCATCAACGGCACCGTCGGCGGCGGAGGTGTCATCAGCCCCGGTAACAGCGAGGGCATCCTCACCATCGGCTCGATCGATCCCAGCGGCGGCTTGGACTTCGCCTTCCGTTTCACCGCCACCTCGCCGAATTTCGCCGCGCCCACCGCCAGTCTCAATGACGTGCTTCTGCTCACCGACCCCGACACGCCCTTCACCTCGGCCCTAGGAAATCAAAACACGGTCCGCATCTATCTCAGCGAGGAGGTTTTCAACGCGGGTCATAGCGTTGGCGGCTTCGTGACGGAACGAGCCGACGTCTCCGGGCTGCTCGACTGGGTCGTGGACGCGAACTTCGAGTTCTACTTGGAGAGCTTTGGCGGCAGCTTTGCGTTCGAGAATCGCAACTATGTCCGGCTCGGTTCGGAATTCGTGGCGGTCTCCACCACCGGCGTGGATCTGCCTCAGGGACTGGGAGCCGCGCTTCGTTTGGATTTCACGCCCATCCCGGAGCCGGCCCACGCGGGCCTGCTCCTCGGCGCCGCAGCTCTTTGCGCCGGCTTCGGCAGGCGGCGCCGAAACCCACCTGGGCCCGGCAAGCGCGGATAAAAGCCCGGTCTGGGCGGCAGCACCGGGTGCCGGAAGGCTCGCCCTTGCTGAGCAGCGTTCCTTCCACCCGAACCCACGGGTCGGTTTGACGTGGCACGGGCGTCTCGCCCGCAGTTCGGAGCAGCGGCGGAGACGCCCGATCCCGTTGCATCAACTGCTTGTGCCGGTTCGAGCCGGTCTGAGGAGCGCCCGCGTCTCGCGGACTGGTTTCGGCGTCTCGCCGAGACCCGGCAGGAAGGCGCTGGGCGAGGCGCCCGGCGCAGCACCCGGGACGGGTGCGCGCCCCGGACCTCGGGAAGCACGGCTCCGTATCGGCGCGACGCCCATGCCCCTCCAAACCGGCTATCGCTTCATTTGAACCCGGAATCCGCGGTTGTCGCGGGTCGTCTCACCCAAGCTGGTGGCCGCCAGCTCGCCGCGTCATCCGCTCCATGCACCTTCTCCCGCAGAACGGGACACGTCGGGATTCCGCGACGACCTT
>JAUVVA010000118.1 GCA_030604905.1 Verrucomicrobiota bacterium | reverse complement strand
GAGCGTTCTTTTGGGGCAAGCGGTCCTGACGGACCAGCCGGTGTCGATGGCTCGCCAATGGCTCGGTGGGAGAGGGCGTGCGCGCTGCTTGCTTTTGAACTGAGGCACTGCGGAAACATCGACCTCCCTCGTTTCGCGGAGCGGAACCGCCGAGATCAAGGGGCGCTCGTGGGCTGCTAGAGAGTCGCTCCATGAGTGGTCCGACCGGCTTGGGGAACCGCTAATAGAACGGCTCAAGGAGCGTTCTTTGGAGCAAGTGGTCCTGAAGGACCAGCCGGTGTCGATGGCTCGCCAATGGCTCGGTGGGAGAGGGCGTGCGCGTTGCTTGCTTTTGAACTGAGGCATCGCCGAAACATCGACTTCCCTTGTTTCGCGAAGCGGAACCGCCGAGATCGAGGGGCGCTTGTGGGCTGCTAGAAAGTCGCTCCATGAGTGGTCAAACCGGTTTGGGGAACCGCTAATAGAACGGCTCAAGGAGCGTTCTTTTGGAGCAAGCGGTCCTGACGGACCAGCCGGTGTCGATGGCTCGGCAATGCCTCGGTTTTGGTGAGCTCTTTGGAGCGGCGGGCCCGTCGATCCCGCTCTAAGCTTGGGTCAGACGGGGGAGGAGCGCGCTGGTCAGGGCTTGATGCGGAGCGTGGGGAAGTTTGAGGCGTCGCGGCGGGTGGCGAGGCCGTCGGCGAGCTGGATGTAGCCTTTGCGCACGCTCTTGCCGGCGTTGGCGTCGCTGTCGCCCACGATAACGTCGGCGTCGCTGTCGTTCACCACGAGGTTGAAACCGAGGCCGGTCTCGCGCAGGGCGGCGGCCAAGCCGAGCTCGGCGAGCGGCAGATCGATCTCATAACGCATGCCGCCAGGAATGGGAGTGACGGAGTGGCGGGGCGCGATGCGGGCGGAGCCGCCGGCGGGCGGACGCGACCACTCGAAGAATTCGACCTCCCCGGTATTGCGACGGCTAAGACCGAAGACCCAGAAGTTTTCGCGCTGGCCCGCGGCGGGGTTGGCGAGCGCGAGCTGCACGCTGTCGCCGCGCCAGATATCCCAGCCGGAGTAGGTCTGGCGGTGGCTGTCGTCGCGCACGTCGATGCGGACTTGGAGGGTGTCACCGCGGAGGGTGAGCCAAGCGTCGGCCGAGAGGTCCTCGGGGCCCTGCCAGGTTTTGTCTTCGTTGCGCGGGTCGTTCTCGAAGAAATTTCGGACCTGCGCGGGGCGACTGAGGTGAAAGGTGGGCGTCTCGGGGCGGTCGCCTTCGCTCAGCCAGAAGGTGCTGCGGGCGGGGGCTCGCAGGGCGAAGGTGTGGCCGGCGAGGGTGAGCGAAACCTGGTCTTCGGTGCCGGTGGGCTCGAACGCGGCGTCGTGGCCCGAGGCGAGCGTGCGCTCCTCGGCGCCGAAGCGCAGGGCGAGGGGCTGGGCGCCGGGATTGCGGACCGTGACGCGATCGCGCACGTCCACGGCGAGAGCGAGGGCGGGGCCGGCGGGAGCGGCCGGTAGCTCGAAGTAGGCGGGGCTGCGGCCGACTTGGAAAAAGGCGCCATGCGGCGTGTGCGCGACGGGGAGGTCGTTGCCCAAGAGATCGGCGGCGCGGGCGCGGGGCGTGGAGGAGCCGAGGGTGGCGTGGACGACGGCGTCGCCAGCGGAGTCGGTCTCGGTCCAGGCGACGAGCACGTGGCGCTCGGGGCCGCTGAAGAGGAAGGCGAAGCGGCCTTCGCCAATGTCGATGCGACGATCGTAGCGCAAGCCGGCGAGTTCGCGGGCGAGGGCGGCGTAGGCGACGAAGACGGGGCGAGGCTCGCCGTTGCGCATGTCCACCATCGCGTAGTGGTTGGTGTGGGTGGTGCGGCCGCGGAAGATGAACCAGTTGTAGCCGACGGCTCCGTGGGAGGCCGCGAAGGTGAATTTTTTCGGGAGCGTCTTAGCCTGATCCTCGGCATCGGTGAACTGAGTGCCGACGGAGGTCTCGTTGAAGTAGAGCGGGCGGGGTTGCGGGAGATCGCGGCGCATTTCGTCGAGGGGACCGGTGAGGGCGCTGTAGAAGCTGTCGAAAAGGCCGTGTTGGTGGAGGACGTGCAGATCGAAGAGGTGGGCGGCCTCGCGGAGGGTGCGGACCTGGATGTCGGGGTTGAGGCGGCGGCCACCGTGACCGAGGACGGTGGCGAAGCCGCCGCTCATGACGAGGGCCTGCGGGTCGGCGCGGCGAATCTCCTCGGAGGCGATGCGGAGCAACTCGAGGTATTGCTCGGTGCTTCCGCGGTAGAAGCCCTCAAGGTCGGGCTCGTTCCAGACCTCATAGGCGAAGACGCGGCCGCGGTAACGCTCGACGGTGGAGCGGACGTAGTCGCGCCAGGCGTCGACGCGGGGCGGGTAGGTGATGCGCACGCGCCAGGTGGCGTCTTCGGGCGCGCCCTCGGCGGCCCAGACGGACGAGTAGCCGAGGCCGGTCTGGATGCGGAGGCCGGCGGCGAGGGTGGTCTTGAACAACTCGTCCTGTCGGTCCCAGCGGTTGACGCCCTCGCTGGGGGAGAGCTCGTGCCAGGCGAGGCCGACGCGGTGGGTGCGGGCGCCGAGCGCGCGGGCGAGTTTGGCGTCTTCGGGCTCTTCGACGCCGGTGATGGCGAGGTCGATGCCGTCGATGGTCGGCAGGTGGCCGGGGAGATCGACGAAGGCGAAGGAGCCCGCGAGAACGGGGTCGCCCTTACGTGTGCGGATGCGCCAGGACCAGACGCCCAGCCGGTTTACCTGCTCGCCAAAAAAAAAATCGCGGGTTTCACCGGGCGCGAGGCGGAGGCTGCCTTGTTGCCAAGGCGTCCAGGCGCCGCCGGGCGGGCGCAGCTCGGCTTCGAAGGTGGTGTCGAGGGTGCCGAAGCCGTCGTTGTTAAGGCGAATGGCTGCGCCGGCGCGCTCGCCTTCGGTGAAGTAGAGGGTGCGGCGGGCGGGCACGAAGTTGGCGCGGGGCAGGGAGGCGGGATCCTCTGGGCGAACTTCCATTTTGAGGGAGTGAACGCGCACGAGGCCGAGGCCGCCGCTGTTGGCGTCGGTCTCGAGGGCGATCTCGGAGAGGACGACGTCGCCGTCGAAGGTCTTGTTGCCATCTCCGCTCCAGGCGTGGTGGCCGCGAACGCCGAGTTCGATGGTGAAGCGGAGGGTTTGGCGGTCGGCGTCAGGGGCTAGGCGGGCGCGCCATTGGTGCACCTCGCCACTGGCGTCGCGGAGGCGGAGGGCGGCGCCGATCACGCCGGTGGCGTCGCGAGTGTCGACGTCGAGGTGGAAGCTGCGGCCAGCGAGATTGGCGGGCAGTTTGGGTTCTGGTCGCACGGCGACGACGGCCCATTCCTTGGTGGCGGGCGGGAGAAACTCGACGCGCAGCTCGGGCGGCGGGCCGCGGTGGATGGTGGCCTGCTGGCGGCGGGCCGTGCCGCGGTCGGGTAGGTAGCGGGTGACGCCGTCGAAGCGCAGCAGCTCGACGGTCGTCTCCGCGGTAGCGGCAGGCGCGGCCGCCGCCTTGGCGGAGCCGAGAGCCATAGCGCAGGTTGCAACGAGGAGGCGCGACAAAAGAAACGGTGCGCGACGGGCGGAGGGCGGGGCAGTGAGAGGAGCGGGGAGTTTGGGCATGGGCGGAGCGAGAGGGGGATGAGAGAGGGGCGAAGCTTGCGGCTTAGTCGTTGGGCAAGCCGGGCAGAACAAGGCGGGCTTCCTGCGCGGACGCGGCCGAGTAGACGCCGAGATGGCCGTCGGCGAAGACGAAGTTGGCGCGGCCGGAGTGGCGATCGAAGTTAGGTCCGAAGAGCACGCCGCTTGTCGTGTGTGTGGAGTAGATGATGGCGGCGTTGCGCTCGGCGAGGATGACGGAGCGCGAGATATCCGGGATCTGGTCGAGCCGGGTGATGCGCTGGCCAAGCACGGGATTGGTGAAGCCGAAGCTGGTGGCGTAAATCCAGTCTTCGGGTTGACGCGGACATGGATGGCGGGTGCGGAGGCGGAAGCGGTTGGCCGTCGGTTCCAAGGCGGTTTCAGCGACGCGGTTTTGCCAAAGGCCGTCGCTCACGGTGGCGGCGTCGTGGGTGGGGAGGCGACCTCGATTGTCGTTGGCCCACAGAATGAAGGCTAGGCCCCAAGTGCGCATGTTGGAGGCGCATTGGATGCGGGCGGCCTGGGAGCGGACGGCTTGGGTGGAGGCGATGATGATGGCGGCGAGGATGCCGATGATCGCGATGACCGTGAGCAGCTCGATCAAGGTGAAGCCGCGAGGGCGCGAGATGGCGTGTGGGGCGGGGCGCGACATGGCGGGGAGGGGCGGGATGCGACGTGGGCGACCGGGCCGCTCCTGCCCAGGGTAGCTGGAGCGGCGGTGCAGCGGCGTAGCTGGGATCAGCCACGGCGGCGGCGCAGGGCGGCGAAGCCAAGCGCGCCGAGGCCGGCGAGGCCGGCGAACGCGGAGGGCTCGGGGATGACGGAAATCGTCATGTCGTCGAATTGGAGAAGCGTGCCCGCGGGGTGGCCCGCCATGCGCAGGCCGAAGACATTGAAGGCGGTCGGCATGCCTGCGACATTGTCGGTCGTGCCGGTGAAGTTGACCGCGCCTTCGGCGACGATGGTCCAGCTCGTGGCGTTGCGAGTGAGGGTGAGCGAGAGGGACTGCCACTCGCTCTGGGCGTTGAAATTCGTTGAACTGACGGTGGCGCCACTCGTGGCGGTGAAGTTGCCGCTGGTGGTGCTGAGAAAATTGTTTGTGGCGGGGAGGTTAAAGGCCGCGCTGGTGCCGCCCGTCGTGGAGGAGAGGCCCGGGTTGGTGCGGATGAAGAAGGCGGAGTTGGCGGGGTCGTCGAGGTTGCTGGTGTTGACGATGTTTCCGAAACCGAAGCGCAGGGCTTGCGCGAGATCGGGTGCGGTGAGCGACTCGTTCTCGAAGCGGTAGCGGATCAGCGTCTCCATGCGCAGCGACTCGCCGACGGCGAGGGTCTGGGCGGGGAAGTAGAGCGCGGTCGAGAGGTCGGCGCCGCTGCGGCGGACTTGGAGGGCGCGGTTCGTCGGGTGATTGTCCACCGAGATGATGCTGTAGAGGCCCGAGCCGGTGCCCGCCGTGCCGGTGAAATCGCCGGGGCGGAGCCAGACTTGGGCGACGTTCTGGGCGTTGGATTCGAGGATGAGATATCGGGATCCTGTGGTGAGCGGGCGGGAATCGAAGTTCGAGGTGAAGACGGTCTGCGCGGCGAGGGAGGAAGCGCCCACGCCTAAAGCGAGGGCGGCCAAGAGGGAGGGGGAGTGGGCAACGGGGTGTTTCATATCGTTACGGAATAGACCATGGCGTAATCGGGAATGTCAATTCGTTTCGGTTGCGCTCAGGGGCCGGAGGAAGGCCGGAAAGGGCCGCCAGCGATTATCCCGGTTTGGGGAAATTTTAGGCCGAGTGTATGACCAAGGTCTGCGGGATCGTGCGCAGGGCGGGGCCGGGCGGAAGCGTGCCGTCGACGCGGGCGAGGGCGAGTTCCGCGATGGCGGCGCCGACCTCGGCGCGGCGGCCGTCCACGGTCGCGAGCGGGGGGCGGGCGGCGGCTTGGTCGCCGTGATTCCGGCGGATAAATTCGCGGCCTTCCTCCCAGGTGTCGTCGTAGCCGGTGATCGCCAGTTCGCTCCAGCCGAGCAGGCGCTGGGCCTCGGCGACGACGGCGGCGTTAAAATCGTTGTAGGCCATGACGGCCGTGAAGGGGGCGCGGGCGCGGGCGCGAAGCAGCAAGCCGGCGACCAGGCTGACGCGGTCGCCCGGGTTCATGCCGGTGTCGTTCACGATCTCGGTGTGTGCCTGACCACCCTCCATCGCGGCGCGAAAGCCGGCTTCCTTGTCTCGCTCGAACACGGAGTCCGTGAAGACGGTGGAAAGGCGCAGAATCGTGTGGTGGCCGCGCTCGCGGAGGAAGCGGGTGAGTTGTTGTTGCCCGTCCTGAAAGTCCGAGCGCACCCGGTCGCATTCCGGGATGTCGGTGCCGGTGGCGCGGTAGATGATGGTGTGGCCCCGGGCGCGAAGCGTGTGGATGAGGGGCAGCGAGCCTTCGGGCAGGATCTCGGGGAAGGCGAAGACGATCACCCGAGGGGCGTCCTCCTGCGCTTCCTTCAGCACCCGCAGGAAGATCTCGTCGTAGTTTTCGGAGGGGAGGGTGGAGATCCGCAGGTCGAGATCTCCGCGGTGGAGCAGGGCGCCCAGCAGGGCTTCGTGGGCGGCGCCGCGAGAGTGCCGCGCGCCGGGCGTGCGGTGGAGAAAGCCGATGAGGTGGACGGAGCGGGGGGCGGAGCCCGAGGCCTTGGCGCGGAGGGTGACGCGCGCGCCCTCGTTGGGCAGGCGGGTGATGAGTCCCTCGTCTTCGAGCAGGCCCATCGCCTGCACGACGGGAGAGAGGCTGACTTTGTGCGTGCGGGCGAGTTCGCGGAAGGAGGGCAACAAGTCCCCCGGGCGCCAGTGGCCGTCCTCGATTTTCCGGCGAAGCGCGGAGAACACCACGGCTCCCTTGGACTGGTGGTTTGGTTGGGAGCGGGCCGGTCGCATTCGGTCTGGGGGGAAGGATGGAATGAAGGCGGGCGGGCGGCGCAATCCCGGAGCGGAAGGCTCGAGCGGAGGGTGGTCGGATGGGAGGACGGCGAGAGGTTTGGGTGGAGGCTGGCGACGAAAAAGGGCATGCGCTCGATGGCGCATGCCCTCGGGAAGTGGCGGGAGTGGATTCCGGTTCCGGAGCGCTGGGGAGCGGACAGGCGGGAAGAGCGGGCCAGGAGTTTCTAGTCCGGCGGCAGGCCGGGGAGGAAGAGGCGCGCCTCGCGGGCGGAGGCGGCGGTGTGGACGGCGACGTGGCCGTCGGCGAAGAAGTAGTTGGCGCGGCCGTTGTGGCGTTCAAAGTTGGGGGCGAAGCGGACGCCGACGGTCGTGTGGGTGGAGTAGATGACGGCGGCGTTTCGTTCCGCGAGGATGACCGAGCGTGAGGGGTCGGTGATCTGGCTCATGCGGGTGATGCGCTGGCTGAGGGTGGGGTTTACGAAGCCAAAGCTCGTGGCATACACCCAGTCGATGGGCTCGCGGGGGCAGGGGTGGCGGGTGCGGATGGTGAAGCGGTTGGCGGTGGGCTCGAGCGCCACCTGGGCGATGCGGTTCTGCCAGCCGGCATCGGTGACGCTGGTGGCGTCGTGGGTGGGCAGGAGGTTGCGATTCTCGTTGGACCACACGAGCATGGCCATACCCCAGGTGCGCATGCTGGCCGCACACTGGATGCGGGCTGCTTGGGAGCGGACGGCGCCGGTGGAGGCGATGATGATCGCCGCGAGGATGCCGATGATGGCGATGACCGTGAGCAGCTCGATGAGGGTGAAGCCGCGGCGGAGGCCGCTGGGCTGCGAGAATGAAGGGGCAGGGGGCATGGGGGTGGGGAATCAATGGGTTTGTCTGGGCGCGCACGGAATGGGGTGCAACTGCATCGCCGGGGGAAGTGTTTGAAAGTGTTTTAGAAGGTCAAGTGGTTTGTTATTTTTAGCGACGGGTGGATGGGGTGGCGTGCCAGCGGATCCAAGTGATGCCCAAGGTGGAGTCGCCTCGGGTTGATGGCGGGCCCCTCTGGGTTGTGCGGGTCACTTTTTTGGTTTGACCATTCCGGATTGTCACCAACAGTTACACAAAGATGGACGCTGTGTCCTGACTGTTGCTCACGACTCTCCGCAACATTCGGGCCGTTCCTCATCACTCTGCGTTTACTCCCTCCGCTTCTTCCCAATGAAAAAAATACACCCCGTCACCCCCCTCGCGGTTTGCGCCGCTCTTGCCCTCGCCATGAACGCCCAAGCCCAGACGACCATTACCTGGGCCAACGCCGGAACTGACTTCGAAGCGGACGCCAACTGGTCCGGTGGCGTCGCACCGGCGGATGATCTGATTGGCAACATCGGCACCTTCAGCGGCACGCCGACCTTTCTGCCGAGCCTGTCCGCGAGCCGATCGATTGCTGGTCTAAGATTTTCGTCCGGTGATTGGACGCTGAGCCGCGCCGGAACCACCGAGGTGCTCACCATCGGCTCTCAGGGCATCGGAACGAGCGCAGGCACGACGACCACCATCAGCGCCCCCATCCGGCTAGGCGCCAACCAAGAGTGGGCGGTGGACGGCTTCCTGTCGCTCACCGGCCAACTGGTGAACAACTCGATGGAGCTGAACAAAACCGGAGCAGGAACACTCTCGCTGCGGCTTGCGACCACAAATGCGGGCGGTGCTGTGCGGGTCACCGTTTCCGGGGGTGTGCTGGAAGTGCCGGTGGATCTTGCGCGCCTCAGCGGGAACGGGGGATCGATCACCCTTAACGGGGGCACCTTCCGGATGAACAGCAACGCGAACACGACTTCCACGATGGGGAGCGGCCGCTTTTCCGCGTTCGCCATGGGGCCGGCCGGCGGGACGGTTGACGTCGTGACGTCCAGTGCGACTTTGCTCGTGAATCGAGGGATCACCACGGTCGATGGCGGCCCGGGATCGCTGACCAAAGTCGGTGCCGGAGCGCTGACTTTGAGTGCCTTTGCCGACAACGGCACCACCGCGATAACCCACAACCAACTGGGTATGCACATCAATGAAGGCACCGTGCGTTTCTCGCACATCGGGGCTTTCAACCGTTCAGGCGAGGGCCAGACGATCACCTTCAACGGCGGCGCACTGGAGCTCACTGGCGCCAACGTGGTCGAGTTCACGGCCGAGCGTTTCGGTGGCGGGCTCGAGACCCGTGCCGGCGGCGCAACGTTCAACATCTCCAACTCTGCCGGTCGCCTGAACATCGAGGCGCCCATCTCCGGGGCCGGCGCGCTCACGAAGTCAGGATCAGGCACCCTGGCTCTTCTGGGCGCGAACTCCCACCAGGGCGCGACGAACGTAAACAACGGCGTGTTGGTCGTCGGCCACAACAACGCCCTCGGCGCGACCAACGCGGCCGTCAATACCGTCGCGAGCAACGCGTCGCTCCAGTTCTCGCATGCGACCGGTCTGAACATCGGCGCCGAGAGCTTTCAGATCTCCGGCGCGGGAACTGGTGGGCTCGGCAATCTGCGCAGCGTCTCCGGCCATAACGTCGTCGGCGGGCTGATCTCCGGCTCCACCTTCAGCGCCATCACGCTCGCGGCCAACGCCTCGATCGGCGTGGACGCCGACTCCCTGACCTACCGCGGAAACATCACGGGATCGCACACCCTCACCAAGGTGGGCGCCGGCGCCTTCATCGCGGAGCGCCAGATCAGCGTCTCGGCCCTTGCGCTCAACGCCGGCACCTTCGGTCTGGGGCAGGCGGCGGGTGAGTCCTTCGGCTTCGTGCAGGCGGGCTCGATCAGCATCGACGACGGCGTGGTGTTCTCCCTCGTGTCCTCCGACTGGGCCTTTGCCGGCGGGCAAGTCTTCCACCTCTTCCGCGGCGCCGACGGCTCGTCCGCTCCCTCCATCTCGGGCACGTTCGCGAGCCTGGATCTGCCGACCCTCTCCGGCGGCCTGAGCTGGGATTCGTCGCAGCTCTACTCGGCGGGCACGCTGCAGGTCATTCCCGAGCCCGCGGCTTTTGGTGTTTTCGCCGGTTTGTTCGGCCTCGGGGCGGCAGCTCTTCGCCGCCGCGGTCGAACCAGCAAGGCTGCCGCCTGAGCCTGCCCTTTGGCGGGGGCTTGGCTCCCGCCCTTTACCCGGCGTCCCTCAAGAGGGGCGCCGGTTTTTTAATGCCCGGAGCCAACTGTTGAGCGGGCGGATTACGTCCGGAGTGTGGATGTGTTTTCTAGTGTTCCTTCTGTGTCTTTACCTGTGGCAGCGTGGCCTTTGTTGCTTGAAGTGGCTGCTCGTAAAATAACAGCTTGTAACTAAGGGCGGCTTTGACAAGTTGCCGCGTATGAACCCCACCCTGCGTTGTTGTATCGTCTCTGCGTTGCTGTGCCTCGGTGTTTCGGAATTGTCCGCACAAGCACCTCTGTTTCGGGCGGATTTTCGCGATCAGCAGCCGCGGACCGGCCTCCGAAATCTCTCGGTGACCGCTTTTCCGGACGCGCTGATTTTTCCCAGTGATCGAACGGGACCCGAGACCGGCTCGCGACTCTTCAGTCTGATCGAGGAGGCCGGGAATGTTTTTCTCGGCATTGAGCAGCGGAATGTGGAGCTGACCACGGTCTTCAGCTTCCCGGAAGCGCATCCGGCCCCGGGACAGACGGTCGAGGTGCGCTTCGACCTCCGCTATCCGGAGGGTCCGGTGGCCGGGGGCGGGAACCTGCGGATCGGCCTCTATTTTCTTCCGGCCGGCAATCTGCCGAGCCAGCCGAGCCCGGATCCGCGACGCGCGGGTTTTGTGATCTCAACAAACCCTGGCGAAGATGGCGCCGCCACCGCGCTCTCCTACGATGGCACCGACACGCCCGATATCTGTGGTGGAAAACGGCTGCAGGCGCTGCGTTCGCCGATTGTGCGACAAGCGCGCTCGGTCGATTTCGGGCGACGCTGGGCGACTATCCAGATGGATTTCACGCGCAAGCAGTCGGATGATGGCTGGATCATCGACGTCTTGGGCGGCCCGACGCTTCGGGCCGAGGTGCTCGACAAAGATTTGGAAGGGCCCTTCGGCCCAAGGGCATTCAACACCCTGGGCATCCGCCCGCGTGGCTTGCCGAGCGGCTCCATGCTCCACGTGGACAACGTGGTCGTGCGGCTGCGCGATTGAGGTCGAGGTCCCGGGGGGGGGCGGGACTTCATCACCCGAGGATAGCCACAAAAGACGCAGAAGGCGCAAAAGGACCACGGTCGCTTTTGCGCCTTTTGAGTTTTTTGTGGCCGCTGTTCGACGTCGGCGAATGGCCGCTGACGCCGGCTCGCTCAGCAAACGCGGCAGTGGAAACCGCGGATTACGCAGATGGGCGCGGATTGCCGGAGATCCAGGGACCTCGCAGGTGAACGAGCCCCGAACGAGGTTCGCTTTGAATGAAGTCGTGGTCGGGAGAGACAGGGCGGGATCGCCGGGCGCGCCGCGGCGGAGTGGCGAATGCGGAGAGGCAACGCGGCGGGCCCAGTGGTCCCGCCCGCCTCCGTGCTTGAACCTCTATCCCTTGAACCCGGAATCCGCGGTTGTCGCGGGTCGTCTCACCCAAGCTGGTGGCCGCCAGCTCGCCGCGTCATCCGCTCCATGCACCTTCTCCCGCAGAACGGGACACGTCGGGATTCCGCGACGACCTT
>JAUVVA010000052.1 GCA_030604905.1 Verrucomicrobiota bacterium | reverse complement strand
CGTTCTCAAAACCGAGAAACACGTAGTGATCGAGCACGGTGTCCAGCGAGGCGGTGCTGCTCTGCACCTGCGTGCCGCTCGCGCTCGAGTTGTTCGCGAGGTCGATGTAGCGGCCGTTCGGCGCGCCGTTTTCGCTGCGCAGCGCGAAGTATTTGATGCGATCGTTGGCCGAAAGCCGCGCGGCGGGATCCACCTCGAAGGTGAAGATCTGGCTGTTGCCCGTGGCGGCGGCGCGCAGATACCACTTCGTGAAGTCGGCGTTGGCGTCCACCGCGAGCCGGTGGGAGGAGTTGGCCTTGCTGACAAGCCGCCAGCGGTTCTCGAAGAGCGTCACCTGCTTCCAGATCTCGTTCACGTAGTCCGGCTCTCCCGGATGAGTGAAGCTGCCGTTGGTCTGGTTAAACACGCGAAACCAGCCGTTGTCGCACCACACGGTGGCGGAGAGGTTTCGTTCCAGCGCGGCCGCGCTCACCGCCCGATACCACTCGAGCACGTCGTCGGTGTTGCGCGTGGTGCGCTGGCGGTGGGCGACGCCGAACTCGCCGATGTTCACCGGCACGCCGACGAGCGGGGAGTTCGCCTCGTTGAAGTTCGAGGCCACCGTCGAGGCGATCATGTCGAGCCGCTGCCGCAGCTGATCGTAGTCGGCCACGGAGCCCCAGGTATTCTGGTGCGGGCTCTCGTTGTGCGTCCACGGCATCGAGTGGTAGTAGTGCAGCGTGATCATCAGCCGGTTGCGGCGTTGCTCGGCGTTCCAAGCGCCGTAGACGGGCATCGTGAGGTGGCGGAAGGAGTAGGCGTTGTTCATGTCGTTCACCGTCATCATATAGGTGCGCCGTGCGCCGTGGCTCGCCAGGTAGTTGTCCTGCACGACGGCGAAAAGCATCGCGTTCACCGTATTCACTTTTCCATGACCGCTCGCGTTGAGCGGGAAGGCGTCGATCAAGCCGCCCGAACCGTCCTTGTCCTCCACCTGCTTGCGCGGCTCGTTGAGGCCCTCGAAGATCAGCTTGTCATAGTTGGGCGTGTTGAAGGTCTGAGCGAGCTGGGCGTAGAGCGCCCGGTAGATCTCGGAGGCCTTGCGCCCGCCGGAGGCGCGGGCCGTGGGCACGTAGTCCCAGGGCTTGGAGCCGGAGTGCGGCTCGATGCCGCTCTCGCGCAGGCGGATGTCCTGCTGGTCGCCCTTGGACGCCCAGTAGTATTGAAACCAGCGCTCGTGATGGCTGTTGAGGATGACCACGAGGCCGGCGTCGAGGGCGTTGTCCACCGAGGTCTTCACGCTGCCGAGAAAGGCGCTCTTCACGGCGGGCGAGCCGCTCGAGCCGGAGGGGAAATACATGCGGTAGCCCCAGGTCACGGGAATGCGCACGTGGCTAAACCCGGCGTCGCGGATCGCGTCGAAGTGGGCCCGCGGGATGGGTGCGAGCGTCGCGTTGTTCCGCAGTCCCTGGTTGTCGTAGTATTGGCCGTAGTTGAGGCCACGGCCCATCATGTCGTGGAGCTGGTGGGAGGTCCAGGCGTCGACCTTGGCGACGAAGGCGCCGAGACCGGCGAGCAGGAGGGCCGCGACGGTGCGCGACCGGGTGAACAGGCGGAGTTTCATGGGGGGTGTTGGGTTGGGGGTTGGGGTTGCACCGCCGGGAGCGAAAAAACCCCGCGCGGCGGGGGCTTCATGCCGCCGCAGAGGCCCGCGCGGCAATGCGGGCCGAGCTTCACGCGTTAGACGCAGCCGCCCCGGACAAACACGCGAATATAACGGGTTAACTTCCGACGAGGTGGCGCGCTCCCGCGTGATCGCGCAAGGTCTCTCCATTCCCCCATGACCCCGCCCCGTCATCCCCTCGCCCCCGCGTCCCGCGGCTTCACGTTGATCGAGCTGCTCACCGTGATCGCGATCATCGGCATCCTCGCCGCGATCATCATCCCCACCGTCGGCCGCGTGCGCGAGTCCGCCCGCGACGCCGCCTGCAAGAGCAACCTCCGCCAGATCGGCCTCGCCGTGCAGCTCTATGGCAATGAACGCAACGTCTACCCGGCCAGCCGTAATGGAAACAACGACCCGGACCCCGGCTTCCTCTGGCGCCAATCCCTCCGCCCCTACATGGGCTCGCAGCGCGGCAACCAGAACGACGAGCAGCTCAACAGCCAGATCGTCATCTGCCCCTCTCGCGTGATCATTCCGGCCGACGACGGCACCAACGTGCGCCCGACCTACTCGGCGCACTCCACGGTCATGCCCGATCGTATCGACAACCCAGCCCGTGCCCTCGTGCGTTTTGGCAGCCTGCAACGCCCCACGGAGACCATCCTGCTCGCCGACGCCACGCAGCAGACCAACGGCGGCTCCCACTCCAACCTCTTCAGCGTGCCCGGCATCGTCGGCGCCGGCGGCGAAGCCAACGCAAACACCCCTATCGAGATCGGCCCCGACAATGAAAGCGTATCCAACCAATCCTGGTTCCGCTATCGCCACAACGGACGCGCCAACGTGGTCTTCGCCGACGGACACGTGGGCTCCTTTCAACGCGGGGCCATCCTGCAACGGCACATCCGCACCAACTACTGAGAACGGGCCCGGCTGAGCTCCGACTCTCGCACCGGTCCCCCCTCGCGAAGCCCGGCCTTCAGGCCGGGCTTCTTCGCATTAACAGCCTCCTTCTCGCGCCGGCGTTGGGCTCGTTATGCGCGCATCTGCGAGAGCGCGGAGAATGGCGCCCCGTGCGCGAGAAAATCCCTATCCTTCGCCAGATCCCACCGCCAGCGCCGAGCCGGGCCCGCAGCCAAAAACTCAACCGAGGCACTTCACCGCCAGCTCACGCATCACGGCGGGCTCTTCCTTCGGCCGCTGGACGATCGCCTCGAAGGCCTCCGCGAGCGCGATCTGGATGTCGATATGGTGCTTGAGCGGCCAGGGCTTCGCGCCCGCCGCGAGTTTGCCCACATACCAGGCGTTTTGGCTGAAGAGATTCGCGGCGCTCTTCTCGCCCGCCCCGACGAAGTGCTTCCCGTAGGCCGAGGCGGCCCGCTCGATGGCGCCCTTGTCCGGTGCCCGGCCGCCCTGCGGGGCGAGCGCGCGCAGCTGGATGAGCAGGCGATTGCGGTTCTGCATCGAGGCCAGCAAGGGCCGCGCGCTCTCGCCCGCGAAAAAATGCCGGTCGAAGGCCGCGAGCGTGCCGCGCAGATCGCCGCGAAAGAAGAGCTCCGTCGCCTCGAAAAAATCCCCCTCGGCGAGATTGGGCGTGAGCTCCTCGACGTCGCGCTCGGTGATGGCTTTCCCGGTCTCGGCGTGCGCGGCCAGCTTGTGGATCTCGCTCACCAGAAAACGCGTGTTGGCTCCGCTGCGCGCGAGCAGCAGCGAAAGCGCGTCCCGCTCGATGACGACACCGAGGGACTTCGCCTCGGCCAGCGCGGTCAGCGCGAGCGCCTCCGCCGCGTCGTCGGAGTTCGCGGCGCCGACGAAGGTGAAGTCGGCGTTCTTTTCGCACCACTTGTAGAAGCTCTTCCGACGGTCCACGGGCGCAGCCGTGATGAGCACGGCCACCTCGGCGGGGTTGATCGAGGCGAGCAACTCCTGCAGGCCCTCAAGCGCGGCCTTCACGGTCTCGGAGTTGCCGGTCCGGGAATCGGCCAGAAAGTTGAGGTCCTTGAACCACACCAGGCGGCGCCCGCCAAACATCGACACGGTCTGCACGCTGTCCCGGAAGCGATGGATCGTGCTCTCCACCTCGTCGACCGTGTTGGCGAAACCGGCGATGGTCTCGCGCGAAAACTCGTCGCTGATCTCCCCCGCCAGGCGCTCGTAGTGCTCGCGCCCCAGGCGCCCGACGAGGAAGTCGTCGGCGCCACAGATGAAGACGAAAGGCTTGGCGGAGTCGGCCATGGTGGGTGAAAAAGGTGGGGATCGGCGGGCGCGGGCTCAAGAGTCGATGCGGAGCCGGCTCCAGTGCAAGCCGCGGGCTCGACGCAAGACTCCCTACCATACGCCACGCGGCGCGGGCCCGGCCGCCACCCGCACGACCGGCCGGCTAAAGTGCGAAGAAAAACGGTCGATAGCGGGAGCAACATGAGCGCCCGCGAAGAAAACCTGTTGGAAAGCGCGCCGTCGACGCCGGCCGGCCCGGCTTCGGGCAAACCTTCCGTGGTGGTCGCGGACGACCATCCTCTCATGGGCGCCTTGCTCGCCGAACACCTCGCCCGCGCCGGCGGCTTCCGACTCGCGGGCGTGGCCCAGGACGGGCGCCAGGCGCTCTCGCTCTGCCGCACGCATCGCCCCGACGTGCTGATCCTCGACCTGATGATGCCGCTCATGAGCGGCGTCGAAGTGCTGAGGGCGCTCCGTTCCGAGAGGCTGCCCACGCGCGCGGTCGTCTTTACCTCCCGTGAAAGCGCCGAGGCGCTGGGGGAGGCGATGGCGCTCGGCGCGCACGGTTTTCTCGCCAAGAGCACCCCGCCCGAGGAGATCATGCGCAGCCTGGAGAAAGTGCGCGCGGGCGGTTTCGCCTTCACCCCGGAGTCGATGGAGCTGGCCCGCCGCTGGGTGGTGGGCGGGCGCTCGACCGAGCCCATGAGCGATCTGGAGTCGAACGTGCTGCGCCTCGTCGCCCTCGGAAGCAGCGTGAAATCCATCTGCGCCGACACCGGACTCAGCGAATCCGCGGCCTACCGCGCCATCGAAAAGCTGAAGACCAAACTCCAAGCCGACACCCTGCAGGCGCTCACCCTGGCGGCGGTGCGGCGCGGCCTCATCGCCGCCTGATCCTGGCGCGAGTCGCCGACGCAGCCTCCGAAAACAGCCCCGGTTCCCGCATGCTCGCGATCCGTCTACCTTTGGGCCTGTTGATTATCGGCGCCGCCTCCCCCGCTCTCGCCGAGACGGGCAAGGACGGCGCGGTGCGACCCGTCGCGAGCATCTCGCGCGGCCGCGAGACGCCGGCGACCGCCCGCACGTCCCCGAGCTCCGGCCTGTCCCCCGCGATCACCCACTACGTCGCGGAGCAGGTCGCGATGATGATCGCCGGCACCCAGGTCTTTTCCGTGCTGCCCACCGGCAGCATGCGCCCCGCCTTCGACGAAAACACGATCCTGCTCACCGAGCCCGCCGCCTTCGCCGACCTCCAGATCGGGGACATCGTGGTGTTTCGCCACTCGGTCACGGGCACCCGCATCGTGCACCGCATCGTCGAACGCCGGAAGGGCGGCTTCTGGACCAAGGGCGACCACAATCTCAAGATGGACGATGATCTGGTGACGGAGGACAACTACATCGGCCGCGTCTACGGCATCCTCTACAGCCGCCGCGTTCGCGCGCCGCTGCCCGAGCCGCTGCGGCAGTCCCCCGCCCTGACCGCCGCGGCGCGCTGAGGGATCCGCTCCATGTCTCACGCCATCGCAGCCGCGCCTTGTGCGGCGGGCGCCGGGCACGCAACTTCGGCCGCATGTCCGCCCGCCGTCTTGACCAACTGCTCGCCAACCTCGGCTATTGCTCGCGTCGCGAGGTGCGCGCCTGGCTGAAGGCCGGCCGCGTCTCCGTCGCCGGACGTCCGGCGGACGATCCCGGCGTCAAACCCGCGCCCGCCGCGGTGCGCGTCGACGGTGAACCCCTCGACCACCCCGACGGACTTCTCCTCCTCGTGCACAAGCCCCTCGGCCTCACCTGCTCGCACGATCCCGCCGAAGGCCCGCTGATCTACGACCTCCTGCCCCCGCGGTGGCGCGCCCGCAACCCGCTCGTCACCTCCATCGGCCGCCTCGACAAGGAGACCTCCGGGCTGATCCTGCTCACCGACCACACCGAGCTGGTGCACCGGCTCACCTCCCCCAAGCACAAGGTGCCAAAGGTCTATCGCGCGACCACCGACCGCGACCTCTCGCCGGAGCTCGTCTCGCGCTTCGCCTCCGGCACCCTCCAGCTCGACGGCGAGAAGGAACCCTGCGCCCCCGCCGCGCTCCGGATCCTCGGGCCGCGCGAGGCCGACCTCACCCTGACCGAGGGGAAATACCATCAAGTGCGGCGCATGTTTGCCGCCTGCGGCGCGACCGTGCTCACGCTGCACCGCACTCACTTCGGCGCGCTCGAACTCGGCGACCTCCCTCCCGGGCGCTTCCGGGAGCTCACGCTTGGGGAACTCGGACTGTAGTTTGAATCGGCCATGCCCTGTTTGCCCCTCCTCAAGCGACGCCTCCCTCTGCTCGCGATGGCCGGCCTGGCCGCGGGCATGCCTCTCGGCGGCTGCAGCTCTGCGCCGCGACACGAAACGCCGCGACGGGCGGAGAGCGATCACCACGCCTTGCCCGATCTCCTTGCCCAACGCCTCCTGCTCGCGCGTGAAGTGGCGTGGTCCAAGTTCCACAGCGGGGCTCCGGTGCACGACCCGGAGCGGGAAGCCGCGATCCTCGCCGGCATCGTCGAGCAAGCCGCGGCTTCGGGCCACGACCGCGCGAGGGCGGAGCGTTTCTTCGCGGCGCAAATGGCCGCCTCCCGCGCGGTGCAAACCGAGCTCCTGGCGGCCTGGGCCGCGGGCGACGCGCCGAGGCCGGCACACCCGCCGCGCGATCTGCGGACCGAGATTCGTCCTCGTCTCGATCAACTGACGCCTCGGCTGCTGCAGGCGCTACCACGGCAGGCCGAAGCGACGCTGGCCGAGGCAGGCGCGGCCGCCTTGCGCACCGCGGGTTTCTCCGCGCCTGTCATCGCGCTGGCGGTCGAGCCGCTGCGCTAGCCCCGGCCGCGGGTGCAAATTGCCACGGGCGGTTGACGCGGCCCGGGACGGGGTTTTTTCCTAGGGCTCTATGCAAAAACTAATCAAGATGGCGGTTCTCGTCGCGGGTTTGGGATTTGTGGGTTCCGCGGCATGGGCCGACACCATCGTCACGCGAGACGGCGCCCGCTTGGTCGGCGTCATCCAATCGGTCAACAACGGCGCGATCTTGCTCCGGACGACTTTTGCCGGGACCCTCACGATCCGCCAATCCGAGGTGGTGCGAATCGAGACCGACACCCCCTTGGTCTACCGCCTCGCCGGCGGCACCACGATGGAGGGCACCCTGAGCGCCAGCTCCGACGGCCAGGTCACCATCACCGGCCAGGACGGCACCATCAACACCACCGTCGACAAAGTCGCCGCCGGCTGGGCTCCCGGTCAGCGTGACCCCGCCGTTCTCCAGCTCCTCCGCCGCTGGCGCTACGAAGCCTCGGTCGACGTCAACGGCAAGACCGGCAACAACGAGCAACTCGGCTTCGGCGGCGGGCTCAAGGCCACCCTCTCCGGTCCGCAGGACACCCTCGTGTTCTACTCCGACTTTTCCTACCAACGGACCAACGGCGTAAAATCACAGGACCGTGCCCGCGTCGGCGTCGACTACTCCAGCTACCTCAGCGAGCGGGTCACCTGGTATGCCCGCAACGAAGGCGGCTACGACAACGTCAAGGATATCAGCTTCTACAACATCGCCGCCGCCGGTTTCGGTTACGACTTCATCCAGAACCTGCCGCGGCAGAAACTCACGGGCCGCACCGGTATCTCGTATCGGTTCGAAGACTACGGCAACTCCGCCACCGAGGACGTCCGCAGCGCCGGTCTCGACCTCGGTCTCGCGCACACCTACCGGTTCGAGAACGCCACGATGAACAACAACGTCACCTTCGTGCCGACCTTCGAGGACCTCGCCAATTACCGCGCCGTCCACGACTCCAACCTGGAGTTCCCCTTGGGCGGCAGCTGGCGCTTCCGCGTCGGCGTGAACAACGACTACACCAGCCGCCCCGCCGCCGGCGTCGAGAAGCTCGACACCACCTACTACGGTCGCTTCGTCCTCAACTGGGACTGAGCCCCCCCGCCGCGCGCTCCGTGGTCCGCCAAGGACCGCGCGGGCGCGGCCCGCCCGCCTTGGCGAAGCGAAACGGAGGAAGTGGTGCGCTTGCCGGGACGAGCGGGCGCGCCGTCCCTCGTAGTCTCACCCAGCATGAGGCTTTCCCCTCGCGCCCCTTGCGCCACCACCTAGGGTCCCTTCCCCAGGACCCTCCATGCAGCTCAGCGCCCACACCCTGCTCGCGCCGATGCCATGGTCGCAACGACTCGCGTTGGCGGCAGGCTGGGTGGTGCTCGGCTGCGGTGCCGCCATCTTAAGCGGCTGGTGGCTGGGCATCGACACGCTCGCCTTGGGCTTCGGCGGGCCCACTCCGATCGCCATCAACGGCGGCCTCTGCACGCTGCTGATCGGGATCGTCCTGATCGACCACGCCCGCGCCCGTCGCCGCCTCTCTTGGCTGGCCTGGCTGCCGGTCGCCATCGCTTCCGCCACCTTGCTTCAGGATCTGCTGAAGCTGGATTTGGGCATCGATGAACTGCTCGCGAGAGACCGCTTCGCCGCCCCGTCCGACCCCAGCCCCGGACGGATGGCTCCGGTGTCTGCGCTCTCCCTGATCGTCGTCGGTCTCGGGCTTTCCCCGCTCCTCAACGACGCTCCACGCCGCCGCGCCCTCGCCCTCGCCCTCATCGGGTCGCTCCTCTCCGCCCTCGGCATCGCCAAACTCGCCAGCCACGCCCTTGGCCTGCCGGGTGGCTTCGGCTGGGTCACCGATTCCCTCGCCCCCGCCGCCGCCACCCTCTCGCTTCTGCTCGGTCTCGCCCTGCTCGCCTCCGCCTGGCGCATGCATCGCGTCGTCACCGACGAGCCTCCCGCCTGGCTGCCCCTTCCCGTCATCGTGGCCTCCGGAGCGCTCACCGTTCTCCTCTGGCTCGGCCTGCGCGAGCGCGAGGCCGCCTACAACGCCCTCGCCTCCCGCAACGCGCTCAACACCCTCGCGGGCAACATCAGCTTCGAGATCGAGCGCCAGGCCGCCGCCCTCGGACGCATCGCCCTCCGCTGGAGCCTGCTCGAGGGCCACGGCACCATCGTGCGCGAGGCCGACGCGATCTCCTTCGTCAACGAAGCCCCGGGCGCCCTCTCCCTCGCCTGGCTCGAACCCGCCGGCCGCACCCTCTGGTTTCACCCCATCCCGCACAACGAGGGCCTCGGCGGCTACGACCACACCCGCGACCCGGCCCGGGCCGAGGCCATCGACCGGGCTCGCGCCAGCTCCCTGCCCGCCGTCTCCGCCACCTTTTCCGTCTCGGGCCAAGGCCCCGGCTTCGCCATCTACGCGCCCGTGCCCACCCTCGGTGGCGTGAGCGGCTTCGCCTCCGCCGACTTCACCTACGCGCGCTTCTTCGCCGCCTTGGATCGTCGGCTCCGCGTCTCCGACCAACACGCGTTCACCGTGCAGGTGAGCGGCCTTCCCGTTTTTGACTCGCGGCGCCACGTCGCCCCCCCGGGCGCCAGGCACAGCCCGCCGGCCCTGTCGCTCTCGGACGATTTTCTCATCTTTGACCGCCGTGTCCGCATCTCGCTCTCCCCCGCCCGCGATCCACTCGGCCGCCGTCGCCTGCCCGAGGTCGCCCTCCTCGCCGGCCTCGGCATCACCGCGCTCCTCGGCCTCTCGGTCCACCTCGCCCGCGTCGCCCGCTCGGGACAGCGCCAGACCGAGCGCGCCAACGCGCTCCTGCGCGGCGAAATCGAGGAACGCCGCCAAGCCGAAGCCGCCCTCCGCGCCTCCCAGCTCGCCGAGCGCAAACTCGGCCTCGTCGCCGCCCGCACCGACCACATCGTCGTCATCGCCCGCCCCGATGGCCGCGTCGAGTGGGTCAACGACGCCTTCACCCGCCTCCTCGGCCCCTCCCTGCGCGAGGCCTGCGGTCGATCCGCCGTCGAACTCCTCGCCGCCCACGACACCGAAGCCTCCCTCCGCCTCGGGCAAGCCGTCGACGCCGGCGAAGCCCTCGACTGCGACGTCTCCCACCGCGCCCGCTCCGGCCGCCGCTACGATCTCTCCGTCGACCTCCAGCCCGTCTTCGCCGAGGACGGCACCCTGGAGTATCTCATCTTTCTCGCCGTCGACATCACCGAGCGCGTCGCCACCGAACGCGAACTCCGCCGCGCCAAGATCGAAGCCGACGCCGCCTCGCGCGCCAAAAGCGACTTCCTCGCCTCCATGTCGCACGAGATTCGCACGCCGATGAACGGCGTCATCGGCATGACCAGCCTCCTCCTCCACACCCCGCTCACCGAGGATCAGCGCGACTCCGTCAACACCATCCGCCAATCCGGGGAGACCCTCCTCACCATCATCAACGACATCCTCGACTTCTCGAAAATCGAGTCCGGCCACCTCGAGCTGGAACTCATCGCCTTCGATCTCGCCACCTGCGTCGAGGAAACCATCGACCTCTTCGCCCCCGTCGCCGCCGCCCGCGGCGTCGACCTCGCCTACCGCGTCGACCCCGCGCTCCCCGCCTGGATCCAACGCGACCCCACCCGGCTGCGCCAAGTGCTGGCCAACCTCCTCAACAACGCCATCAAGTTTACCCCCGCCGGCTCCGTCTCCCTCGAGTTCACCCTCGACCCCGTCCGCCCGCGTCGCCTCCTCGCCCACGTCCGCGACACCGGCATCGGCATCCCGCGGGAGCGCGCCGATCGCCTGTTCAAGCCCTTCTCCCAGGTCGACTCCTCGACCACGCGCAAATACGGCGGCACCGGCCTCGGCCTCGCCATCTGCCAGCGCCTCACCCAGCTCATGGGCGGAGAGATCACCGTCGAGAGCAGCCCCGGGCAGGGCTCCGTCTTCAGCATCGATCTCCCGCTCCACGCCGCCGCCCCGCTCATCGAGCCCGCGCCCGAGCCCCTCCCTCCCGAGCCGCGCCCCGTCGTGTTGCTGCTCGAGATCCACCCGCTCAACCGCCTCCGCCTCACCGAGCAGATCACCGCGCAGTTGGGACCCGTGCTGGCCCCCGCCTCACCCGAGGATCTCCCCTCCCTCCTCGCCTCAAGCCCCCTTTCGCCCACCGCGCTCGTCCTTGATGCCGCGCTCCTCGACTCAAGCCTCGCCCGCGCCCTGCTCCTCCCGGTGCTGAAGCCCCTTCGCCTCCCCGTCCTTTGGCTCCACCCACCCGGTCGCCCGCCCGCTCGCCCGGCCGAGCTCGGCCCCGTGCACGCACAGCTCCCCCGGCCCGCGCGCAACAGCCCGGTTCTCGCCACCCTGCGCCAGTTGCTCTCGCTCGAACCGCTGCCGCGCAACCCCGCCCACGCTCCCCTCGAAGTGGAGCGCATCGCCGACACCTACCCGCTCTCCATCCTCCTGGTCGAAGACAACCTCGTGAACCAGAAGGTCGCCCTCCGCTTCCTCGCACGCCTCGGATACCAGGCCGACGCCGTCGCCAACGGACTCGAGGCCATCCGCGCGCTGGAAAACCGACCCTACGACCTCCTCTTCATGGACCTCCAGATGCCCGAGATGGACGGCTTTGCCGCCGCGCGCGAGATCCGCCAGCGCCTTGCCCCGGAGCACCAACCCATGATCATCGCCCTCACCGCCAACGCCCTCCAAGGCGACCGCGAAGCCTGCCTCGCCGCCGGCATGGACGACTACATCACCAAGCCCGTGCGCCTCGCAGACATCGCCGCCGCCATCCAGCGCCGCTTCGCCATCGGCTGACCGGCGAGGTCAACGCCGCCGCTTCCGCGGCAGGCACATCGCCAGCGCCGCGCCCGCCACGAAACCGCCCGCGTGCGCCCACCAGGCCACCCCGCCCGCCGCTTCCGTGCCCGCCAACAGGGAGCCCACACCCGCCTGCGCCTGCACAAAAAACCAAAGCAGCAAAAACACCACGGCCGGGATCGGCACGATCGGCACGATCCACGGCACCAGGGCCACCACCCAGGCGCGCGGAAAGAACACCAGATACGCCCCCAGCACTCCCGAGATCGCGCCACTCGCCCCGACCATCGGCACGCTGGATCCCGGTGCCACCAGCACCTGCGCGCCCGCGGCGATGGCCCCCGTGAAGAGGTAGAAACACGCGAAGCCCGCGTGCCCCAGGCGACTTTCCACGCTGCGCCCGAAGACCCAAAGAAACCAGCAATTGCCCAGCACGTGCGGCACGCTCCCGTGCAGGAACATCGAGCTCAGCACCGTGCGCCACTCCACCGGATCATCCCAGCCCCCCAGCAAACGCGCCGGCACCAAGGCATGCCGCGTCAGCCAGGCCTCGAACGCCGCCGCGTCCCGCATCAACAGCGCCACCTCATAGACGAAGATCCCGAGGCAGGCGACGATCACGCACCCGGTCACCACCGCCGCGCGACGGTGCTCTTGCGTATCCCATAGCGGCAACATGCGCGCCAGCCCAGCCTCCCCCACCCCCGCCGCGCAACCCCCGATTACGCCCCCGCTCCACCCGCGCCCGCTCCGCCCCTCACCACGCTTGCCCCGCCGCGCGCCTCCCGCGCATTGTCCCGACCTCCGCCTCCCGCCCGCCTCCCGCGCCTCCCGCTCATGTCCACGTCGCCGGCCGCCACGCCACCGCCGCTCCCCACCCTCCACCCCGCGCAACGCCGCACCCTGCGCCCGCGCCTGCGCCTCTCCATCCGCGACGCCTCCCTCACCGACCTCTCCCACCCCGACGACGCCTCCGGCCGCTCCGCCCACCACTTCTGGAAACTCGAGCCCAGCCCCCTCGTCCTCACCGCCGAGGAGTGGGCACCCCTCGAGGCCGGCCTCCGCCAGCGCGCCCGCCTCGTCAACGCCCTCCTCGTCGACCTCTACAACGGCCAGCAAGCCCTCCGCTCCGGCATCCTCCCGCCCGAGGCCGTCCTCTCCGACCCCTCCTACCGCCGCCCCTGCCTCGGCCTCGAGCCCCAGCGCTCCAACCCCGCCACCCTCCTCCGCTTCGACCTCGCCCGCACCCCCGAGGGCTGGCGCTGCGTGCAGACCCGCTCCAACACCCCCATCGGCCTCAGCTACGCGGTGCAAAACCGCCGCTTCATGACCCAGGAGGCCGGCGACCTCTACCGCGCCCTGCCCGACTACCACAGCGTAATCAATTTTCCACTACAGCTCCTCTCCGCCCTCCGCGCCCTCTGCCCCCGCGACCGGCACTCCCCCTCCGTCGTCGTGCTCACCGCCGGCCCCGGCGACGCCTTCTACTCCGAGCACAGCTTCCTCGCCCGCAAGATGGGCCTCCCCCTCGTGCGCGGCGACGACCTCCTCGTCCTCGAAAACACCGTCTACTTCAAGACCATCGCCGGCCTCGAGCCCGTCGACGTCATCTACCGCCGCCTCAACGACACCCACATCGACCCCGTCGTCTTCTCCACCGATCGCGAGACCGCCGGCATCCCCGGCCTCCTCCAGTGCATCCGCGCCGGTCGCGTCGTCATCGCCAACTCCATCGGCTCCGGCCTCGCCGAGAGCCGCGTCATCGAGGCCTACCTGCCCCGCCTCGCCCGCTTCTACCTCGGCGAAAAACTGCTGCTCCCCGCCCCCGAGACCCACGCCTGCGGCGACCCCGACCGCCTCGAGCAAATCCTCGACCAACGCGACCGCTTCGTCATCCGCCCCGCCCACCAGTCCCCCGACAACTACACCGTCGCCCCCGCCGCCCACCGCCACGCCCTCCTCACCTCGCGCGGCCTCGACCGCGTCGTCCGCGAAAATCCCCACGCCTTCGTCGCCCAGGTCGAGCCCGAGGCGCTCACGCTCGAGGGCCGCCGCCCCGGCCGCGGCGCCGAGCCCTTCTGCCTCAGCACCTTCGTCCTCACCGACGCCCGCCGCCACGACGTCTTCCCCGGCGGCCTCGTGCGCCTCGGCTCCGCCCTACCGCCCCCCCGGCCGCGTCGGCGAGAGCGCCGACGCCCTCGTCCTCCTCGGCCTGCACAACTCCGGCGGCGTCGCCGACCTCGAGGAACACGATCCCGGCGAGCCGCCCCGCCCCGCCCGCCTCGGCTCCCGCGCCGCCGAGAATCTCTTCTGGCTCGGCCGCTACGTCGAACGCGCCGAAGCCACCGCCCGCATGCTCGCCATCCTCGACGACGTCGCCCTCGAGGAGATCCCCGCCCGCGATCGCAAACACTGGCTCCCCGTCTGGCGCGGCCTCCTCGAGGCCACCGGCAACCGCGCCGAAGGCCGCCTCCACGCCCGCGTGCGCCCCCACGAAACCTTCGGCGCGGAACTCGCCTGGCGCCTCACGCTCGACTCCGACACGCCCGGCTCCGTCGTCTCCGCCGTCAACTCCATCCTCTACAACGCCGCCCAGCTCCGCGACACCCTCTCGCCCGAGGCCTGGCGCATCCTCGCCCGCCTGCGCGACCGCATCGACACCTTGCGCCACCGCCAGATTCCGCCGGCCCGCAGCTCCGGCGAAAAAGCGCGCCAGTCCCTCGCCATGGAGGCCGCGCAATGCGTGCTCGACCACCTGCCCGCCTTCCAGGCCACCGCCGATCACACCATGCTGCACGACGCCTCGTGGCACTTCCTCCGCCTCGGCGTCCTGCTCGAACGCGCCATCATGACCTGCAGCGCCCTGCGCCACATCCTCGGCGCCCACGCCAGCCCGGAGGCCGAGCGCCGCACCCACTTCCGCGACAACCCCGAGCTCTCCGCCCTCCTCCGCATGCTCGGCTCGCAGGACGCCTACCGCCGCCTCTACCAATCACGCAGCCAGCCACGCTACGTCGCCGAGTTTTTCCTCCAGCAGCCCGACGCTCCCCACGGCATCTACTACCTCGTGCACGAGATGAAGCGCAGCCTCCTCTCCGTGCGGCAGGAAAACGATCCCTCCGCCCCGCCCGGCGAGCCCGAGCGCGCCGCGCACGACCTGCTCGTGTTTCTCCTCGCGATCAAGCCCGCCCGCCACTTCGCCGGCGCCGCCGACCTCCCGCCGCTCGACGACAGCCTGGCCGAGCTCCTCGATCGCCTCTACGCGCTGTCGCCGATCTTCAGCGACCACCACTTCAGCCACCAGGCCCGGATCCCCGCCCCCGCCGCCCAGGCGGAGCTGCCCCTCGCCTGAGCCGGAAGCGAAGGTCAAGGAGCCGTCCAGGCTGCGCTTATGCCCGTTCCCGAAGATCCCCCTGCGTCCTCCGTGCCGACCGCCCAGCCCTCGCCCTTCCGGCGTCACGTGTGGCCGCTGCTCTTGGAGAACCGGATCCCGATCCTTGGCGCCCTCCTCCTGGTCGGCCTGAGCGGCGCCGCGGTCGCGGTGCAAAACGTGTTTCCCAAGTGGCTCTTCACCCTGGTGCTCGACGTCGAGGGAGTGGCGACGGAAGAGCGCTGGCGCCGGCTCGCCTGGCTCGCTCTCCTCTACCTGGTGATCACCGGCGTGGTGCGGATGATGTTCTGGCACCTCGGCTACCGGCTCTTCACCCGTGCGCGGGAACAGGTCATCTTCGCCCTGCGCGGGCGCTTTTTCCGCCACGTCAACCACCTCTGCCTCCGCTTTCACGGGGCGCATCCTTCCGGCGAGCTTTTCAGCTACCTCTTCGGCTCCCCCCTGCGCGCCGTCATGGACTTCTTCCAGCACGCGACGATGAACCTGCCCAGCTCGGTCGTCGGCGTGTCGGTTACCCTGCTGCTCTTCTGGCGATGGGACTGGGTGATAGCCAGCCTGCTGATGACGACGGCGGGCCTGAGCGTGCACCTGATGGTGCGGGCGCGGCGGCGAATCGAAAGAATCCAGAAAGACTTCCAACGCGTGGAAGGCGACGTCAGCGGTCAGGTCGCCGACCTCCTGCGGGGCAACAAGGCCGTCAAGCTGCACGCGATGGAGAACCAGGTGACGCAGGATTTCGAACGGCAGGCGGACGTGATTCGCCGGAAAAGCTACGAACGCGACGTCTACTCGCACGTCGAGTGGATCAAGCAAGAGGGCCTGAGCTACGTCGGCTACGCGCTGCTCATGGCGGCCTGCACCTGGCGATACCTCTCCGGCCACATCGACCTCGGCGTGGTCGCGGCCTGCCTCGCGGCCTACCTCGGCCTGGTCGGACCGATGCAAGGCCTCTTCACCGCCTTCACGCTGTGGGGCGGCGCGTCCGCGGCCCTCCGAAGGATAGGCGCCGTGCTCGAGACCGCGACCAGCACGCCGGACCCCGCGACTCCGCTCACGGACCACCCGATCACTCCCGCCCCCATCCGGTTCGAAGCGGTGAGCTTTGGCTACGAGCCGGAACGCCCCATCCTGCGAAACCTCGACCTCGAAATCGCCCCCGGCGAACGCGTGGCGCTGGTGGGCCCCTCCGGAGCGGGAAAGACAACCATCACCCAACTGCTCCTCCGACTCTACGACCCGCAAGCGGGCGCGGTGCGAATCGGCGGACGCGATCTGCGCGAACTGTCCACCCGCGCGCTGCGCCGCCACTTCGGCGTGGTGCCGCAAGACCCCTTTATCTTCAACACCACGCTGCGCGACAACCTGCGGGTGGCTCGCCCCGAGGCGAGCGACGCCGAGATCCGGCGCGCCTGCGAGCAAGCCAACGCCTGGGAGTTCATCGCCACACTGCCCGGCGGTCTGGACGCCCGCGTCGGCGAGGGGGGCTCCATGCTCTCCGGGGGACAGCGCCAGCGTCTCGCCATCGCCCGTGCGCTCCTGGCCGAGCCGGCCTGCTTCATCTTCGACGAGGCCACGAGCGCGCTCGACACGCTCAGCGAACAGCTGATTTCGGACGCGATCGAGCGGAACCTCGGGGACCGCACCGCCATCTTCATCGCGCACCGCCTGTCCACCGTGCGGCATTGTCACCGCATCTTCGTGTTGTCGGGCGGCGTGATCGAGCAGGCGGGATCTTACGAGGAATTGATCGCGCGCCCCGGCCTCTTCCAAGAGCTCGTGCGCGGTCAACAACTGCGCGGGTAGCGCATCTCAACCCGGATTTCGCGATTATCCCCGCGGAGTATCGCGCAAGGTGGTGAGGCGGAAAGTCGTCGCGGCCACCTGCTCGGGTGAGACGACCCGCGACAACCGCGGATTCCGGGTTCAAAAGATTCTGTAGCCGGCCCGGAGTGGCATGGGCGTCCGGCCGATGTTCCAAACCCACGGGCGAGACGCCCGTGCCACGTCCAATCGCCGCTGGGGCCGCCGGGCCGGCCCCGCCGGAGTGTCCGAATCAACGACGCCCGCCGCGCGTGCCGCGCATCAAGCGGCCCGCGGGCTTGGGCGCCGCCGCCTCCGCCTGCGCCAAGGCCGACTCATCAAAGAGCGCCGAATAGATGTAGGGGAAGCCCTCGAGCTTCTTCCGCTCGATGCTCGCGCCGATGAAACGCTCGATCGAGCGCGCGTCGCGCACGTCCTCCTCCGTGACCAACGTATAAGCGTCGCCCGTGCTCTGCGCCCGCCCCGTGCGGCCGATGCGGTGCACGTAGTCCTCGGGATTTTCCGGCACGTCGTAGTTCACCACGTGCGAGACCCCCGCGATGTCGAGCCCGCGCGCCGCGATGTCGGTCGCCACCAGCACCTCGAAGCTGCCGTCCTTGAAGCCCTGCAAGGCCTCGACGCGCTCGCGCTGGCTGCGGTCGGAATGGATCACGCCCACCGTATGCTGCTCGCGCTGGAGCCGATGCGCGATCCGGTCCGCGCCCATCTTGGTGCGGGTAAAGATGATCACGCTCTTGAAATCGGTGCGCTTCAACAGCTCCAGCAAGAGGTCGAATTTCTGGGTGCCCACCACCGGGTAAAACGCGTGCGCGACCGTCTCGGCCGCCGAGCGCGTGCGCCCGATCTTGATTTCCGTGGGCTCGCGCAGCGCCCAGCCCGCGAGCTGCGCGAGCTCCGGCGGCATCGTCGCGCTGAAGAAAAGCGTCTGCCGCGCCTTGGGGCACTTGGCGATGATCCGCTGCACGTCCGGCAGAAAGCCCATGTCCAGCATGCGGTCCACCTCGTCGAGCACGAGGATCTCCACGCCGTCCAGGCTCGCCGTGCCCTGCTCCAAGTGGTCGAGCAAACGCCCCGGGGTGGCCGCGATCACGTCCACGCCCCGCGCCAGGTCCTCGCGCTGCTTGCCGTATCCAACGCCTCCATACACCACGGTCACCGTGATGTCCGTGTATTTGGCGTATTTCTGAATCGCCTCCTCCACCTGCAAGGCCAGCTCGCGCGTGGGCTCGAGCACCAGACAGCGCGTGCGCTTCGCGTGCGCCCCGAGACGGTGGATGATCGGCAGCGCGAAGGCCGCCGTCTTGCCCGTGCCGGTCTGGGCCGAGCCGATCACGTCCTTGCCCGAGAGCACGACGGGCACGGCCTGCGCCTGGATCGGCGTCGGGTCGTTGTAACCCATCTCGGCCACGGCGAAGGCGATGGCGTCGTTGAGGCCGAGCTTGGTGAAGTTTGTGTCCTGCGGCGGGATCTCCACCGGCGTCACCGGCTTGATCGGCTCCTTCCGCGGGTGCTCGTAAGCGTGATCGGTGCGCGGCTTCTCATGCCGCTCCGCGCGCGGTCCCCCGCGCCGTTGCTCGCGACGTTCGCCGCCGCGCGGCTCGCGTGGCTCCCGGGCCGGACGTGAGCCCGGCCGATCCTCGCGACGCTTTTGCTGCTCCCGGCTGCGCGTGTGGGCCGGATGCTCGGCCCCTCCTGCGCGCCCTCCCGGTTTCTCACCACCCTTGGCCGATGCGCCGCGCTCTTTCGGCTTTGCGGGACTTTCTTTCTTCTTCGCGGACGAAGGCGCTATCACGGAGCGCAGCTTCGAAATGATTTTCTTGAACATGACGTATCGAGGCACGGTTTCGCCTTTCCACCCGCTTGGCAACCTCGCGCTGCTTTAAGCCAAGGCGCCGCGGCCCATCCGACCGAAGCCTCGCTCCCCCTGCCACGGACCGACTCGCGGCAAACCGGGCCTGGGACTCGACCGAGCCACAGGCAACGGACCCGTTCCAGGCCATGGTAGTCAGCGGCTTACCCGCGGTCCTAGGTCGGGTGCGGGCACGCGCACCGTGAACGGTCCGCCGCCCTCGGTCCCGAGCACAAACATCACCAGCTTGGCCGGCACCGCCCCGCGGTTCACGCCGTTGTGCGCCAGCTCCACCACCTCGCAAAGCGCCTCGCCGGCCCGCACCACGTTTACCCGGCCGTCCGCGAGAGTCACCTCGATCTCGCCCTCCAGCAGATAGGCGAGCCAGGTGAGCGGGTGCTTGTGCCAGCCGGTCTCGCCGCCGGGCGCGATCTCGACGAGCAGCGCCGTGATCTCCGCCTGCCCGTCCTCGGGCTTTGGATACACGAGGGGCCGGCCGGCCGCGTCGGTCGTGCTCTGGAGCAGCCGCGTCACCTTTACCGCGCCGGCATAGTCGGGAGCGACCTCGGGAGCCGCCACCGGCGGCGCGGCCGGCTCCGCCACGGCTCCGCCCGCGGGCTCCGCGGCCCGGAGCGGGCCAAGGGCGAGACCAAGAACGAGAAAAAGAGTGAATCGACGGGACCTTTGCCGCATCCCGAGACGCAATCGTTCGCGGAGACTTCGTGCAAGACCCGCTCGCGAAAGCGCATGGGGCGCATTCCGTCTCGGCCGCCATGCCCGACACTCCCGCCACCGGCTCGCCCCTCCGCCGCCGACTCCGCCACGGGTTGGGGGCCTTCTTCATCGTGGCGGGGCTCGCCCACTTCGTCGCGCCACACGTCTACGATCCCATGATGCCACCTTGGCTGCCCGAGGCTTCACACCGGCCGCTCATTTATCTGAGCGGCGCGGCCGAGATCGCCGGCGGCGTCGGCGTGCTCCTCACCCGTTTCCGGCGCGCCGCCGCCTGGGGCCTCATCGCGCTGCTGATCGCCATCTTTCCCGCCAATCTCCACGTGGCGCTCGATCCCGCCGCCGGGGCCGATTTTGGGTTCTCGCAAACCGTGCTCTGGCTCCGACTGCCCTTCCAAGCGGTCTTCATCGCCTGGATCTGGTGGACTTGCCTCCACCGGCGCCCGCCTGCCTAGGCCGGCATCGCGCAGGTGGGCGCCGGAGCAGCGAGGTGGGATCGCGAGCTGATCTCGGTGCGGACCGAGCGAAGGATAACTCGATCACCTCGAAGCGACCCGAGCCTTCCCCTAATGTCGACGAAGCCGCGCCGCGTCCGCCACGACTTGGCGCCCGTCTCGCCCTGCTCGATCACCCGACGCGCCGCGCCAGCAGACGCAGCGCCGCCGTGGCGACGCGCGCCTGCATCGCTTCCCGCCCCAGCCCAGGGCCCTCGACCCGCTCGGCGAGCGGCTCGGCCTCGCCGGCCAAAGCCACCGCGATCCAGGCAAACGGCACCGGCACGCCCCGCGCCGCGTCGGGCTCGGCATAGCCGGTCGTCGCGACGCCCAGATCCGCCGCGAAAAGCCTGGCCACGCCGCGCGCCATCTCCGCGGCCACCCGCGGCGAGACCGCGTTCACCGCCTCCGCATGCGCGGCCTCGACCCCCAGCAACCGCGTCTTGACCGCGACTTCGTAGGCCGTGAGACCGCCAGCGAAGTAGCCGGAGGCCCCGCTCCAGCGCCCAAGCTCAAGCTGGACTCGACCCACCGTGAGGCTCTCGGCCGCCGCCACCTTGATGCCGAGGGCGAGGAGCCTCGCGTGCAGGGCCCGGCCCTCCCGCTCCGTCCAGTCGAAATCGCCCGAGGTATTCGCGTCGGAGGGCATGGCGGCGGGGCGCTCGTTCACAGCCCCAACTCCAGGCCGACGGGGCAATGGTCGCTGCCCATGACCTGCGGCTCGATCCAGGCGCGCTTGAGGCTCGGGCGAAGAGCGGCCGAGACCAGGAAATAGTCGATGCGCCAGCCCACGTTTCGGGAGCGCGCGCCGCCGCGCATGCTCCACCAAGAATAGTGACCGGGGCCTTTCTCGAACTCGCGGAAGGTGTCGACATAGCCCGCGTCGAGAAAGCGGGTGAAGCCCGCGCGCTCCTCCGGGGTGAAGCCGGGGTTCTTCACATTGTCCTTCGGCCGGGCGAGATCGATCTCCTTGTGCGCGACGTTGAAATCGCCGCAGGTCACCACCGGCTTCTTCGCTTCGAGCGCTTGCAGGAACCGGAGAAACTCGAGGTCCCAGGTCTGGCGGTAGGCGAGACGGCGCAGGCCGTCCTGGGCGTTGGGCGTGTAGACGTTGACCAGGTAAAAGCCCTCGAACTCGGCGGTGAGCACCCGCCCCTCGGCGTCGTGGTCCTTCATGCCGAATCCGAACCGGACACTCAGCGGCGCATGTTTGCTGAGGATCGCGGTGCCGCTGTAGCCTTTTTTCTCGGCGGCATAAAAGGTGACCGAGCTGTATTCACCGGGCCACGACACGTGCGCGACGTCGCCCGGATGGCACTTGGTCTCCTGCAGGCAGACGACGTCGGCGCCGCTGGCGCTCATCCAAGGCAGCAGGGTGCCCTTGTCGAGCCCGGCGCGGGCCCCGTTAACATTCCAGGAAAGCAGCTTCATGCGAGGGAAAGCCGCCACGCTGCGTGCCTCGCGCGGGCGGGCAACTCCGGAAGGAGGGGACGCCCCGGACCCGGGCAACTGAATGAGACCGTCTCAGCGCTTGCGATCGGGCCGGGCCAGCTGGAACCGGTCGCGCGTGCTGGCGTAGTCCTCGCCACCGAGCCGGCCCACCGCGTCGAGCTTGGCGGGATCCACCGCCCCGTTGGCGCCGAGGATGTCGTCGCGCACGTGCACGCAAAGGATGTCGCAGATCACCACGTGGGCCGCCATCGCGCCCTCGCCCACGCCCACGATCTGCCGGACGCGACACTCGAAGGCGGCGGGCGCGGCGGCCACGCGCGGCGGCCGCACCTTGAGGCTCGGAGCCTGCTCGATGCCGAAGGCGGCGAACTCGCTCTCGCCGTGAGGCAGGCGCGCCGCGCAGGCGTTCATCTGCTCGGCCAGCGAGCGCGGCACGATGTGCACCACGCACTCCGGCACGGCCTCGAGATTGAGGACGGTGTCCTTCTTTTCGCCGCCGCGCAGGTTCACCGGCACAAAAAGCAGGGTCGGCGGCACCGAGGTCACGCCATTAAAGAAGGAAAACGGGGCGAGGTTGGCGCGGCCTTGCGCATCCACGGTCGAGACCCACGCGATGGGCCGCGGCGTGATGAGGTCCGTCATCCAGGTGTAGGCTTCGCGGGGCGAAAGGGCGGCGAGGTCGAGTTGCATGCGTTCAACTTCAACGGCAAGCCGCTGAGCCGCAACGCCGCCCCCTGCGCGTTTCTTGGAAAAGTTTGTGCGGCGGCCCCCTCCGCGCGAGGCTGCGAGGTTCGTTTCTCAACCCGCCCTCGCCTAGCTCCGTTCATCTGTCCTCAGGCCCCGCTTCCTCCGCCCGCTGTCTCTCTGTCTCTCAGTCGCTCTGTCCTTCTGTCGCTCCGCCGCCCTGCTCTTCCCGCCGTGTCCTCCTCCGCCGACTCTCCGTTGCGCCAATCCTTGCGCGCCGCCCGGGCCAATCTTGGTCCGGGTCTTGTGCTCCAGGCCTTCGCCGCGGCCTTGGTGGCGGGCTACTACCTGCACGCACCCTCGCGGGCGGCGCTGGAGGGCTTGGCCGAGTTTCGCGGGGAAGTGGGCCTGCCCTTCGCCCTCGTCTCCACCGCGATCTTTGGCGCGGTGATCCCCTTCCTGGTCCTTGGTCTGCGCCGCGCCACGCGACACCGCTACGATCTGCGGCAGATGGGGGTGCTCACGCTTTTCTGGGCCTACAAAGGCCTTGAGGTGGCGGTCTTCTACGCCTTGCAGGCGCGGTGGTTTGGCGAAGGCACCGACTTCACGACCATCGCGCTCAAAACCTTCGTCGACCAGTTCGTGTATTGCCCGCTGCTCGCCGCACCCTGCACCTGGCTCGTCTACGCATGGGTGGAGCACGGGTTTTCGGGGGCGCATCTGCGCGAAGAATGGCGGCGCCCCGGCTGGTATGCGCGCTGCGTGCTGCCGCTGCTCGTCGCCACTTGGGGCGTATGGGTGCCGGCGGTGGCGATCATCTACCTGCTGCCCACCGCCCTCCAGTTGCCCCTGCAAAACGTGGTGCTTTGCTTCTTCACCCTGCTGGTGATCTTCCTCACCCGCCGCCGGCCGGCGTAGACCTCCCGATTTTCCGGCGCGAGGTTTTGCCGCGGGCGCGTATCTCCCTATCAATGCCCCCCATGCTCGCCCGCGCCCTTCGCCTGCTGTTCCTCGTCGCTTTCTGCGCCCTGCCGCCCGCGATCCACGCTCAAGTCAAAGCCTCGCTCCACGCACTCAAGGGCAGTTTCCCCGCCGACAGCCGGGAGGTGGTCGTCGGGCTCCGTCTCGAACACGAGGAAAAATGGCACACCTACTGGCTCCAGCCCGGCACCGGACTGCCGACCACGATCGAGTGGCAACTGCCGCCTGGCTGGAGCGCCGGCCCCATCCGCTGGCCGGCGCCGGAGCGCGTCTTCGACACGGCCGGCAACCTCACCGGCAACGGCTACGAGGGCGTGGTGTTCCTGCCCGTCAGCCTCACGCCGCCGCGAGACTTGTCGGCCGACGCGCCGGTCACGCTGCGGGCGCGCGTCGAATGGCTGATGTGCAAGGACGTCTGCATCCCGGGCGAAGCCGAGCTCAGCCTCACCCTGCAACCCACGCCGGCCGGGGCGATGACCACGAGCAACGTCACCGACTCGCCGGAGGGCGAGGCTCTGCTCGCCACGCTCGAGGCGCTGCCGACGCGGTTGCCCGCGGATTGGAGCGCTCGCGCCACCCGCGCCGACTCCGCGGCCAGGACGATCCGCCTGCGCGTCACGGCGCCCGCGAGCGCCTCGCTCGGCGAACGCGGCGAGGCCTGGTTTTTCGACGCCGATGCGCACATCGCCTACGATCACCCCCAGCCACGCGCACCCGACGCGACCGAGGGAAGCGGGGAGCTGGCGCTCTTGCTCACGGTATCCGAGTATGCGCCGGCCGAGCTCCCGCGTTTGCGCGGGGTGCTCACCTTCGCGAACGGGCCGGCTTTCGAGCTGGACCTGCCGGTGGAGTTTGCCGCGGAGGAGGACGGGGAGCCGCGGGCTCTGGCCGGGATCCTGGCGCTGGCCTTCCTTGGCGGGCTGATCCTGAATCTCATGCCCTGCGTCTTTCCGGTGCTCGGCCTCAAGGTGATGGGCTTTGTGCAGCAGGCGGGGCACGATCGCGCCAAGGTAACCATGCACGGGTTGGTGTTCACGCTCGGCGTGCTGCTTTCGTTTTGGGCGCTGGCGGCGGCGCTCGCCTTGCTGCGCGCGGGCGGCACGCAGCTCGGATGGGGTTTCCAGCTTCAGGAGCCGGCCTTCGTGTATGCGATGGCGGTGGTGTTGCTCGCCTTCGCGCTCAACATGTCGGGTGCCTTCGAATTCGCGCTGGGGGCCACGGCGGTGGGAGGAGAGCTGCAACAGAAGGGCGGCTATAGCGGATCGTTTTTCACCGGCGTCTTGGCGACGATCGTCGCGACTCCCTGCAGCGCCCCCTTCCTCGCGCCCGCGCTCGGGGCCGCGCTGGCCTTGCCGGTGGTGACGAGCTTCGCGGTGTTCACGGCGATCGCGCTCGGCTTGGCCGCGCCCTACCTGCTGCTTTCGGCTTTTCCCGGAGCGCTCCGCCTGCTCCCGAGACCGGGCGCGTGGATGGATGCGTTCAAACAGGGCATGGCCTTTCTGCTCTACGCGACGGTCGCTCTGTTGGTGTGGATCTTGGCCGGACAACTGGCGGGCGACGCGCTGCTCTCGACGCTGCTCGCGCTGACCTTGTTCGCTTTTTCGCTCTGGCTCTATGGCCGGGCGACCGCGCCGAGCGCGGGACGGAGACCGGTGTTGCTCGGCCTCTCCCTGCTCCTCGGGCTGGGCGCGATCGTGTATGGGTGGCCGCGCGCGGTCTCGCCCGGCGACGTCGTGTGGGAGCCATGGAGCGCGGAGCGAGTGGCGGAACTGCGGGCGGAAGGACGGCCGGTCTACGTGGATTTCACGGCGCGCTGGTGTTTCACCTGCCAGACCAACAAGCGCGCGGTATTCTCGGGACCCGGCTCGGGGGCGGTGTTGAAAGCTTTCCGCGAGCGGCGGGTGGCGACCTTGCAGGCGGATTGGACGAACCGCGACCCGCTGATCACGAGCGAGCTGGCACGCTGGGGCCGGGCGGCGGTGCCATTTAACCTGCTTTATCTGCCCGGGGAAGCGGAGCCGCGAATCCTGCCTGAGTTGCTCACCCCGGGCATCGTGCTCAACGCGCTGGGCCATGCCACCGGCGGCGGAAGCGGCGTGGCCCAGCCTTGAGCGTCCGGTCCTTTTCCCGGCGGACACCGTTAATCTAGCCTGAGCTTGCGGCCACTGGCCGCGCCATCTGCTCGCTTCGTTCCGGTCCGAAACTTACTCCGAACGGCCGATACCCCGCAGTCCCCTCATGGTGACGAGATCGGCGCCCCAGTCGGTGACAGCGGGCAGAGGCCGGGGAGGAGTGTTTCGGCGGCGGCCGGTTTTTTCCCGGTAGGCGGCGAGGTGTTCGGCGACGAAGGCCT
>JAUVVA010000177.1 GCA_030604905.1 Verrucomicrobiota bacterium | reverse complement strand
GGCCTGGGCGGTTTTGCCGAGGCCCATCTCGTCGGCGAGGATGCCGCCGAGCTCGTGGCGGTGGAGGTGCCAGAGCCAGGCCGCGCCGATCTGCTGGTAGGGGCGGAGCGTGGCGGCGAAGGTCGGAGGGATGGGGGCGGGCTCAAGGCGCTCGAGGTTTTTCAGGGCCTCGGCGCGGCGGCGCCAGGCGGCGGGCGGCTGGTAGTCGGGCGAGAGGGTGTCGAGCATGTCCTGCAGCTCGGGTATCCGTGCCGCGGATACGCGTTGGGTGCGGCGGGCGGTGAGGGGCGCGGCGGTGCCGCCGGCGAGCGCGGCCTGGGCTTTTCCGAGGCGCTCGATCTGCTCGGGCGGAAGGAGGTAGATTTTTTTCCCGTCCTCGACGAAGCGGCGGCCGGCGGCGACGGCGGCGCGCAGATCCTCCTCCCCGACCTTGCCGGCGGAGAGGCCGACCGAGACGGTGAACTCGCCGGAGCCGGCCTCCTCGACTTCGGCGCGCAGCTCGGCGGTGGCGAAGACGGCGGAGTGTTTCTCGAAATTGGGCGTGTAGTCGGCGTGGAAGCGCGAGCGCAGGGTGTCGCCGTGGGCGGCGAGGAAGTTGAGGACCTTGTGGCGGTCGCGCAGCCACCACTTCTTGGTGGAGGGATCGAGGACGAAGCCGTGGCTCGAAAGGAGCTCGCGGGCGGCGGCGTAGGCGGGGTGCTCGCGCGAGGGCAGGGCGATGGCGAGGTAGTGCTCGCTGCCGTCGACGGTGAGCGGGGTGGGGGGCTCGTCGCGAGGCGTCAGGCGTGGCTCGCGCATGGAGAGCGAGCGGGGGCCGGGCCGGGGCGGGGGAGTGGCGGCGGGGGCGGCGGAGGGGGGCGGGGTGGCGGGCGCGAGATGTTCGCTCACGCCGCGCAGGCGGGGGCCGATCCAGAGGAGGGGTTTGTCGGGCTCGGTGAGGGCGGCGAAGGCCGGCTGGCCGGCGAGGGCGGTCACGAGTTCACGCAGTTGGGCGCGGTTTACCTGGATGAAGGGGGGCGGCTTGGGGGCGCCGTTGCAGAGGCGTGAAAGGATGCCGAGGGCAGGCAGTTGCGCGGGGGTGGGCGGGGTGGCGGCGTCGATCTGGACCTTGAGCGGGATGGCGTCGCGGCGGGCGGCGTCAGGGAGATTGGGCGGGAGGAGGAGACGCAACATGCGGGGCCGGACAGCTTGGAAGCCGCGCGCGAAGGCGAAAGATCGTTTTGCGTCGCGGCGAAACGATTTTCGGTCGGAACCGGGCGGGGTTTGGCCATCGACGTGGTGGCGCCGGGGTTTTTACATTTGGGTAAGATTCCCCCGCCAAATAACGGCGCTTGCATGCGGATGCTCGGCAGAGCAAGCTTGCGGACGTTGAACCTGCTCTAGTCACTCCTTTGCCTTTAACTAGTATGAACAAACTCCTTCGCTTGCTGACCGGCGGCCTCTTCGCCGCGTTTTTCGCTATCGCCGCTCAAGCGGCGGATCTTGCGCCCGGTGCCTACTCCGTCGGGTCCGTTCGTGGTAACGTGACCTACAAGGTCCCCGGCTCCGACCAGTTTCAGCGTCTGACCCCCGGTATCGCTCTTCCGCAAGGTGCCGTCATCCGCACCGGTGCCGGCGCGAGCGCCCTGATCGTATTTGGCAGCGGCTCGATGGCGGCCATCGCGGAGAACTCCGAGATCGAGGTCACCAAGTTTGAGCAGGCCATGTTCTCGGGTCCGATCCCGGTGGATGTGGAGCCCGCGGTTTCCAACACCGAGATCCGCATCATCAACGGCGCGGTCACCTCCAAGGTCGCCAAGCTGAAGCCCGGCTCCAGCTACACCGTCAACACCCCCGTCGGCGCGGCCGGCGTGCGCGGCACGATCTTCCGGGTCTCCTACAATCGAGAGACCGGTGCCTTTGGCCTGACCGTTGCCGAAGGTGCGGTCTCGCACGCCGATGCGACCGAAACCACGCTCGTTCCCGAAGGTCAGGAGCTTTTGGGCACCTTTGATGCCACCAATGGCACGTTTGGCGGCAAGATCCTCCAGCTCGTCTCCCCCGAGGACCTGCAGGCCCTCTTGGCTGTGTTCAATGTCAATGTCGGCGCCGCTCTTGAGCCCGAACGCCAAGGGATGTTGATCCTCAATCCGGTGGACACCACGCAGATCAGCGTGAGCCCGAACTAAGCTCGCGCCGACCCACTTCCGCCGCGAAAGCCGCCTGTCCTTGGACAGGCGGCTTTTTGTTTTTGGAGGGAGAGCCTCGAGATCGCCCTCATCCCTCGGTGTGCGCTAGTAAGCCGGCATAGCTCGAGACCGCTGTTCCGCCGCGTTCTCCTGCAGGCGATCAAGAAAGCGCCCCGCGAACTCGTTCCAGTTGTGGTTGGCCGCGAAGGACGCGTAGCAGCGCCGGCAGAGATCGCGGTAGTCCTCGACGTCGCCGCACAACTCGAGAATGGCCTGCGCGAAGTCCTCGGCGCCGGAGCTGAGGGGCAGGAGTCTGCCCGTCTCGTGGTTCCGCACGATGCCCGGGATGCCTCCCGTGTCGGTGGCGAGCACCGGCACGCCATGCGCGTGGGCTTCGGCGTAGATCAGGCCAAAGGCCTCGGCGCGCGAGGGGACGAAGAGGAGGTGCGCCTCGGCGTAGAGGCGGGTGAGTGTCCGCATGGCCTGCGCGTCGCTTGCCGTGAGCCGGCCGTGAGCCGTGACCCAAGGCAAATCGCCATACTGGGCGGGCACCGGGCAGCCCACCACGTCGAGGCCGATTTCCAGTCCGCGGTCGCGCAGCGCTCGGGCGGTGGCGATCACCAGATCGCCTCCCTTGCGTCGCCAGTCTCGGCCGACAAAGAGGAGCCTGAGCCGGTTGACGGGACGATTCGTGATCCAGGACTCCACCGTGCCGGGCTTGTTGTGTCGGCCGAGGTTGGCGCCAAAGGGAATCACCGCGACGCGACGCGGGTCGGCGGCATGTTGCTCGATGGCGGTCCGGGCGGCCCATTCCGAGGGGTAGGCGGCGAGTTCCGCGCGATGGAGCGCGGAGCGTTCCTGGGCGTAGCCCATGCGCACGTATTCGTGAGAGAGCCGGGAGAAATCTTCATAGTAGCCGTGCATCCCGGCGAAGGTGGCGTCGGCGCAAAACGCGACGCGTCGGGCGCGGGAGATGCTGCCCACGAGTTCGGAACCGGGGCTGAAAACCAGATCGCAATCGACTCCACGCAGGCGTTGCTCGATCTCGCCCGCGGCGCGCGCGAGGTAGCCGGGGTCGCGGTCGCTGCGATGAACGCGGAAGGCCAGCCGGTAGATCAGTTTTTTCGCCGCGGCGAGACGAGGTGGCCGCGCGCGCAGCGGGAAGACCGGCTCTATCTCCGCCCCGCAGGCGCGAAATGCATCCAAAAGGGCGGCCGGACGGCCCGATTGCACCGCGGGGTCGGCGGCATTGAGAGGATAAACATAAGCGATACGCATCGCGGTCCGGTCTCGCATCCCCGGTGCCACGCAGCCGGCCGCATGCCCCCAAGCGCGGCGCGGTGAATCTCGGCGGGGCCGCGGTGGCGGGGGGCGGCCGGGGCCGCGTCCCGGGGCGCGAGCGGGAAATTCCGGAGAAGATGCCGCGCCACCTGCGCCCCGTCGTCGGGCGCGATTACGCCCGGGGGCGGGTGCGGAGCGGGCGCAGGCGCCCGGGCAACGCTTTCGTTTTGCGCCAAGGCCCGCGCCCCGCCCAGCATCTTGTGGTGCTGGTCCGATACCTTCTTCCTTGCTTCGCCTCTCTGCTCGTCGGCGCCGGGTCGGTCCCGGCCCTGGCCGATTCCCCGTCCGCCGCCCCGTGGTTTTCGGGGCCCGAGGTGGCCAAGCTCGACTGGAACACGCGCGCGCTGGTCGCCCACGACCTCGACGCCGACGGCCGCACGGACCTCGCGCTGATCAACAACGATCGCGCCGCCATCGAGCTTTTGTTTCAACGCGATCCCGGCGCGCCCGACTCTCCGCGGCGCGGCTCGCTGGCCTCCGCCAACCGTTGGGAGCCCGTGCTCGAGGACGCGCGCTTCCGTCGCGAGACGCTGATCGTCGGGCAGAGTCTTTTCGATCTCGTGGTGGCGGATTTCGATGGGGACGGACGTCCCGATCTCGCCGCCAGCGGCGAGCCCGCCCCGCTCCTCGTTCGATACGGACGCGAGGACGGCACCTGGGAGGAGCGGATCTTCGCCACGGCGCCGACGCCGGTGAAGTTTCGCGGCGGGCTCGCCACCGCCGACATCGACGGCGACGGGCTCGCGGACCTCGTGATGCTCGGTCAGCGCGAGATCGCGGTCTTTCTCCAGAAACCGGGCCTCGGCCTGGTGCTCGACGAGCGGATCCCGCTCGCCGACGACAACGCCTACGGCCTGCTGTTGCACGATGTCGACGGGGACGGACGCGTGGATCTGATCCACCTCGTGGCGGGGCAACGGGAGGCGCTGCGCGTGCGTTATCAGGTGGCTCCGGGCAAATTCGGGCCGGAGCTGGCCTTTGGCCTGCGCACGCCGCGCAGCCCGCTCGTGCCCGTGCTGGGCACGGTGGAAAAATCCTCCGCTTCCGCCGGCGCCACCCCGGGCGCGAGGGCGCGTGGCCGCACCAAACCGGTGCTTGGCGGCGCGCAGGCGAAAGAGGCGGTGGCGGAGGGGCCGCTTTTCGCGAGCGCGACCGGCGGAGGCGGGCAGATCGAGTTCACCCGCTTGGTGCGCGGCGCCGCGGACGACGTCTGGCGCGGGCTCGCGCCGCGGGCTTTCGCCCCGCTGGCGGGCTCGCGCGGCAACGCGCTCTACACGGTGGCCGACCTGAACGGGGACGGCGCGGTCGAGATCGCGGTGGCTTTTGCCGAGACGGCGCAGATTTTTCTCTACCAACGCGAGGTCGGGGGCGGCTTCACCGTCCCTCGGCGGATATCCTCGCTCACCGACGCGCGCGCGCTCGGGGCCCTGCCCGCCGCGGCGGGCCGGAGCGCGGAGCTGCTCGTCCTGAGCGGCCCGGAGCACGCGCTGGCGAGCATCCGCCTGGGCGCGGCTGGCGAGGCCCGCCCGCCTCGCGCGCTGCCGATCCCGGGGCGCCTGATCACTTTTGCCGCCGGTCCGCTGGGGGGCGGGGCCGAGGGGCTTGCGGTCGTGGCGGAGGAGGAGGGGCGTCGCCGGCTCGCGCTCTGGACCCGCGCCGCCGACGGCACCCTGAGCCGGGGGGAGCCGCTCGTCCTGGAAGGTCTGCGCACCGATCCGCGCGCGGTGTTCCTGCACGACTTTGATCAAGATGGTCGCACGGACGTGTTGGTCGCCGCGCCCGGCGCCGGCCTGCGCGCGTATTTGCAGCGGGAGGACGGCACGCTCGCCGATCTCGCCGCCAATCCCAACTACCGTCCGGGTCTGCTGGCCCGGGCCGAGGCGGCCGCCGCGCCCTTCGCGGCGGACGACGTCGATGGCGACGGCCGCGCCGAGCTCCTGGTGAGCGCGGAGAACTTCGTGCGCGCGCTCCGAGTCTCGCCCGAGGGCGAGTTGATCACGGTGGCGCAGTTCGAGACGCGCGACCCGGGCGCGGAGGTGAGCACGGGGCTGGTGCTCGCGCCGAGGCCGGGCGCGAAGGAGGAGCCCTGGCGCGTGATCCTGCATGACCGCAAGGCCAACCAACTCCATCTGCTGGCGCGGGCGCCCGGCTCCTCCAGCACCGAGACCCTGGATCTGCGCACGGTGGCCCGGCTGGAGGTCAGCGGGGCGCAGCGGATCGTCGGGCCGGGCGGGCGCCGCGAGTTGCTGCTCCTCGGGCGCGACCGTTTCTGGTGGATGCCCGAGGGCGCGCCGGGCTTTTCGCTGAAGAGCGAGGGCACCTTCGCGAGCGATCTGCCGGGCCTGCGCTACACCTACGTGGTGCCGGCCGATTTCACCGGCGAGGGGCGCACGCAGCTGCTCGGCGTGGACATCTCGACCAACACGGTGGAGCTGCTCGCGCGCGGCGAGGACGGCGCCTGGGGCAGCCGCCTGCACTTCCGGGTCTTCGAGGCCGATCCGCACCACGAGGGCGGCCGCGGTCGCGGCCAGGAGCCGCGCGAGGCGCTGGTGGCCGACGTGAGCGGCGACGGCAAGCCCGACCTGGTCCTGCTCGTGCACGACCGCGTGCTGGTGTATCCGCAGGACTGATACGAGGCGCGCGGCCCCGCGCGATCCGCGCCCGGCCCGGCGGCGGGCCCGGCGCCGGGCCGGTCTTCGGGCCGGGCGAAAAAAAAGCCCCCGGCTCGGGGCCGGGGGCGGGGAAGGGGCGGAGGTCTCCGCGCGGCCGATCAGAGCTTGCCGTTCAGCTTGGCCTTCAGCGCGTCCTTGGACTGCATGCCGACGAGCGTCTCCACCACCTGGCCGTCCTTGAAGAGGATCATGGTGGGGATGGCGCGCACCCCGAACTGGCCGGCGAGGTCGCCGTGGTCGTCCACGTTGACTTTGCCGATCACCAGCTTGCCGGCGAACTCGCGAGCGAGCTCGTCGAGGATGGGCGCGATGGCCTTGCAGGGGCCGCACCAGGGAGCCCAAAAGTCCACGAGGACGGGGGTGGCGCCGGAGGTGGCGGTCTTGAAGGAGGCTTCGTCGAAATGAGCGAGCGCGTCGGACATGGTCGGTATTTTATTGGTTTTTCAGGTAGAGGAGAACGGCGAAGGTGATGGCGGCGGCCGCGGCGAGCAGGGCGAGGACAAAGAGGCCCGTGGAAGGGGCGTCCTCGACTTTGGCGGGCATGGGCGACTTGAAGGCCGGGGCGGCGGGAGCGATCGCGGGGTGGGGAGTGCCTTGCAGCTTGAGCGAGGGCTTGGGCGCGGCGGGCTTGGGGGCCGCGGCGGGAGCGGGAGGGGGCACGGGCGTGGCGGCCGGGGGGGCGGGCGCGACGGTGGCGACGGGCGGCGGCCCGGCGGCGACCGGCGGGGTGACGGCACCCGGGGTCAGTGGGGAGCCGGTCGGCGGGATATCGCCGGCGGCGCCGGG
>JAUVVA010000202.1 GCA_030604905.1 Verrucomicrobiota bacterium | reverse complement strand
GCACCTTCTGCGTGAGCAACCTCGGCATGATGGGCATCCCGAAGTTCTACCCGATCATCAACACGCCCAACGCCGCCATCCTCGGTGTCGGCACCTCGGTGCAAAAGCCCGTGGTGAAGAACGGCCAGATCGTGGTCGGCACGACGATGACGCTCGCGCTCAGCTGCGACCACCGCGTGGTGGACGGCGCGGTCGGCGCCCAGTTCCTCGGCGCGCTCAAGCAGCTCCTCGAGTCCCCCGCCCTGCTCCTGGTCTAACGCCAGTTCCGCCCCTTGCGGCGGCGAGGATTCTTTCACCCGCCACCCAAGCCCGATGCGCCTCCGGCGCCTCGGGCTTTTTCGTGTCCTCGCGCCGGCAAGGCGCCTTCGCGCGGCCGGAGTCGCATCTCGCCGCAGATGCCGCCCGCCGGGACGGGCGGCATCCTTCCCTTCGCCAAGCGCGCGCGCTCGAGTTCGAGCGCGCGTGATCGATCAGTTCAGAGCCGGGCTGAGGCTTTCGACCTCCGCCCCCACCTCCAAGGCGCGCCGTTCGGCCGACTGAGCGCGCATCGTCGTGGCGGCACGGGCCAGGAACTCGGTCGGCACGTCGTGCATGACCAGCGGAAGCGCGGGATCGACCGGGTGACCAAACTTGGGCCAGCCATTCACATCCCAACGAAAAGGCTGCGCACGAACCTCGCGGTCTCCCCAGCCGTCGGTGGGCAGCGTCTTGGCGTGGTAGACGATCCAGTCGTTGTTCCCGTCGGGCGAGAGCACGAAGTCGCAGTGTCCCACGCCGTAGGCATGGTCGTTGCGGGCAAAAACCTGCCCCGCGAGCTTCCAATTGGCGGGCACCATCGGATCGGCGCCGGGCTCGAGCACGAGCATGCCGAGGCAGTAGTCGGCGGTCCACGACCCGCTCGCGGAGTAGATGAGGAAAGTGCGGCCGTTGCGGCGCAGGATCTGCGGGCCCTCGCAGATGGGCATGCCGAGGCGCTCCCAAGGCTGGTCGGGGCGCTTGATCAAGACGCGACGCCCCTGCAGCTCGGTCGGGCTCTTCATGCGCGAGATGTAGAGGTTCTGCTGGCCGTCGGTCTTGCCCGGCCAGCCGGACCAGATGAAGTAGCGGCTGCCGTTTTCCAGCGTCAGCACGGTGCCGTCGATGGCCCAACCCTGGGTATCGAGAATGCTGGCGAGCCGGTAGGGCCCGAGCACGTCGTCGGTCTCGGCCACCAGCACGCCCATGCGGTGGTTCGCGTTGTCGCCATCATCGGCCGCGACGTAGATGTGAGGGCGGCCATCGATGATGTGCAGCTCGGGCGCCCAGATGTTTTTCGAGAAAGGACCCTCGGCGGGCGGGGCCCAGACACGGCGGGGCTCGGCCTGACCAAAGAGCGAGAAGTGCGGCGCCACGCGCAGGAACACACCCTCGGGCGAAGACTCGCAGTAGTAGTAGTTGCCCGCATGATACGTGATCTGGGGATCCTGCGCGCGAGGCAGCAGGGGATTGGTGAAGATACCGAGTTCGCCGCCTTCGTGCGCGGAGGCGGACTCGGGCGCGGCCGGGGCCGCCACGGCCACGACCCCGGTAAGGGCGAGAAGGGTGATCATGAAGGTAAACAACCAAAGGAGACGCAGGCGGTCGGAGGGGAGGGAGGACTGGGGATCGGACATGCCTCACCGAACGGAGATTTCCCGGTGCTTGGCTACCCGGAATCGTCCCCTAGAAAACGATACCTAGCGACGCTGCTTAGGGGTCCTTCCGTGGGGCAGACTGGGGCGCGACGCACCCGCTTGCGCTACTCCCGTTTTGAGCGGCTTTTCTCGTCACCGCTGGACCCGGGGACGAAAACACGCCACTTTCCCTCTCTCGAACATGCGCTCCCTCCTCGTCCTCGCCGCCTTCCTTGCTCCGCTGGCTCTGGCGCCTCTTCGCGCCGCCGACGCCTGCTGCTCCGCCCCCGCCGCCACGCCCACGGCCGCCCCAGCCGCAGGCGCCCCGCAAGCCGCCGCGCCCAAAGGCCATCCGCTCCGCGGCGTGGTTTTGTCCGTGCTCCCCGAGCGCTCGTCCCTCCTCGTCCGCCACGAGGAGATCCCGGGGGTCATGCGCGCGATGACCATGCTTCTCAAGGTCGACGCCGAGACCCTCGCCAACGCCAAGAAGGACCAGTCGATCACCGCCACCCTCGTCAAAAAGCCCGACGGCTGGTGGATCATCGACGTCAACCCCGTCGCGCCCGCCGCCGAGACCGGCGCCTAGCCGCTCATCCTACGGTGCAGGCCCCTGAGAAACGGGGTCACATCGCCCACGAAAACCCCTTCATGGCCATGCTCCGCCCAGCCCTCCGCCGCCTCCTTCCACACGCCGCCCTCGCCTTGGTCCTCTCGCTCGCGGCCTCCGGCCCGGCGCTGGCGGCGGAAGCCCCGAAACTTCCGCTGCTACGCGGCGTGTTGCTCGACGGAGCGGGCAGCTTGTTCAGTCTCGCCGACTCCGGCGGCAACGCCACCTGGGTGGCGCTCGGCCAGACGCACGGAGGCTGGCGACTGGAGTCCTTCGATGCCGAAAGACGCATCCTGATCCTCGGCCGCGACGGCGAACGTCATGAACTCGCGCTCGAAAACGCGCGCATCCTCGCCTCCGAGAGCCGCGCCACCACCGCCGAGGCGGACGCTCTTCTGGAAAAAATCCGCTTCGAGGACATGATCGTGAAGAGCCTCGAAATCCAGCGCCAGGCGATGACCAAGGCGCTGCAACAAGGCGGCGCCGGGCAAAACCTCTCCGAAGCCGAAAAAGCCCGCCTCGCGGACTTCCAGGCGAAGGTCGCCGAGATCATGCTCGAGGAGATGGACCTCCCCACGATGCGCAAAGAGATGGCCCAGGTCATGACCGAGGTCTTCACCGCCGAGGAGCTGCGTGCCCAGTCGGCCTTTTACTCCACCGCCGCGGGACAAGCCACCTTGGAGAAGCAGCCCATCCTGCAAAGCCGCATGACCGACCTGATGATGCCCCGCATGATGAAGGCCATGCCGCGCATCCAAGCCTTGTCCATGGAGACCTTGGCGGCCGGCAAGGCCGCGCCCGACTCGCCTTGATCCAAGCCCCGCGCCGCCCAGGCGCCTCTCGGTCCGGTGTGCTGGGCACCACCGTCCGGAGCGGCGGCCTTCCTGCCGCCGAACAAAATATCTGATCCCGGGGCTGTAAGCCGGATTATGTTCCCCGGCGCCTTGCGACGCCGGTTCGACCCTCATTTCTCTCCACGCCCGTCTCGCGACGAGCGGGTTTCCTTGTGCGACGCGTGCGGTTGCCCGACGCGCGCCACCTCGGAAATGCGGCATACCCGCGACTCTTGGACGGGCCGCCCAGTCGCCTATTTTGCCTTGCACCGGACGGGGTTTACCCTGCCACCGGCCTCACGGCCGGCGCGGTGGGCTCTTACCCCACCTTTTCACCCTTACCGCCGGGTTGCCCCGGCGGCGGTATCTTCTCTGTGGCACTGTCCGTCGACGCGCCTTGACGCGCGCCGCCTGGACTTGGCGCTTGCGCGCCTCGGCCAGCATCCTGCCCTGTGGTGTCCGGACTTTCCTCTCCGACGAGTTCCTGCCTGGCGCGGCCTGTTCGGCCGCGCCGTGGGATGCGAAAGAACATCGGAGCGAAGGTCCGCCCCGGGATCAGGTCGTCACTTCAACGCTTCGCCGAGCCCCGCACAACCGCCGAATTGGCGGCCGCCTCAGTTCGCATCCCAGTAAAGGATGCGCCCGCACTGGTCGCAGGTGCCGAGCTTCGCGGGATCGGCGCTGCGCGAGCCCGACTCCGCCTCGCTCGAGACCTTGAGGTGGCAGCCCCCGCACTTGCCCCCGCGCAAGGGCACCACCGCCGGCCAATGCCGCTGCGCCACGCGCTCATAGACGCGCATCGCCAGCTCCGGCACGCCGCCGCGTGCGGCCACCGCGGCGCTCTTCGCCTCGACCAGCTCCGCGCCGAGGTTTTTCTCGCGGTCGGCCAGCGTGGCCAGCCGCGCCTCGTGTTGGGAAATGTTGCCCTTCAGCACGGCCTCGGCCGCGGCGAAACGCTGCTTCGCGGCGTCGATCGCATACATGACCTCCAGCTCGCGCTCCTCCAGCCCGCCGATCTCGGCCACCATGGTGTCGATCTCTTTGCCGAGCGCCTGATACTCGTCGTTCTTCTTCACCGAGAGCTGCTGCGTGCGGTAGCGGGCGAGCTTCGTCTCGGCCGAGCCGATCTCGGTTTCGAGCAACTTTTTCTTCGTCTCCAGCTCTCGCAGCTCGGCCTTCGCCGCGTCGATCGCGGCCTTCTCGGCGGCGATCTCCTTCTCCACCCGCGCCCGGTCGCCGGGGACGGCGGCGAGCTGCTGCTCGAGCTGGCGACGACGGGCGTCGCGATCCTGCACCACGAGCAACTGGGTCAAAACAGCGTGCGGCATGCGCAAGTGCTTGCCGTTCCGCCGCCGCGTTTCAACGCCGGATTAGTCGCCCAGCGCAAACAAGCCCACCAGGCGCTCCAACAATTTGCCCGCCGCCGGCCGCACGCGCACGAGGCGCGGATTCCAGGCGAGCACGAGTTCGCGGCTCAGCCGGCGCAGCGCGGGCCCGTCGATGCGCAGAAACTGCTTCGCCGGCAGGTCCGCCGCCGCCAGCTCGGGCAAGACCGCCACGAAGGCGCCCGACTTCACCGCCGCGAGCGTCTGCGGGAAGGACTGGCAGGCCAGCGCGTGCCGCGGCTCGACTTTCAGCTCATGCAACCAGGCGCGCAGGCGCGCGGCGAATTGCCCGTCGGTCGTCTGCGCCGCGATCGGCAGCGTGCCCAGCACCTCGGCCGGGCTCGGTTTGGCGCGTTTGCCCACGAGCGCCGTCGGCACCACCAGCGCGTAGTGCCAGGTGCCGAGCGAGGCGTGCTTTAGGCCCGCCACGAGCGCGTCGCGACGGATGATGCCAAAGTCCACCCGCCCGTCCGCGAGCTGTTGCACGATGCCGTTGGTGCGAAGGTTGATCGTCGCGATGCGCAGGTCCGGCGCCGAGGCGATGAGCCCGCCGATCCGCGGGATGACGAGCCACTGGATCACGCTGTCGCCGGCGGCGATGGTGTAGTCGATCACCTCCGCCGCGCACTCCGCGCGAAAGTCGTCGAGCGCG
>JAUVVA010000074.1 GCA_030604905.1 Verrucomicrobiota bacterium | reverse complement strand
TCCACGAGGACGACGACTGGGCCAAGTGGCACCGCTACTGGATCGACTGGTGCAAGGACTGGCTCAAGAGTATCGGACTTCCGGATACGCACCTCTCCGAATACGACCACCTCAAGGAGAAGCTCGCTTTCTACTCCAAGGGCACGACGGACATCATGTTCAAGTTCCCCTTCGGCGTGCAGGAGCTCTGGGGCATCGCCGCCCGCGGCAACTACGACCTCGGACAGCACGAGAAGGCCAGCGGCGTGCCGCAGGCGATCTTCGACGAGGCGACGAAGAAGAAGTTCGTCCCGCACGTCATCGAGCCCGCCGTCGGCCTCGACCGCATCTTCCTCGCCGTGCTCGCCGCCGGCTACGCCGAGGAGCAGGTCACCGACGAGAAGGGCAACACCGAGACCCGCACCGTGCTGCGCCTCAGCCCGCGCATCGCCCCGGTTAAGGTCGCCGTGCTGCCGCTCCTCAAGAACAAGGAGGCGCTCACCACCCGCGCCAAGGAGCTCTACAAAAAACTCCAGCGCCGCTACGCCGTCTTCTACGACGAGGCGGGCGCCATCGGCCGCCGCTACCGCCGCCAGGACGAGATCGGCACGCCCTGGTGCGTCACGATCGACTTCGACACCATCGAGAAGGACGGCAGCTTCACCCTCCGCGAGCGCGACAGCATGCAGCAAAAGCGCATCACCGAGGCCGAGCTCTTCACCCTGCTCGACGAGCAGGTTTACTGAGCCGCTGACGCCCGACGTTTCAACGCGAAGACGCCAAGACCAAACCGAAGATCGCGAAGCCAAACCCTCGGCTCCGCTCTTCGCGTCCTTCGCGATCTTCGCGTTGAAAATCTGATTCAGCGACTCCGGCCATGGTATCAGCTTCGCTCCACCAGCTCCGGGGCCTTTCTTCCTGACCTTTGCCCGGTTCTTCGCGTCTTCGCGTTGAAAAAATCCGTCTCCCGCCTCTCCGTTTCCGTCTGATGCCTCCCCGTCCACGCCCCTCCGCCGTGCGCGCCGTCCGCACGCCCGAGGCGATGGACGCCCTTCTCTCCTGGCTCGACGACTGCGATCCCGGCGCCCGCCAACGCGGCCGCGACTACTTCCAATCCGGCGCCGTCCGCAAGGTCTGGTCCGACGCCGACCACCTCGTCAAAGCCGAGGTCCAGGGCGGCTCGCGCTACTCCGTCACCCTCTACCTCACCCGCGGAGCCTGGACCTCGCGCTGCACTTGCCCCGTCGGCCTCGACTGCAAACACGCCTACGCCACCGCCCTCGCCTGGCGCGCCACCGTCGCCGCCGGCACGCCCGACGGACGCGACCCCGCCGAGGTCGCCGCCCTCGCCCTCCGCCCCCTCGCCCTCTCCGCCCCGCCTCCCGCCGAGGCCCCGCCGCCTGCCTCCGCGCCCGCCCCCGCCGGCCTCGAGCAGGAGATCGCCCGCTGGCTGCGCGTGCTCCCCGAGCCCGAGGCCCCGCCGCCCTCCGCCGCCCGCGCCGCGTTCGATCCCTTCGCCGAAACCGCCGGCCTCCGCGTCCGCATCCACGGCGACGGGGCCTGGATCGTCGAAACCCGCGCCGCGGCCGACAAACCCTGGCGTCCCGTCAGCCGCCGCCTGCTCACCGAGCTCGCTCGCGCCCGCCCCGCCGACTTCGCCGCCTGGCCCGCCCCCGACGCCGCGCTTGCCACCATGCTCTCCGCCGAGCTCCGCCTCGGCCTCTCCCCCTCCCACGCCAAGCTCTCCCCCGCCGCCGTCCGCAACCTCCTCCGCAGCCCCGCCGCGCTCACCGCCGTCGTGCTGCCCGACGGGAGCCCCTTCGCCATCGAGCCCGAGCCCCTCGTGCCGGAAGCCTCGCTCGACGAAGCCTCGCCGGATCGCCTCGCCCTCCGCCTCATCACGCCCGATGGCCGCGCCGCCACCGGCGCCCCGCTCCTCGCCGAGCACCCCTCCCCGCTCTACCTCCACGAGGGACGCGTCTGGCGCGGCCCCCCGCCCCTGCCGGCCGCCTCGCTCCCGCTCGCCGCGCTCGACGACCCGCGCCTCCGCCCCCGCCTCCGCGCCACCGGCCTGCGCTTGCCGCCAGGGCTCGTCGCCGACACCCACCTCGTCACGCTCCGCCCGCGCCTGCGCTGTTGGCTCTCGCCCATCCCGGGCTCGGACGAGCGCGAATTCCACGCCACGCTCCTCGCCACCTCCGACGAGCCGCCCTGCCAACGCCTCTGGACCGGCCACGCCGGCTGGCGCTGGGCCAAAGGCGCCGAGCCGCCCCCGCGCCAATCCGGCCAGCCTCTGGTCGAGTTTGACCACGCCCTCGCGCAAAAAACCGCCTCCGCCCTCGCCGAACTACGCCTCAGCTGGGAAAACTGGGCCGAGCACTGGAGCCGCCCCGCCACCGACGCCTTTCCCGAAGAGTTCATCGCCTGGCGCTCCGCCCTGCCGCCCGAGACCGAGGTCGAGCTCTCGCCCGAACTGGCCAACCTCTTCGGCGCGCCCCTCACCGCCAAGCTCTCCGTCGCCGTCGTCGCCGCGCCCGATTCCGAGCAGGACTGGTTCGACCTCTCCGTCGGCCTCAGCGTCGAGGACACGAAACTCTCCGCCGAGGAGATCGCCCTCCTCCTCAAGGCCCGCGGCAAGTGGGTGCGCCTGCCCCGCCACGGTTGGAAACGGCTCGACGCCGCGCCCGCGCTCGATCCCGCCGCCGCCGCCGCGCTCGACCGCCTCGGTCTCTCCGCCGACGACGTGCTCGCCGCCGGCCGCGGCGCCAAGCACCGCCTGCACGCCCTGCAACTCGCGCTCGAGGCCGAGGCGCTCCTCGCGCACGACAACGTCCTCGGCCACGTCCTCCAGGACCGCGCCCGCTCCCTCGCCGCCACGCCACCCCCGCCCCTGCCGGAGGGCCTGCGCGCCGAGCTGCGACCGTATCAGCGAGACGGATACCACTTCCTTTGCCATCTCTCCGCCCAGGGTTTTGGCGGCGTGCTCGCCGACGACATGGGCCTCGGCAAGACCGTGCAGACCCTCGCCTGGCTGCTCCGCCTCGCCGAACAGAGCGGCATCCCGCTTGTGGCGGGACCCGTGGGATCGGAACGTGGCATGGGCGTCCCGCCCATGAGCGAGGGCGCGTCCCGCGCCCTCGACGCCGAGCCCACGGGCAAGATGCCCGTGCCACCCGAGCCCACGGGCGAGACGCCCGTGCCACCCCGGGCCGCCGCCCGCCTCCGCGCCCTCGTCGTCTGCCCCAAGAGCGTCACCCACGGCTGGCTCGCCGAGACCGCCCGCTTCGCGCCCGGCCTCTCCATCGCCGCCTTCTCCACCGCCCCCGCCGCCCGCCCCGCCCTCGCGACCGCGAATGTAGTGGTCGCCAACTACACCCAGCTCCGCCTCCACGCCGCGCGCTTTCGCGCCGAGCACTGGGACGCCGTGGTGCTCGACGAGGGCCAGTTCATCAAAAACCCCTCCAGCCAGGTCGCCGTCGCCGCGCGTTCGCTGCGCGCCCGCCGCCGTCTCGTGTTGACCGGCACCCCGATAGAAAACCGCCTCGCCGACCTCTGGAGCATCTTCGCCTTCGCCCAGCCCGGCCTGCTCGGCGACCAGCCCTCCTTCCGCCGCCAATACCCCGAGCAGGATCCGCGCGCGCTCGAGCGCCTGCACCGCCGCGTCCGCCACTTCCTTCTGCGCCGCACCAAGGCCCAGGCCGCGCCCGAACTGCCCGCGCGCACCGAGGACGAGATCATCGTCGAGCTCGAGGGCGAGCAACGCCGCCTCTACGACGCCGAGCTGAAGCGCGCCCGCGCCCAGCTCCTCGGGGTCGAGACCAAGAGCGCGCTCGACGCCGTGCGTTTCCACGTGCTCGCGAGCCTGCTGCGCCTGCGCCAGATTTGTTGCCACCCGGCGCTGATCGACCCCGCCCACGCCGCGCTCCCCAGCGCCAAGCTCGACGCCCTGCTCGAACGCGTGGAGGAGCTCGCCGAGGAGGGGCACCAGGTGCTCGTTTTCAGCCAATTCGTCGAGATGCTGGAGATCATCCGCGCGCGCCTCGCCGCCGCCGGCATCGGCCACCTCCTGCTCACCGGAGCGACGGAAAATCGCGCCGAATTGGTGGAGACCTTTCAGACCGATCCCTCGAAAACGGTTTTCCTGCTCTCGCTCAAAGCCGCCGGCTTCGGCCTCAACCTCACCGCGGCCAGCTACGCCTTTCTCTACGATCCGTGGTGGAATCCCGCCGCCGAGGCGCAGGCCATCGATCGCATCCACCGCATCGGGCAGACCAAGCCGGTGATCGCCTACCGGCTGCTGGCCGAGGGCACGGTCGAAGAAAAGATCCGCCTCCTGCAGCGCGAGAAAGCCGCGCTCGCCGCCGCCGTGGTCCAGGAGGAAAGCCTCGCGAGCGTGATGGACCTGGAGAGCCTCCGCCGCGTGCTCGGCTAGACCGTGGAGCGGCGCCCTCCCGCCGCCCTCTTCTCTGTCGCGCAAAACCGACTTGGGGCCTCATCCCGCGCCTGTTAAGTTTTAGCCAACCAAAGTTTAATAGCCCTGCCGCTTATTAAAGGATCCCATCATTCCGCCCGATGACGCTCCGCGTCTTCCCGCAGGTCCTGCACGACTTCAACGGCTTGGATTTCGAGGCCATCGCCGCGCCTTACTGATTCCCCCCGCACCGACAGCGAGTCCGTCCTCTACTCGAACGCCACCCCATTGTAATAAGTAGACTCCGCGCCCCCCTTGCGCCTCGGCATGAGTTGCCCTCGGCCGAGGGGCGCGCCCATCATTCGGGGCCCTCCGATGCTGCAAGCCACCCGAGTCGCCCTCGTCGCCGACCCAGCCGATCCCCGGCACGCCTCCCTCGTCGCGACCCTCGGCCGCCTCACGCCGGCTCCGATTGTCCTCCCGCCGAGCGCGCGCATCGACCTGCCGCCCCCGGCCGTCCTCCTCGTCTTCGCCGGCTCGCCCTCGGCGGCGCTCACGTTTTGCCGCGGCGCAAAAACCGCCCCCGCGCCCGCCCCCTTGTTGCTGCTCCTCCTCGAGACGCCCACGCACGAGGAGCGCGCCGAGCTCGACCGCGCCGGCGCCGAGTCCCTGCTGCTTTGGCCTTGCGACGAACTCGAACTCGCCGCCCAGCTGCGACTGCTGGCGCGCCTCGCGCCCGCCGCGCCCGGCACGCTCTCGCCTTCGCAACAAGAACTCCTCGAAGCGCGGGACCGCCTGCGCGCCACCCTCGCGGCCGGGGACGTCGGCATCTGGCAATGGTATCCGCCCTCCGGCCATATCCAGGCGGATGAAAACCTCGCCCGCTTCTTCGCCTTCCCTCCCGGCGCGAAACAGCTGGCGCTCGCCGACTTCGCCTCCCGCTTCCACCCCGAGGACCGCGATCGCGTGGTCGCCGCCGTTCAAGCCACCGTCTCGGTCGGGGCACCCTTTGACGAACAATACCGGGTGGTCCACCCGGACGGCACCATTCTCTGGCTCCACGCACGTGGCCGGGCCGAAAGCCCGGCTCCCGGCCGCCCGCTCTCCTTCGCCGGCGTGGTCCTCGACGTCACGGCCCGCCGCGCCGCCCAAGAGGCCCAGGCCGAGGCCGAGCAACGTTTTCGCGCCCTGCTAGAGGTCACGCCCGATGGCTTCATGATCTACTCCGCCGTGCGCGACGCCGCGGGCGAGATCGTCGATTTCGAGTGCCGCTTCGCCAACGCCGCCGCCGAAGCCGCCGTGGGGCTCGGCCCCCGCGTCGGCGCGCGTCTCTTGGTCGACCAGCCGGGCGTCCGCGAAGACGGCCTTTTCGAGATCTACGCAAACGTCGTCCGCTCCCGCAGCGTGTGGCGTCAGGAGCTGCACTACCGACACGAGGGGATCGACGGTTGGTTCCGCTGCACCGCGGTGCCTGCTGGCGATGGCTTCGCCGTTTCCTTCACCGATATCACCGACCGCAAACGCGCCGAGCAACGCGCGGCCGAGGAGCACGGGTTGCTCGAGGCCGTGCTGGCAGCCTGCCCGGCCGGGATCATCGTCGCCGACGCGACAGGACAACTCCTGCGCGCGAATCCCGCCAACGAACGCATCTGGGGCCCCTCCCCGATGTCCCGCTCCGTCAACCAATACATCGAGTGGAAGGGCTGGTGGGCCGACGGTTCGGAAAGGCATGGCCGACGGATCCAGGCCCACGAGTGGGCCATGGCCCGCGCCCTGCGCGGCGAGGCGCAAGCGGCGGGCGACGTGATCGACATCGAGCCCTTCGACGAGCCCTCCCTTCGCCGCACCCTCATCAACCACGGCGCGCCCGTGCGCGCCCCGGACGGCCAGATCATCGGCGGCGTGGTGGTGCAGACCGAGATCACCGCCTGGCGCCGCGCGGAGGAGGAGCTGCACCGCACCGAGGAGCGTTTCCGCCGCCTGGCCGACTCCATGCCTCAACTGGTCTGGATCGCCGACGGCAAGGGCACCGTCCAGTATTACAACCGCCGCGCATCCGCCTACTCCGGCATCCGCGCGGTTCCGGACGGCTGGGAGTGGAAACCCGTTCTCCACCCCGAGGACGAAGCGACCACGATCGAGGCTTGGCGGAGGGCCTTGGCAACAGGTCTTCCCTACGAGGCCGAGCACCGCTTGCGCATGGCCGATGGCAGCTTTCGCTGGCACCTCAGCCGCGCCTTTGGCTACGAGGGCGAGGCCGGCTCCCGCCAGTGGTTCGGCACCGCCACCGACATCGACGAGCAGAAGCGTCACCAAGAAATCCTGGAGCAGACCGTGCAAGAGCGCACCGCCTCGCTCCAGACCGCCCTCGCCGAGCTCGAGACCTTCTCCTACAGTCTGGCCCACGATCTGCGGTCCCCTCTCCGCGCCCTCACCGGCTTCTCCGATCTGCTTCTTGAGGAGCATGCCCAGCGCCTCGACGCGGAGGGGCGCGACATGCTGCGGCGAGTGGCCACGGCCGCCACGCGCATGGACCAGCTCATCCGCGACGTGCTCGCCTACAGCACCATCTCGCGCGTCGACACCCCGCTCGCGCCGGTCGACCCGCTGCCCCTGGTCGAGCGCGTGGTCGAGACCCTCCCGGCGCTGAGCTCCCCGGAGGCCGAGCTAAAGCTGGAACCCCTGCCCCGGGTGCTCGGCAACGAGGCCATGCTCCTGCAGATTTTCTCCAACCTACTCGGCAACGCGGTCAAGTTCACCGCCCCCGGCAAGGCTCCGCAGGTGCGTGTGCGCGCGCTCCCCGCGGAAGCGGATCGGGTGCGTCTGCGGGTCGAGGACCAGGGCCTGGGCATCGAGCCGGAGCACCACCAACGAATTTTTAAGATTTTCCAGCGCCTGCACGCCTCGCGCGAAGGCACGGGCATAGGCCTCTCCATCGTGCAAAAAGCGGCCGAGCGCATGGGCGGCACCGTCGGGGTGGAGTCCACCCCCGGCCAAGGCTCGACCTTCTGGATCGAGCTGCGGCGAGCCTGAACGACCGGCCCGCCCCGCCACGCCGCCGCCGGGCCGGCGCTCGCTCACGCGCCTCGGCGGCCTCCTCCACCCGCTCGACCCGGCGGCCAAAAACCGTCCGAGGCCCGGTCGGTCCGGGTTGCCTCCGACGCGCCCCCGGGGCAGGCTCCGGCCGTGGCCTACCTCTACAGCTCCGATGCCTATTCGCCGCAGGAGATCGCGCGGCGGGTGGAGCAAACTGGCGTGGTGAAGGCGGCCATGCCGCCCTTCAAGACCTTCATGCTCGGCGTGCTCGCCGGCGGCTTCATCGGACTCGGCGGTCTCTTCGCCACCTTCATCGCGGCCGACCCCTCATTCGGTCCGATGACCGGGCGCCTCCTCGCCGGGCTTTTTTTCGCCAGCGGCTACATCATGGCCATCCTCGCCGGCGCGGAGGTGTTCACGAGCAACAACCTCCTCGCGATGGCCTGGGCCTCCGGCAAAATCACCCTCTCCCGCCTGCTGGGCAATTGGAGCCTCGTCCTCGCCGCCAACGCCGTCGGCGCGCTCGGCCTGATCGCGCTCTTCCTGCTGTCCGGCCTCCACAGCTCCCTCGACGGCGCGGTCGGTCGCACCGCTTGGCTTGTGGGTGCGCAAAAGATGGACCTCACCTTCATCGAGACCTTCGCGCGCGCCGTGCTGGGCAACCTCTTCGTCTGCGTCGCCGTCTGGATCTCGCTTGGGGGCCGCAGCATGACCGACAAGGTCATCGGCGTCCTCCTGCCGCTCAGCGCACTCGCCGCGCTCTCGCTCGAACACGTGGTGGCCAGCCTCTACTATGTGCCGCGCGCCGCGCTCCTTTTTTGGCTCAACCCCGAATATCTGCCCGCCGGCGCCGCCGCCCTCTCCCCCTTGGGCGTGGGCGCCCACTTCGGCGCCGTCATCGCCGGCAACATCGTCGGCGGCAGCCTCATGGTCGCGGCGGTCTACTACGTGATCTACCGCCGCGGCGCGGAGGACGTCCCGCTCACCCACGAGGGGCAAGCGCCGCGCGACAGCCTGGTCCTGCCCGGAGTGCCCTACCCGGGCCCCGCCCACCGCATCGCGCCCTCCCCGGCTCGCGCGGCCGCGGGCGGCAGCGTCGCCGAGCCGGTCGGGGCGGCCGCCCCCGGAGCGCCCGAGCCGGCCACCGCTGGCCAAGCGGCCGGCACCGAGCGGCCCGGACCGCGCGTTTTTTAGGATTTAGGCTTTTTCCGCGCCCGCGCCGCGCCCCATCCTGCCGCCCTTATGTCGCAGCCACTTGTCGGCCTCATCATGGGCAGCACCTCGGATTGGGAAACCATGCAGCACGCCGCCGCCACGCTCACCAAGCTCGGCGTGCCTTTCGAAAAGGACGTCGTCAGCGCCCATCGCACCCCCGACAAGATGGCCGACTACGCCAAAAGCGCCGAGTCGCGCGGCCTGCGCGTCATCATCGCCGGCGCGGGCGGGGCGGCCCACCTCCCGGGCATGACGGCCGCCTTCACCGCGCTGCCCGTGCTCGGCGTCCCCGTCGAGAGCCACAGCCTCAAGGGCCAGGACAGCCTGCTCTCCATCGTGCAGATGCCCGGCGGCGTGCCCGTGGCCACCTTTGCGATCGGCAAGGCCGGCGCGATCAACGCCGCCCTCTTCGCCGCCGCCATCCTCGCCGGCACCAACGCGCAGATCCGCGCCGCCCTGCACGCCTTCCGCAGCGAGCAAACCGCCACCGTCCTCGCCGCCAAGCTGCCCGCCTGAGATCCGTCACAGGTCGCAAGTCCTAGAGTCTCAGGTCGCCACCGGCCGGCCCGCTGCGCGGGCCCGCACTCGACTTTCGACCTGGGACCTTCAGACCTTCGACCCCCTCCTCCCGTCATGATTTCTCCCGGCAAAACCCTCGGTGTCCTCGGCGGCGGCCAGCTCGGCCGCATGTTCGCCCACTCCGCCGAGCGCCTCGGCTACCGCGTCCACGTCTACGAGCCCTCGGTCGACTCGCCCGCCGCCGAGGTCAGCGCCCACAGCGTCCACGCGCCCTACACCGACCTCGAGCAACTCGAGGCCTTTGTGCGCGGCTGCGACGTCGTCACCTACGAATTCGAAAACATCCCCTGCGAGCCGCTCTGGCGTCTCGAGCACGCCGGGCTGTTTCACCCCAAGTGGCAGATCCTCGAGGTCGCGCAAAACCGCCTCCGCGAGAAAACCTGGCTGCGCAAAAACGAGTTTCCGCACGTGCGATTCGCCGAGTGCGAGGCCGGGGGCGACCTCGCCGCCGCCATCCGCTCCATCGGCCTGCCCTGCGTCGTCAAGACCGCCGACTTCGGCTACGACGGCAAGGGCCAGCTCAAGGTCACCGACGAGGCCACGCTCGCCCGCGCCGTTTCCTCCTTCGCCGGCCAGCGCGCCGTCGTCGAGCGGTGGGTCGACTTCAAGTGCGAGCTCTCCGTGCTCGTCGCCCGCTCCTCCGCCGGCGAGACGCGCTGCTTCCCCGTCGCCGAGAACATCCACACCAAGCACATCCTCGACTTCTCGATCCTGCCCGCGCGCGTCGCGCCCGAGCTCCAGCAAAAAGCCCTCGCTCTCGCCGAGGCCATCGCCGAGCGCCTCGGCCTCGTCGGCCTGCTCGCCGTCGAGATGTTCCTCACCGACCGCGGCGAGATCCTCGTCAACGAGATGGCGCCCCGCCCGCACAACAGCGGCCACTGGTCGATGGACGCCTGCGTGACCTCCCAGTTCGAGCAACACGTGCGCGCCGTCGCCGGCCTCCCGCTCGGCGACGTCTCCATGAGCTCGCCCGCCGCCGTGATGGTCAACATCCTCGGCGACGCCTGGAAATGGTCCGGCGACAAGTGCGTCGGCGAGCCCGCCTGGGCCGCGCTCCTGCGCGAGCCGCGCGTGCACCTCCACCTCTACGGGAAGAAAGAGCCGCGCCCCGGCCGCAAGATGGGCCACTTCACCGTCACCGGCACCGACATCACCGAGACCCTCGAGCGCGCCCGCCGCCTCAAGGCCGCCCTCCACGCCTGACGCCGAGGGCGTGCCCGCGCCCTCAACGCGCCTTCGCGCCGCTCCCGCGCGAGGTCAGGCCCGCGCCCCTCCGCGCCCCCGCCCCCAGCCACACCGCCAGCGCGATCAAGGCGCAGGCCGGCGCGAACACCCACGGCGGGCGCTCGGCGAAGAGCACCCACGCCAGCGGCGCCGCGAAAACAAACTGTCCAAGGTTCGCGAGGCTGACCAACTGCCCCGGCAGCGCCCGCATCGCGCGGTTCAGCAACGAGTGCCCGACCAGCGTGGGCAAAACCGCCAGCCCCGCCACCAGCAGCCACTCGCGCCCCGAGGCCAGTCCCGGATCGCCCGCCCAGGGCAGCGCGAACACGGCGCAGAGCAGCCCCGCCTGCCAATACACCGGCACCACATAGAGCCAGAGCGAGGGCACCGCCCGATGCCGCCGCCCGAGCACGAGGTAGAGCGTGAACATCAACATCGAGCCCAGGCACACCAGGTTGCCCAGCGGCGCCGCGTCGGCCGCCAGCGCGTCGCGCGCCGTGAGCAGCAGCACCGCGCCCAGCGCCAACCCCGTCGCCACCAGCTCGCGCCTTGTCGCCCGCTCGCTCAAAAACGCGTGGAGCAGAAACGGCATCGCCAGCGGCGCGAGGTTCACGATCAAGGTCGCCTGCGCGGTCGGCGTTATCCGCGCGCCCCAGGCCCAGCTCGCGAAATGCGCCGCCAACGCGAGCGCCGGCAGCCGCGCCGCCCGCCAGTCCGCCGCCACCGGGCGCCCCCCGTGCGCCCGCCGCGCCGAGAGATAGACCGGCGTGAGCAAGGCCGCCGCCAGGAGCAGGCGCAGCGCCGAGAGCAAGACCGGGTGCAGCGCGCTCGCCTTGATCATCACCGCCGCCGTCGCGCAAGCCGCCACGCCCGCGACGAGCAAGGCGACCGAGCGAAAGGAAACCGGACCGGATACGAGCGACATAAAACCCGCCAAGAGCGCCCGCCCCGCCCCTCGCCGTAAACCGTTTTTCGGCTTTCCCGTATCGTCGCCTTGCGTGCGTCCCGTTCTCCCCTCGCCCGCTCTGCCTCCTCCCTCACGCGTTGCCACCGCGCCCGCCGCCGCCCCACCCTTCTCGCCTCATGCCACGCGGCGATCCACTCCAGCCCCTGCCCTCCACTCCGGCCCCCGGCCGCTACCGCCACTACAAGGGCCACCTCTACGAAGTGCTCGGCGTGGCCCGCCACTCCGAGGATCTCTCGCCGCTCGTGCTCTACCGTGGACTCGACGAGCAGGGCCGCCCCGTCGACGGCGCCCTCTGGGTGCGCCCGCACGCCATGTGGAGCGAGCTCGTATCGCACGAAGGCCGCCAAGTGCCGCGCTTCGCGCCGGTCTGAAGCCCCGCGAAGCGTCGGAACAAGCCCGCCCCGCGGCGGACCAAGCACGCCTCCCCCCGTGCCTTACCACTCCCTGACGCCGCGAATTTTCCCAGCCCGCTCTTTACCTCCGGCGGGCCTTGACCGAGCGTAAACGCTCCGCCGCGTCCGCCCCCATGTCCGACGACCACCCACGTCAACGCCAGCTCCGCTTCGCCCGCATCCGCCGGGCAAAATTTTGGCTGCGTTTCATGCCGAGACGGGCCCGCTTCCACACCTACCCCGTGGTCGGCCGCTTCGCCTCCTTCGCCCGCAAACGCAGCTACCTCTGGAGCTTTCGCTACCTTGAGCTCCGCCCCTCCTTCTACGCCGGCACCATCGTCGCGCTCATGCCCGCGCTCGGGGTGCAGCTCCCGGTGGCCTTCGCGCTGAGTCTTTTCCTGCGCACCAACTTCATGGTCATGGGCGGCCTCCAGTTCATCACCACGCCCGTCACCGCCGTGCCCGTCTACTACGGCACCTATAAGCTGGGTGAGTTCGCGCTCCACCTCACCGGCTGGGGCCCGATGGAGTCGGTCGACGCCGTGCCCGTGCCCGATGCCGTCGCCTCGCCACCCGTCTCGCCCGACGCTCCGCCCCCGGGCGGCAACTGGCTCGGCCACCTCGCCCAGAACTTCGGGGTCCACAACCTCACCCACCTGCTCAACTGCCTGGTCATCGGCGGCCTCATCGCGGGCGTGACCATCGGAGCGGCCCTGGACTTGCTGTGGCGCCTGCTCGTGCTCCCCGCCGCCCTCCACCACGCCGCCCGCAAGCCCGTCACCGCCACCGTCACCCCGCACGACGACAGCTCCTCGCCCCCGCCCTCCAGCTCCTCGTCCTGACCGCTCGCTCCCTTTCCCCCGGCCATGCTCCGCGCTCCACGCACCCTCTTGCTCCTTGGTTTCCTCGTCTTTGGCCTGCTCGGTTGCAGCGGCCACCCGCCGGCCCCCGCCGCCGGCAACTCCACCCCCGCGCAAGGCGGCGCCGTCGCCTCCCGCCCCGCCCAGCCCCCCGCCCCCGCCGCCGCCACCCCCGTCCGCCCGCAACCCGTCTTCCCCGTCATGCTCGGCATCGACGTGCTCGAGGCGGACGGCTTCGCCGCCCTCCGCGGCAAACGCGTCGGCCTCCTCACCCACCCCGCCGGCGTGAACCGCCAGGGCCGCAGCACGATCGACATCCTCCACAAGGCCCCCGGCGTGCGCCTCGTCTCCCTCTTCGCCCCCGAACACGCCCTCAGCGGCCAACTCCGCGCCAGCGTCAACTTCGGCGACGAGATCCACGGCCCCACCGGCCTGCCCGTTTACTCGCTCCACGGCGCCAACCGCAAACCCACCAAGGAGCAGCTCAGGAACATCGACGCGCTCGTGGTCGACCTCCAGGACATCGGCGTCCGCAGCTACACCTTCAGCGTCACCATGCGCTACGCCATGGACTCCTGCTTCCTGCACGGCGTGGAGGTGATCGTGCTCGACCGCCCCAATCCCCTCGGCGGCCTCAAGGTCGACGGCCCCATCCTCGACCGCGAGTGGATGAGCGGCGTAGGCGCCTTTCAGATCCCCTACGTCCACGGGCTCACCATGGGCGAGCTCGCCCGCTTCGCCGCCGCCACCCCCGGCGTGCTCGACGTGCCCGAGGAGGTGCGCGCCCGCGGCAAGCTCACCGTCGTCCCCATGCGCGGCTGGCGCCGCTCCATGCGCTGGCCCGAGACCGGCCTGCGCTTCGTGCCCACCTCGCCCCTCGTGCAGGATTTTGCCGCCGTGGTCGGCTACGCCATGGTCGGCCTCGGCTGCGAATACAGCGGCTTCCGCCACGGCGCCGGCCGCGAGCACCCCTTCCGCGCCATCAGCTTCCGCGGCAGGACTCCCGTTCAAATCAAGGCCGACCTCGAACGCCTCAACATCCCCGGCCTCGCCTACCGCCTCATCACCGTCAACGACGCCCAGGGCCGCCCGGTCAACTCGCTCTACGTCGAGGTCGTCGACTGGGACGCCTGGCGCCCCACCCAGCTCAGTTTCGAGATGATGCGCCTCGCCTGCGTCTACGATCCGCCCAATCCCTTCGCCCGTCTCAACCAGCGCGAAGCCCGCTCCTTCAACATCCACGTCGGCAGCACCGCCTGGTGGCAGGCGCTCGTCCGCGACGGGGCCCGCGTCGACCTCGAGTCCTTCCTCGTCGACTGGGACCGCCGCGCCCGCGCCTATCAAGACGCCACCCGCCGCCACTGGCTCTACATGCCCTGACGCGCGGCCCCCGCCCCCGAGGCCCGGCGGCGCGCGACGCCAAAGGATTTTTTCCGCCCCGGGAATTTAGCGTTTCCGACCCGCCCGAGCGGCCTTTGCATCCGCGGCGTCGCCTCCCGCGCGACGAGAGCCCACCCTCCCGCCGATGCCCACCGCGAAACGCCGCCGTCCTCCCGCTCCCGAACGCGTCTCGAAAAAAACCTACGAGGCCCGGGTCAACCAGCTGCGCGAAGAGCTCGTCCGCCTCCAGGTCGAGCTCAAGGAGCAGCCCTTCAAGATCCTCCTCATCGTCGCCGGCGTGGCCGGCGCCGGCCGCGGCGACCTGCTCAACGCCCTCGGCGGCTGGCTCGATCCCCGCGGCGTCGAGACTTTCAACTTCGACGGCCCCACCGACGAGGAGCGCGAACGCCCCTTCCTCTGGCGCTTTTGGCGCAGCCTGCCCACCCGCGGAAAAATCGGCATCTACGCCGGCTCCTGGTATACCCAGACGCTCAACGAGGAGGCGCGCAGCAAAAAGGACCTCGCCGCGCTCGACCATGAGCTGGAGCGCATCCGGCACTTCGAAAAGGCGCTCTCGGACAACGACACCCTGATCCTCAAGGTCTGGCTCAACCTCGACAAAGACAGCCAGCGCGCGCGCCTCAAACACCTCGAATCCGACGAGCGCACCGCCTGGCGCGTCACCGAGGAGGATTGGCGCCACCACCGCATCTACGACCGCCTGGAGCGCACCGCGCTCCACATCCTCAAGTCCACCCACCGGCCCAACGCGCCCTGGATCGTGATCGACGCCGCCGACGAGCGCGCGCGCAACCTCGCCGTCGCCGACCTCCTGCTCCAACGCTTTGGCGAGCATCGCCAAAAACTCGCCCAGCTCGCCCGCCAGCGCGCCCCCGCCAAGGCCGATCCCGCGCCCAAGCCCCTCCGCGCCTACGGACGCCGCCGCCTCCTTGGCCTGCCCCTCGACCAGCAGCTCTCCGCCGCCGCCTACGAGGAGAAGCGCGACAAGTGGCTCGGACGCCTCAACGCCGCCGCGCGCTCCGCCCACGAGGCCGGCCGCGCCATCGTGTTTGTCTTCGAGGGCTGGGACGCCGCCGGCAAGGGCGGCGCCATCCGCCGCCTCACCAGCGCCATCGACGTGCGCGACTACCGCGTCTACCCCGTGGCCAAGCCCAACGACGAGGAGAAGTCGCACCACTACCTCTGGCGTTTCTGGAAACACGTCCCGCGCGACGGCAAGATCGCGATCTTCGACCGCAGCTGGTATGGACGCGTGCTCGTCGAGCGCATCGAGGGCTTCTGCCGTCCCGACGAGTGGCAACGCGCCTTCGGGGAGATCAACGACTTCGAGCGCCAGCTCGTCGAGCACGGGCAGATCGTGGTGAAATTCTGGCTACACATCAGCCGCGAGGAGCAGCTCGCCCGCTTCCGCTCCCGCGAGGAGATCAGCTTCAAGCAACACAAGATCAACGAGGAGGACTGGCGCAACCGCCGCCGCTGGGACGCCTACGAGACCGCGGTGGGCGACATGCTGGCGCTGACCGACACCGACTACGCGCCCTGGCACCTCATCCCGGCCAACGACAAACGCTACGCGCGCCTGCAAGTGCTGCGCAGCGCCTGCCGCGCCATCCGCGCCGCCCTCGGCGAGAAGGAGTAGCGCAAGGGGGTGAGGCCGAAGGTCGTCGCGGAATCCCCGACCTGTCCCGTTCTGCGGGAGAAGGTGCCTGGAGCGGATGACGCGGCGAGCTGGCGGCCACCAGCTTGGCTGAGACGACCCGCGACGACCGCGGATTCCGGGCTCAGAGCTCGTCGCCATCCTCGCCGTCCCCCGGCGCGCCGTCCGGCTCGCCAAGGGCGCGAATCGTGCGGCCAAAAAACACCGCGTTGAGGAAAAGCCTCTGCCCGCCCCGCCAGAAACCGCGGAAATTGGGATCATCCGGCAGGGCCACCACCACGCCGCGCCCCGTCGGCTGCGCCACCGCCGCCGCCGTGCCCGCCAAGCGACGCTGGTTCTCCGGCGACACGAAGCCCGCGAGCAGGGGCTCGTCGGCATACACCGCGGGCGTGGCGTAGGGCGAGCGGGCCGGCGCCAGCCAGAGCGTGTTTTTCCGCAGCAGCGGCAGCCGGTCCCGGGCGTAGCCGTAGGCCAGCGGATGCGTGAGATCCAGCCGCGCCTCCACTATCGCCCCGGCGATGCGACCCAGCGCCTCGCGATCCGCCGCCTCCACATAGGGAGCGCGCGCTTCCGCGGCCGCCGCGGGCTCCGGCTTGGCCCAGGCCAGCTCCGCCACCTTGTGCTCGATCGCCCAGCCGATGGCGCGCCCCATCACGATCAGCGTGCCGCCGGCCCGCACCCAATCGCGCACCCGCGCGGCCGCCGCCTCCGGCACCTGCGCGTAGCGGCCGTCCGCCAGCACGAGGACGTGGTAGCGCGAGAGATCCACCCGGCTCAAGGACGCGGGATCGAGAAGCGTCGGCGCCAGGCCCACCCCTTGATCGAGCAGATGCCAGGCCGCGCCGATGTCTCTCGCATCGACTCCCGTGCCCGCCACCAAGGCCACCGCCGGGCGCGGCAAGGGCACGAAGGACGGACTGCCAAGATCGACGCCCTCCATGCTCAGGCCGCTGGCGCAGGCATACACCCGCACCCCGTCCTCCGCCACCGCGCGCTCTAGCAGCGCCTCCAGCGCCTCGCGGCGCTCGGGCTGCGCGGCCGCGGGGATCAGGAGCGCCCCCGGATGCAGCGTGACGCGCGAGCCATCCGCCGCCTCGATGGTCAAGGGCCGCCCCGTGAGGCCGCTCACCCGCAGCCCCGCACGCTGCAAGCGGTGCAAGGTGCGCGGGGCATGATGCGCCGACCAATCAACCAGGTAAGCGTAGGCCTCGCCGCCGCCAACGCGGCGACCCTGGAGCGGCGGCGGCTCGTGGAGCCGCTCCCCTTTGGCCGGCAAGCGAGGCAATTCCGCATGGGGCAGGCCGTGCGCAAGCGGCAGAGACCAGGCCGAGACATCATAGAAAACCGAGTCCGTGAACGTGGTGCGCCGCGTAAAAATCTCCGTGAGCAGCCGGAACTGCGGCTGCTCCACCGGCACGACCCAAGCCTCGCCGGGACGATAGACCTGCCCGTCGACCGCAAGCTCCTCCAGCAGCGGATGCACCTGCACCCGATGCCGCAGCAGGACGTCGATCAACTCGCGCGCGCGGGCCGGGTCGCCGTCGTCGCCGAGCACGTGGGCGCGAAACGGGGCGCGCGCCGCCTCGGCCAGCGCCTCCGGCACCGCGGCCCGATGCAGCGCGGCCAGCTCCGCACGCAGCTCCACCGCGGCCTCCACCGTCGCCAGGCTCGTCAGCACTTGGTTGCGGATCGCCCGCCCGAAGCCGAGCTCGCCGTGGATGGTCTCGATCGCGTGGCCGCGCGCGCTGGCCTGCTCGAAAAGCAGCCCCACCGCTCCGTGCAGATCGGGATAGGTCGAGCCCTTGCCCGGATAAAACTCATCGAAACGCTCCTTCGTGAAGTAGAGCTCCCCCGCGCCATCGAGCGCGCGGCGGTGAAAATCGGCGAGGGCGCGGGTGACGCGCTGCACGCCGGGCGGGATGCTGGGATTTTCGCGCGAGGGCACGCCGGGCTGAAAGAAGTAGGTCGTGTTGGAGCCCATCTCGTGAAAATCGCCCGCCACGTGCGGACGCCAGCGGTGAAAGAGCTCGGCCCGCGCCCGCGCCTCCGGGTGGACCAAGGGCAACCAGTCGCGATTGGGGTCGAACCAATAGCGGTTCAAGCGACCGCGCGGCCAGGGCTCGTTGTGCTCGCGGTCGGCGGGATCGAGCGAGGGCGAGGAGATCGAGCGGTGCCCGTTGAACCAAGTCGCGGAGCGATCGTGCCCGTCGGGGTTGCGGATGGGCTCGATCAAGAGCACGAGATCGGCCAGCAGGCGCTCCGCCTCGGGGGAACGGGCGGAGGCGAAGTGATAGGCGACCCAGGGCGCGGCGTTGGAGGCCGAGGGCTCGTCGCCGTGCACCCCGTAGCCGAGGTTCACGATGACTGGCGCATCCGGCCGCGGCGCCGGAGCACGGTCGGCCGGCGCGAGCTCGGCGAGGTGTCGCTCCCGCCGCTCCTCCAGCCGGGCGAGCTGCTGGGGCGCGGCGATGGTGACGAGCAGGAGCTCGCGCCGCTCGTGGCTGCGTCCAATTTCCTCCACCCGCACGCGTTCGGGAGCGGCGGCGGCGAGGACGCGCAGGTAGGCGTTGATCTGGTCGGAGCGCAGGTGCCACTCGCCGGCCTCCTGCCCAAAAAACTCCGCCGGCGAAGGCACGCGGGGATCGCGTTCGACGCCGGCCGGCAGGAGGGCGGGCGTGGCCGCGGCGAGGAGCCCGGGGCGCGGGAGCGCAAAGGCGAGCAGGGACAGACCGCAGACGAGGAGAAGAGGGCGGAGCAAACGGGAGCCGGAGCGCTGCATCGGCCCAGCGAAGCCGAGAGGCGGGCCCGCACCGAGTCTGAAGCGCGATGCGGGATGGCGTGGTTTCGCGCCCTTGCGTCCGAGGCGCGGGCGGCACCGGCACGGCCGGCGGCGCATGGGCGACCCCCGGCGCCCGCCGCCGACCGCGGCGCGCGGGTCAAAAACGCAGGCGGTCGTTTTCCTGCCCGCAGCGGGGGCAGGTGGAGACGGGTTTATCGCCCTGGATGGCGTAGAGGTGGCCGCACTTCACGCAGCGGAAGGAGACGTGGCGGCGCTCGGCCTCGAAGCGGGCGTGGTCCCGGCGGTCATAGTAAACCCAGAGGCCGAGGAAAACCCCGGCGACGAGGAAGCAGTAGATGACCGTGGCGGTGACGAGATCCATTAAACGGGCGAGACGTTAAAAACGAAACGGCTCCGCCGTTCCGCTACCAATCACAAAACCAAAACAAAAAAGCGCCGTTCCCGCGAGGGAACGGCGCCATGAAAATCAGGCGGGCGCTTTAGGCGGCGGGCGCGGCCTCGGCGGCGGGCTTGGCCTCGCTCTTGGCGGCGGGCTTCTTGGCCTTCTTGTAGCCGGGGTCGTCGGCCTTGATGAACTCGATCTGGGCCATCTCGGCGGCGTCGTTGCGGCCGAGGGTGCCGAGCTTGTAGATGCGGGTGTAGCCGCCCGG
>JAUVVA010000227.1 GCA_030604905.1 Verrucomicrobiota bacterium | reverse complement strand
TCCGTCGCCCTCTGGATCTGCGGTCGCTCGCCCGCCCCCGCCGCGGCCCTCCCGCAGGCCCGCGAGCTCCTCCTCGGCGGCGCCGTCCGCGCCAAGATCGCCGCCACCCGCGAGTTTTTCGCCTGAGCCCCCTCCCGCAGCCCATCCCTCCTCCAGCATGAAGCGCCAATTCTTCGGCACCGACGGCGTGCGCGGCCCCTACGGCGGCCCCGTCATTCACGAGAGCTTCGCCGCCCGCCTCGGCTTCGCCGCCGCCCGCTGGGCCCGCGCCGCCGGCGCCCCCGAGGGCGCCGCCGTGCTCCTCGGCCGCGATACCCGCGCCTCCGGCCCCGCCCTCCTCTCCGCCCTCGCCGCCGGCCTGCGCGCCGGCGGCCTCGCCCCCGTCTCTCTCGGCGTCGCCCCCACGCCCGCCGTCGCCCGCGCCGTCCGCGCCCGCGGCACCCCGCTCGGGGTCGTCGTCAACGCCTCGCACAACCCCGCCTCCGACAACGGCATCAAGTTCTTCGCCGCCGGCGGCCTCAAGCTCACCCACGCCGACGAGGCCGCCATCGAGGCCCTGCTCCCCTCCCCCGAGGACGCCCCCGCCTGGCGCGAGGCCCCGCCCCCGCCCGAGGACGCCGGCACCGCCGCCGCCTACGTCACCGACATCGCCGCCCGCCTCCCCGCCGGCTCCCTGGCCGGCTGGCGCATCGTCGTCGACGCCGCCCACGGCGCCACCGCCGCCACCACGCCCGAGGTCCTCCGCCGCCTCGGCGCCGAAGTCCACGCCCTCGGCACCGCGCCCGACGGCACCAACATCAACGCCGGCCTCGGCAGCGAGCACCCCGAGCGCCTCGCCCGCGAGGTCACCGCCCTCGGCGCCCGCCTCGGCGTCGCCCACGACGGCGACGGCGACCGCTGCATCCTCTGCGACGAGACCGGCGCCATCCTCGACGGCGACGAGATCCTCGTCCTCCTCGCCCTCGACGCCCTCCGCCGCGGCGCCCTCGCCGCCGACACCCTCGTCGTCACCGTGCAGAGCAACCTCGGCGTCGACGCCGCCCTCCGCGCCGTCGGCGCCCGCGTGGAGCGCACCGACGTCGGCGACCGCCACGTGCTCGCCCGCCTCCTCGCCCTCGGCGCCCGCCTCGGCGGCGAATCCAGCGGCCACATCATCGACCTCGCCGCCTCCCCCACCGGCGACGGCCTCGCCGCCGCCCTCGGGGTGCTCGACGTCATGCGCTCCACCGGCCGCCCCCTCTCCGAGCTGCGCCGCGCCCTGAAAAAGTTTCCCCAAGGCACCCGCAACCTCCGCGTCGCCGAGAAAAAACCCCTCGCCGACTGCCCCGCCCTCGGCACCGAGATCGCCGCCCTCACCCGAGAACTCGGCGAGCGCGGTCGCGTGATGGTGCGCTTTTCCGGCACCGAGCCCAAAATCCGCCTCCTCGCCGAGGCCGACGACGAAGCCGCCGTCATGAGCGCCCTTGATCGACTCGAAAGCGCCGTGAATCGGGATCTCCCCCACCCAGTCTAGCGTTGACCCTCCGCGACGGACGGGGCTGTTCTAGGAGTTCCCCCCCTATGCAGGAAGTTCCCCTCACCTCCCTCGACGTTCGTTTGCAGAAACAGGTCGAGACCGCTCAAGTGGCGCTTCAGCGCGGCAACTTCGACTACGTGATCGAAGTCACCGCCCAAGTGCTGAAACACGCCCCCGGTTGCCTGCCGGTTCGCCGCCTCCAGCGCGTCGCCCTGCTCAAGCGCCTCGAAACCAAAAACAAACTTCTCTCCAAGGCCTTCGGCTCCGTGACGATGGCCGGCTTCCTCTTCTCCGGCAAAAAAGACCCCGCCAAGGCCTTTGAAAACGCCGAGAAGATGGTGATCGCCGATCCGACCAACGTCGCCGCGCTCAAGGGCCTCGCCGAAAACGCCACCGCCCTCGGCCTCATGGAGACCGCCACCTTCGCCTGGGAGGCCATCCGCGAGCTCCAGCCCAAGGACCACGACACGCTCGTGCACCTCGCCGAGGCCTACATCGCCGCCAAGATGCACCGAGAGGCCGTGCGCGTCGCCGACGACCTCCTCAAGATGCGCCCGCAGGACGGCGACGCCCTCGCGCTCATGCGCAAGGCCTCCGTCGCCCAGACCATGGACAAGGGCAACTGGGAGTCCTCCGGCACCTCCTTCCGCTCCAAGCTCAAGGACGAGAGCCAGGCCGTCTCGCTCGAACAGGCCAACAAGGTCGTCACCTCCTCCGAGATGACCGAGCGCCTCAACGCCGAGGCCAAGGAGCGCCTCGCCGCCCAGCCGGAGAACCTCAACCACTTCCGCGCCATCATCGACGGCTACCGCCGCCTCAACGACCCGGCCTCCGCCCTCGAATACGTCAAGCAAGCCCGCGCCCTCCCCTCCGCCTCCGGCGACGCCACCCTCGAGAAGCTCCAGGGCGAGCTCGCCATCGGCGTCCTCGAGGCCAAGGTCAAAGCCGCCGCGGACAAAGCCGCCGCCGCCCCCGAGGATGCCGCCGCCAAGTCCGCCCTCGAGGCCGCCCGCGCCGAGTTGCACAAGGTCAAGCTCGACGACACCAAAGCCTACGTCGAGCGCTACCCCAACGACTACGCCGCCCGCTACACCCTCGCCAATCTCCTCCTCGAGGCCGGCGACCACCAGGGCGCGATCGCCAACTTCCAACAGGCGCAAAAGTCGCCCAAGGTCCGCATCTCCGCCCTCGCCGGCATGGGCCGCGCGCTCAAGGCCCGCAAGATGTTCGACCTCGCCATCCAGCAGTTCCAGACCGCCAAGACGGAGCTGCCCGCGATGGACGACCTCAAGAAGGACATCATCTACCAGCTCGCCGAGTGCTACGAAGGCATGGGCCGGCAGGAGGATGCCATCAACGAGTTCAAGCTTATCTACAGCGAAGACATCGGCTTCCGCGACGTGGCCGACAAGATCAACGCCTTCTATTCCAGCCGCTGACGAGCTCCTGCACGCTCTCGCGCCCCGAGGCCCGCCCCCACCCGGGGGCGGGCCTCGTCATTTCCAAGACCCACCGCCCCCAACCCGCCCCCGTCCTCCCCCCGCGCGCCCCCGCCCCCAGCCCGCGCCGTCCCCCCACCGCCCCCCCGCCGCTCGTCATTGGTCATTGGACATTGGCCATTGGTCATTTCCGCGCAGCGGATTTTCCCATCTCACGGCTTGAAACACCGGGGGCCGCTCCGCACCGTGCCCGATTCCGCGCGCCCGTCGCGCCCCCGCACCCGCACGCATGGACTCCTCGCTTACCCGTAATTTCTGCATCATCGCCCACGTTGACCACGGCAAGACGACGCTGTCCGACCGCCTGCTCGAATACACCAACACCGTCGAGCAACGCGTCCTCACCGACCAGCACCTCGACGCGATGGACC
>JAUVVA010000197.1 GCA_030604905.1 Verrucomicrobiota bacterium | reverse complement strand
CTCGGTGGTGGCGACCTTGCCGGTGCCGATCGCCCAGACGGGCTCGTAGGCGATGACGACGCTGGTCGCGAGGTCCTTGGAGACGCCTTCGAGGCCGGCCTCGAGCTGGGTCTGCACGACCTTGAGGGTGGAGCCGGCCTCGCGCTCGGCGAGGGTCTCGCCGACGCAGAGGATGGGCTTCAGCTGGGCCTTGAGCGCGGCGATGACCTTCTGGTTGATGAAGGCGTCGGTCTCGGCGAAGTAGGTGCGGCGCTCGCTGTGGCCGAGGATGACGTGGGTGGCGAAGAGGGCGCGGAGCATGCCGGCCGAGATCTCGCCGGTGTAGGCACCGGAGGCCTCGGGGTGCATGTTTTGCGCGCCGAGCTTGACGGTGGAGCCGTCGAGTTTGGCGTGGGCGGATTCCAGACCGGTGAAGGGCGGGCAGACGACGACTTCGACGTCGTTCTGTTTGCCGACCTCGGCGACGATGTCGGCCACGAGGGCCGCGCCGTCGGCGGCGGTCTTGTTCATCTTCCAGTTGCCGGCGATCAGTTTCTTGCGGTTCATGATTAAAGTCAGGTCTAAGGTCTTAAAGTGAAAGGTCTAAAGTCGAGTCCTTCGCGGCGCGTGCCGCGCCCAGGGATCGAAGGTGGCGGCCGGAAGGCCGCAGGAATAGGACCTGCGACCTTCGACGTTTCGACCTTCGACCTCGTGTTTTTGGTAAGTCTCAGCTTTCCAAAAACACGACGCCGGGGAGGGCCTTGCCTTCGAGGAACTCGAGGCTGGCGCCGCCGCCGGTGGAGCAGTGGCTGACCTTCTTGGCCGCGCCGAACTTCTTCGCCGCGGTGGCGGTGTCACCGCCGCCGACGACGGTCGTGGCGCCCTTGGCGGTCGCCTCGATGATGGCGTCGGCCATCGCCTTGGTGGAGGTGGCGAACTTCTCGAACTCAAACACGCCGGAGGGGCCGTTCCAGACGATGGTCTTGGAGGCGAGGATGGCCTGGCGGAAGAGCTCGATGCTCTTCGGACCGGCGTCGAGGCCTTCCCAACCATCGGGAATGCCGCTCTCCATCGTGGCGGGCTGGGTGTTGGCGTCGGGGGCGAACTTGTCGGCGGCGACGAAGTCGACCGGGAAGATGAGTTCCACGCCCTTGGCCTTGGCCTTGGCCTCGAGCTCGGCGACGATCTCGGCGCCGGCCTTGTCGAAGAGGGAGGAGCCGATCTTCATGCCGCGGTTCACCTTGTGGAAGGTGTAGGCCATGCCGCCGCCGATGATGACCTTATTGGCCTTGTCGAGGAGGTTGTTGATCAGGGGGATCTTGTCCGCGATCTTGGCGCCGCCGAGGATGGCGAGCAGCGGGCGATCGGGGTTGTCGAGCACCTTGGCGAAGGCCTTGAGCTCGGCCTCCATGAGGAAGCCGGCGGCCTTTTGCGGAAGGGCGACGCCGACCATGGAGGAGTGGGCGCGGTGGGCGGTGCCGAAGGCGTCGTTGACGAAGACGTCGCCGAGCTTGGTGAGGGAGGCGCGGAAGGCCTTCACCTTCTCGGGATCGGCCTTGGTGGAAGTGCCGTCCTCGTTCTTGATCTTGCCCTCTTCCTCGATGTGGAAGCGGAGGTTCTCGAGGAGGACGACCTCGCCGGCCTTGAGGCTGGCGCAGGCGGACTCGACGGCGGCGCCGACGCAGTCGTCGAGGAACTTCACGGGCTTTCCGAGGAGTTTTTCGAGCTCAACCGCGACGGGCTTGAGGGAGAACTTGGCGATGCGCTGACCGTCCGGGCGGCCGAGGTGCGACATGAGGACCACGGAGGCGCCCTGCTCGAGGGCGTATTGGATGGTCGGGAGGGCGGCGGTGATGCGCGCCGTGTTGGTGATGGCGCCGGTCTGCTTGTCCTGCGGGACGTTGAAGTCGACGCGCATGAGGACGCGTTTGCCGGAGAGCTGGAGGTCGCGGATGGATTTGAACTTGGCCATGGCGAAAGAGGGAAAGGGCGAAAAAATTAAACCACGGAGTGCACGGAGTTCACGGAGAGGCTGATGAGTAGCCTCCGTGTTCTCCGTGTCCTCCGTGGTTTATATTAAGAGTTAACGAACTCGGGCTTAGAGCTTGGCGGCGATCTTCTTGGTGAGATCGACGACGCGGTTCGAGTAGCCCCACTCGTTGTCATACCAGGACACAAGCTTGAAGAAGTTCTTGTTGAGCTCGATGGAGGAGCCGGCGTCGAAGATCGAGGAGCGGGCGTCGTGGATGAAGTCGGAGGAGACGACCTCTTCGTCGGTGTAGCCGAGGATGCCGGCAAGGGGGCCGGACTCGGAGGCGGCCTTGAGGGCGGCCTTGATCTCGGCGAGCGAGGTGTCCTTCTCGGTCTTCACGGTGAGGTCGACGACGGAGACGGTCGGGGTCGGCACGCGGAAGGCCATGCCGGTGAGCTTGCCCTTGACCTCGGGGAGCACGAGGGCGACGGCCTTGGCGGCGCCGGTGGTCGAGGGGATGATGTTCTGCGCGGCGGTGCGGCCGCCCTTCCAGTCCTTCTTGGAGGGGCCGTCCACGGTCTTCTGCGTGGCGGTGTAGGCGTGGACGGTGGTCATCAGGCCTTCGACGATACCGAACTTCTCGAGCACGACCTTGGTGATCGGGGCGAGGCAGTTGGTGGTGCAGGAGGCGTTGGAGATGATGTGGTGCTTGGAGACGTCGAGCTTGTCGTCGTTGACGCCCATGACGACGGTGATGTCCTCGCCCTTCGCGGGGGCGGAGATGATCACCTTCTTGGCGCCGGCGGTGAGGTGGCCCTTGGCCTTCTCGGCGTCGGTGAAGAGACCGGTGGACTCGATCACGAGGTCCACGCCCAGCTTGGCCCAGGGGAGCTCGGCGGGGGACTTGGCGGAGACGACGAGGATGTCCTTGCCGTTCACCACGAGCACATCGTCCTCGGCCTTGTCGGGGGCGGACTTCTTGGAGGACACGGTGCCCTGGAACTTGCCCTGCACGGAGTCATACTTGACGAGGTAGGCGAGGTTGTCCGCGGGGACGATGTCGCCGACCGCCACGACGTCGAAGGTCGTGCCGAGGAGGCCCTGCTCGACGAGGGCGCGGAAGACGAGGCGGCCGATGCGGCCGAAACCATTGATAGCGACTTTGATAGCCATGATAGGGCTCCGAGTGTGGTGTTTGTTGTCTGTGTGGTGAAAGGCGTCGGGTGGACGCGGAAAGGACCAGAAAAGAGGCCGGGGGGGCGGGAAAGCAAGGGTTTTGGGGGCGCGGAGTTTGGCGGGGACTGCGCGGGGTTTGTCCGCCCTTGCGTCGGCCAAGGAAAGCGCGGTCCGGCGGGAGCTTGCACGCCGGGTGGACGAGTCGCCGAGGCGCGCGATTTTCCTCGGTCGCCCGCCTCGGCGCGCTCGTCACCCCCGCCGCGGCACAGCCTCGGCCCGACTGGAGGCGACGGACGCATCGAGGGCGGCGCTACATGAACAGCCAGCCGACCAGGAGCAGAATGGGCAACAGGATGGGCAGGGCGTAGCGCAGCAGGTAACCGAAGAAACTGGGCGTGGGAGCGCCCGCCTCCTCCGCGATGGCTTTGACCATGAAGTTGGGACCGTTGCCGATGTAGGTCATCGCGCCGAAAAACACCGCGCCAAGGCTGGTGGCGAGGACGAGCTCCGGGGCGCTGCGCAGGAGGGCGCGGGTGGTCTCCGCCTGCTCCACCCTGCCCTGCGGGAAATCCTCCGGGCTGCGCTCGCGGGTCGAGGTCTGCGCGAGCTGAAAGAACGTCGCGTAGGTGGGCGCGTTGTCCAGCATGGCCGACAGCACGCCGGTGGTGGCGTAATACTCCATCGGCTGCTCCACGCCAAACTCGCGCCCGTGCCGCGTGACCCCCTCCAGCGCCGGCATCATGGTGAGGAAGATGCCGAAAAAGAGCACCGCGACCTCGCGGATGGGGCCGAAGGAAAACCCGTTGGTGGCGTGGACGCCGCGTGGCGTGAAGCGATAGCTCGCGAGGGCGATGGCGATCATCACGCCTTCGCGCAGGCCGGTGACGGAAGGGGGCAAAAACACGGCCGCGATAAGCGCCGCGAGAAAGAGGAGATTGATCCGGCCGGCCAGCACCACGCGCTCGGGCTCGCCGTGCGCGGGCAGGGCGCGCTTGGCGAGCGGCGCCCGGCGCAGGGAGCGCCGGTCGATCCACCAGAAGAGCGCGAGCAGGGCGCCCATCACGCACAGCCACTGCGGCCAGGCGTTTTGCACGAGCCAGAAGAAGGGCACCCCGCGCAGGAAGCCGAGGAAAAGAGGCGGATCGCCGATCGGCGTGAGGCCGCCACCACAGTTGGAGACGACAAAAATGAAAAACACCACGTGGTGCGGCGCCGTGCGGCCGGCGTTCATGCGCAGCCAAGGGCGGATGAGAACCATCGAGGCGCCGGTCGTGCCGATGAAGTTGGCGGCGATGCCTCCGAACGCGAGGAAGCGGGTGTTTTGCCAAGGGGTCGCGGAGCCGCGCACGCCGACGTGCAAGCCGCCGGCCACGACATAGAGGGATCCGACCAAGGCGATGAACGAGGCGTATTCGTGCAGGGCCCCGGCCACCTCCGCCGCGCCGTCGGGCTGGCGGAGCAGATACCAGGCCGCCACCGCGAGGCCGAGACCGATCGCCACCAGCGGGTGATGTTTTTCCCAAAGGTGCTTCCAGCGGGCGGAGCTGAGCGGCATCACCGCGATGAGGAGAATAAGCAACCCGAAGGGCGCGATCATCCAGGCGGGAACAGCCGGGTGTTCCGATGCCGTGGCGAGCAGAGCGGTGGAGCGCATGGCGAAAAAAACGCCCCGTCATCCCATCAGCGGCGGCCTCCTTGCACAAAGCCCGACCCTGCGCGGAATTTGGCGGAAACGTGCGCCGCGGCGGCCCGCAAACGGCCCACGGCGGCGGCCACGGCCACGAAAAAGGCGGGCCCGAGGAGGACCCGCCCTTGGAGAAATCGAGGCGCGCCGAGCGGCGGCGCCCGCCGCCGCTTACTCGGCGGCTTTGCCGGCCTTGCGGGCCTTTTGGCGCTCGCCGCTGTTGAGGATGCGCTTGCGCAGGCGCAGGCTCTTGGGCGTGACCTCGAGGAGCTCGTCCGCGGCGATATACTCGATGCAGCGCTCGAGGGACATCTTGGTCGCGGGCGTGAGGCCGGTGGCCACGCCTTCGCCCTGGGAGCGGAAGTTGGTGAGCTTCTTTTCGCGGACGGCGTTGACCACGATGTCCTCGTTGCGCGGGTTTTCGCCGATGATCATGCCTTCGTAAACCTGCTCGCCGGGGCTGACGAAGAGGCGACCGCGCTCCTGGCACATGATGAGCGCGTAGGCGGTGGTCTCGCCGGCCTCGGTGGCGATGAGCGTGCCGGTGATGCGGGTGAGCAGCTCGCCGGCGTAGGGGCCGTATTCCTTGAAGAGGTGGGAG
>JAUVVA010000106.1 GCA_030604905.1 Verrucomicrobiota bacterium | reverse complement strand
GCATGCTGATGTTCGCCTTCACCGTCTTCTGGGCCTACATCACCTTCTCCCAGTATTTCCTCATCTACATGGCGAACATCCCGGAGGAGACCTTCTGGTATAGCATCCGCGAGATCCATACCGACGGCCGCCTCAACAGCTGGGGCTACATCGGCTTCTTCCTGCTCTTCGGCCATTTCTTCGCCCCCTTCCTCACCCTCATCCACTACCGGGTGAAGATCTCCAAGGTCTGGATGCCCCGCATCAGCTGGTTCATCGGCTTCGTCGTGCTGATCGACATGATCTACAACGTCATGCCCTCGCTCAAGAACAGCGCCGGCGATCCTTATCCCTTCCTCAGCCTCAACCTGCTCTGGATCGCCACCTCCGTGGTCGGCATCGGCGGCGTCTGTGTCTGGGCCTACCTGAACAGCTTCGCCAAGACCAAGCTCATCCCGATCCGCGATCCCCGCATCGCCGAATCTCTCACCCACCATGAGTGACGCCTCCTCCGCGCCTTCCTCCAAAGGCTCCTTCACCGCCACCCTCCTCGCCGCGCTCGGCGCCTTCGCCATCTTCGGCCTGATCATGATCGTCGCCTATCTGCCCAACCGGGTGGAGGCGCCCGTCGGTGATGGCGTCCGCAGCCCGGCCGAGCGCAAGGCGCTCCTCGCCGAGCACCAGGCTCGCGAGCAGGCCAAGGCCGCCACCTACGGCTGGGTCGACCGCCAGGCCGGCGTCGTCCGCCTGCCCATCGACCGCGCCATCGAGCTCGTCATCCAGGAGAACCGCGCCCAGTGACGCAGCCCGACGCGGGTGCGCGTTTCCTCCGCTTGCCCGCCCGGCCCCACCGCTCCCTGCTTCCCGCCCCCTGTTCCTAGATGCCCGAATGGTTCCTCTACTTCGTCGCCATGCCCATGGCCGTGCTCATCGTCTCGAGCGCGGTCTATGCGCTTTATTGGGCGAGCAAGAAGGGCCAGCTCCGCAATCTGGAAGAGGGCGCGAAGGTGATCTTCGACGAAGAGGAGCCGCTCGGTAAGCCGACCGACCAGACGCTCAACCAGCCCAAACCGCCGAAGAAGAAGAACCGCTAAGTCTCGCTAAAGCCCGCTAACTTAATCCCGGCAGTCCTCTTCTTTTAGCGCTCTTTGGCGTCCTTTAGCGGTTCCCTCTCCCGACTCCTCGACTTCTCGTCCTCTCGACTCCTCGACTTTCCGACTCTCCGAAATGTCCGCCACTCTCACCGAATCCCTCCGGCCCACGGCTACGCCAGAACTGGCGAAGCGCGTCGAGCTGAGCGCGATCGACGCCTCCACGCGCGGTCCCGTCCTCTACTTCCTCGGTTCCTCGATCCTCTGGCTGATCCTGGGCACCGTCTTCGCGCTCATCGCCTCGATCAAGATGCACGCGCCCGAGTTTCTCGGCGACTCCGAGTGGCTCACCTGGGGCCGCGTGCGCACGGCCCACCTCAACGCCGTCGCCTTCGGCTGGTCGGTCAACGCCTCCTTCGCCGTCGCCATCTGGCTGATGGCCCGCCTCGCCCGCGCCGAGGTCCGCCACGCCGGCATGCTCACCCTCGCCGCCGTCTTCTGGAACGTCGGCCTCACCATCGGCATCTTCGGCATCCTCGCCGGCGACTCGACCTCGATCGAGTGGCTCGAGATCCCGCCCTACGCCACGCCCATCCTCTTCGTCGCCTACGCCCTCATCGGCGCCTGGGCCCTCATCACCTTCCGCTTCGGCCGCTCCCAGCACATCTACGTCTCGCAGTGGTATATCCTCGGCGCGCTGTTCTGGTTCCCCTCCATCTACTCGGTCGCGCAGGTCATGCTCCTCCTCGAGCCCACCCGCGGCACCGTGCAGAGCCTCGTGAACTGGTGGTTCGCGCACAACTTCATCGGCCTCTGGCTCACCCCCATCGGCGTCGGCGCGATCTACTACTTCCTGCCCAAGGTCCTCGGCAAACCGATCCACAGCTACTACCTCTCGATCCTCGGCTTCTGGTCCCTCGCCCTGTTCTACAACTGGGCCGGCGTGCACCACCTGATCGGCGGCCCCGTGCCCGTGTGGGTGCAGACCGCCGGCATCGCCGCCTCCTTCATGATGGTCGTGCCCGTGCTCGTCACCGCCATCAACCACCACCTCACGATGGTCGGCAGTTTCTCGGCGCTCAAATACAGCCCGACCCTGCGCTTCATCGTCTTTGGCGCGGTCAACTACACCCTCACCTCGCTCGTCGGCTCGCTCGCCTCGATGCGCTCCTTCTCCGAGGTCGTCCACTTCACCCAGCACACGGTGGCCCACGCCCACCACGGCCTCTACTCCTTCTTCACCATGGTGATGTTTGGCGCGGTCTACTACATCGTGCCGCGCGTCACCCTGAAGGAGTGGCCCTCGGTCAAGTTGATCAGCCTCCACTTCTGGACCGTCGCCATCGGCAACATCGCGATGATCGGCGCGCTCACCATCGGCGGCATCGAGCAGGGCATCAACATGAACGTCCTGCCCACCAACCCCGACGGCACCGCCGGCGAGCCCATGGCCTTCCTCAACGTCATGGCGCAGACCCTCAAGTGGCTCGAGTGGCGCACCTACTCGGGCATCCTGATCACCGTCGGCCACGTGGCCTTCGCGATCAACTTCGCCTGGATGCTCTGGCAGCCCCGCAAGCCCGGTATCACCCAGCCCGCCCTTTTCCGCAACGCTCCTGACATGGAGGTCGCTCGATGAATCGCGCACCGCTCATCTTCCTCGGTATCTTCTTCACCGTCGCCTTCAGTTGGACCGGCATCGTCCTGACCAACCACCTCATGTATGCCGACCTCCAGCCGGTGTTCGATGAGAACGAAGGTCGCGCCTTCCCGCAGCCGCTCCCCGGCGACGCTCTGCGCGGCAAGGAGGTCTACCGTGACCTCGGCTGCATGTATTGCCATTCTCAGCAGGTCCGCCACCCCGGCTTCGGCACCGACATCCAGCGCGGCTGGGGCGAGCGCGGCAGCGTGGCGCGCGACTACATCCATGAGCGCCGCGTCTACCTCGGCACCATGCGCACCGGCCCCGATCTGCGCAACGTCGGCGCCCGCTTCGCCGGCGAGGGTGGCCGCAACTGGCACATCCAGCACTTCTACAACCCGACCGAGGTCTCCAACGTCACGCTCTCCAACGGGCGCACCTACGGCTCGATCATGCCGCCGTATCGCTTCCTCTTCCGCACCCAGCCCATCATCGGCGAGCCCTCGCCCCGCTCCGTGCAGCACCTCCTGCCCGCCAAGGACCAGCCGCCCGTCGGCCACGAGATCGTGCTCACCCAGCGTGGCGAAGACCTGATCGCCTACCTCCTCGCGCTCAAGGATCCGCCGCTTTACCCGGAGGAAGCCCGCCGCGTTTACGTGCCCCCCGCCCAGCCCGACCGCGGCGAACCCCGCCCCGGCACCGCTCCCGAAAGCACCCGGGAGGTCCTCCAATGAGCCGCTCCAGCGACCACTCCAAGCCAGCAAACAAGACCCACGTCCCCGCGCCGGAAGACCAGCGCGCCGAGCAAGCGGGCGTGAACGACGAGAGCCTCGTCGAGGTCCACTCGATCCTGCTCCGCGAGAAGGCCGAGCCCTCGGAGGGCTTTTCGCCGATGCCGCTCTTCCTGCTCGGCTTTATCTCGGCCCTGATCTTCGGCGTCTCGGTCTACGTGGTGCACTACCGCGGCGACTTCGATCCGCTCGTCTACGACCACCGCTTCAGCGCCGCCGCCGGCGGTGCCGACGTGGGCCCGGTCGAGCTCACGCCCGCCCAGATCCTCGCCTCCGGTCGTCGCGCCTACCAGACCTGCGTCGCCTGCCACCAGGCCAACGGTCAGGGCGTGCCCGGCGCCTTCCCTCCGCTGGCCGGCACCGAGTGGGTGACGGGCAGCGAGGAACGCCTGATCCGCATCCTTCTCCACGGGCTCACCGGCCCGATCGAGGTCAATGGCAACACCTACAACGGCGTGATGCCCGCCTTCGGCCGCGTGCCCGGCGGCGGCTACAATTGGACCAACGAGCGCATCGCGCACGTCCTGTCCTTCATCCGCAACGAGTGGGGCAACGAGGCGTCCTTCATCACCACCGAGCAGGTGGACGCCGTTTTCCGCGCCGAGGCCGGCCGTTCGCGCCCTTGGACGGCGGAAGAGCTGGCCCAGTTTGTCGGCAATTGAGCCGGGGCTGCGCGCCCCCCCTGCGGGTGCGTCATTGCGTGAGGCTTGGTCTCGTCGCGCGCCTACCTCAGGGCGCGTGGCCCTTCGCGGCATGGCGCCGGTTTGTCGTGGCACGGGCGTCCCGCTCGTGGGCGCGGAACATGGGCGTCGCCCCAAAACGGAGCCGTTGCTGGCCGAGGTCACGGGGAGCGCACCCTTCCCGGGTGCTGCGCTGGGCGTCTTGCCCAGCGCCAAAGATTCAGGCTTTAACCGCTGATCACGCGGATGGGCGCAGATAATGACTGGTGAACATCCCGCTTCTTATCCGTGATATCTGTGCGATCTACAGGCTCCCAAAGTCTAGTTCTTCACAGCCGTCGGTATCAGACCGGCTCGAGCCAGCACGAGCAGCGGGAGCAACAAGATTGGGCGTCCCTGTTCCGAACCCACGGGCGAGACGCCCGTGCCACGGCAGCCCGCCGGAATTCTAGCTGAAACGCCCTAGGTCCGGGCGGCGGGCGGGGGCATCTCCACTCCGATGCGGTGAAGCACGGCGCGGATGCCGACTTCGCTGGCGCCGTGGTGGTTGATTTCGACCCGGCCCGCGCCGAGGTCGACATGGGCCGAGCGCACGCGCGGCACGGCGGCGAGCGACTTTTCGAGGTGCGGGGCGAGTTCGGGCCGCAGGCCCTGAAGCGGAAATTCGAAGGTCGGCATGCGGGGACCTTAAGCAGGCCCTTGGCCGGACCGAGCCCATTGTTTCGCGCAAGCCTCCGGCTGACTCATGGGGTCGGGGCAGGCGGGCGTATCGGGGGAAGCGCGGTAGCCCGCCCGCCGCTTTTTTCAGCGCAAACTCGGCGGCCGAATGAGCCCCGATTTTCGCAAGTGCTTCCGGTTCTCGACGCCTCGGTGTCTGCGACCATCTGCGTCATCTCCGGGTTTCACCGCCGCCTTCCGCGGCCGGGGCTCAGCCGGCGAGGGCGCGCTTGATGAGTTTTTCGGTGGTCGCGTCGGCCCCGAGCGCGACTTGCGCACGACGCACCGCGGCGTCCGCGTCGGCCGGCTTGTAGCCGAGGGCGGAGAGGGCGAGCACGGCGTCGCGGAAGGCGGTGTTGCCGGCGCCGGCCGCTCCGGTCTCGGCCCCGCCGGACGCACCGGGCGCCCCGGCCACGGGGGAGGCGCCTCCGCCGGCGCCAACCTTGGCCCGTAGTTCGACGACCAGGCGTTCGGCGGTTTTTTTGCCGATGCCGGGGCATTTGGAGAGACCGGCCACGTCGCCGTCGCGGATCGCGGCCTCGAGCACGGGCAGCGACATGCGGCTCATGATGGTGAGGGCGAGCTTGGGGCCCACGCCCGAAACGGTCTCGATCATCAGTCGGAAGAAGTCGCGCTCGGCGGGGGAGGCGAAGCCGTAGAGGGTCTGTGCGTCCTCGCGATAGATCACGAGGGTGTGCAGCTTCACCGTCGCGCCGGGCGCGGGCAGTTTCTCGGCGGTGGTGACGGGGATGTGGACCTCGTAGCCCAGTCCCTGGAGCTCGATGACGGCTCGAAGCGGGCTGCACTCGGTCAGGAGTCCTGCAATGCTTGTGATCATTGGGTAGTGAGGAGTGACCTCTAGCCACCGGAGGTGGCTGGTTTGACATGACCGGGGGCCGATGACCAAGGGCAAACCACGGAGACGGCCGGCAAATACGCCTGCGTCATTGGGCCTTGGTCATTGGGCATTGGTCATTCTCAGCCTGCGTCTCAGCGCAGGCTGAGCACGTCTTGCATGTCGTAGACACCGGGCTTTTGGGCGACGAGCCACTGGGCGGCGCGGACGGCGCCGCGGGCGAAGATGCCGCGGTCGGAGGCCTTGTGGGTGAGCTCCACGCGTTCGCCGAGGGCGGCGAACATCACGGTGTGGTCGCCCACGACGTCGCCGCCGCGCAGGGCGTGCACGCCGACCTCGGTCGGGGTGCGCTCGCCGGTGATGCCCTCGCGGCCGTGGCGCAGGGCCTCGGCGGAGAGCTTGCGTTCCTCGAGGATGATCTCGAGCAGGCGCGCGGCGGTGCCGCTGGGAGCATCTTTCTTGAAGCGGTGGTGCATCTCCACGACCTCGCAGTCGTAGTCGGCGCCGAGGATGGCGGAGGCGCGGCGGGTGAGGGCGAAGAGCAGGTTCACGCCGACGGAGTAGTTGCCCGACCACACGCAGCGGATCTTGGCGGCCTCGGTGAGCAGGTGCTTTTTCTCCTCGGCGTAGTGGCCGGTGGTGCCGATGTCGAGGGCCTTGCCGTGGGCGGCGCAGAGCCGGATCACCTCGGCGGTGGCGGCGTGGAAGCTGAAGTCGATGACGACGTCGGCCGCGGCGATGCCGGCGGCGAGGTCGTCGCCCTGGTCGAGGGCGGCGACGACGGTGGCGCCGGCCTCCTTGGCGGCGGCGAGGTTGGCTTGGCCCATGCGGCCCTTGGCTCCGATGATGGCGATCTTGAGGGACATTCGCGGGAGAGGGTCGGGGGCGATCAGCGGCCGATGCCGCCGAGGGCGGCGAGGAGGGCGTCGGTGGCGGGCTTGGTCATGCCGCTGAGCGGCGGGCGCACCTCGGCGGAGCCGATCAGGCCGGCGCGCTGCAGGGCGAACTTCACCGGCACGGGGTTGGGCTCCAGGAAGAGGGCCTTGAAGACCGGGTAGAGCTTGCGGTGGGCGAGGCGGGCCTTGGCGAAGTCGCCCTCGAGCGCGGCGTTGACGAGGCCGGAGACCTGCTTGGGCAGGAGGTTCGAGGAGACGCTGATCCCGCCCTCGGCGCCGACGGCGGTGAAGGGCAGGGTGAGGGAGTCGTCGCCGCTGAGCACCGTGATGTCCTTGCCGAGCGCGTGCTTGATCTGGTCCACGCGGTCCACGGAGCCGCCGGCCTCCTTGATGTATCGAACGTGCGGATACTTCGCGCGCAGTCGCTCGACCACGGGCACGCCGATCTCGATGCCGCAGCGGCCGGGGATGGAGTAGAGGATGACGGGCTTGTCGGTGGCCTCCGCGACGGCGGAGAAGTAGCCGAAGACGCCTTCCTGCGAGGGCTTGTTGTAATAGGGGGCGACCACGAGCACGGCGTCGGCGCCGGCCTCGGTGGCGAGGCGGGTGAGCTCGACGGCCTCGGCGGTGGAGTTGGAGCCGGTGCCGGCGATGACGGGCACGCGGCCGCGGGCCGCGGCGACGGTGGCGCGGACGACGTCGAGGTGCTCCTCGTGCGAGAGGGTGGGCGACTCGCCGGTGGTGCCGACGGGCACGAGGCCGTCGACTCCGCCCTTGATCTGGGCCTCCACGAGCTTGGCGAGGTCGTCGAAGGCGACGGCTTGTCCGCGGAAGGGCGTGACGAGGGCGGTGATGGTGCCGGTGAGGGGGCGCTTTTTCATGCTTAGTTGTAAAACGATACCTTGCGCGGGATGGCATGGTGAAATACTCCCGGCGCAACCCTATTCCCTGAATCCGCGTCGCGCATGCCCACTCCCCATACCGAGCTGTTCAACGACCTGTTAAAACTCGCCGTCGATTCCGGCGCGAGCGACATCGTCATCAAGTCCGGCAAGCCCGGCTACGTGCGCCTCTCCGGTCGTTTGAAGCCGGTCGACATGGACCCGATCTCGGACGCGGAGGCGGAGGATTTCGTCGCCGAGCACGTGCCGAAGGTCTTCGGGCAACTTTGGGTGGACTACGGTCAGGTGGACTTCGCCTACTCGGCGCCGGAGGTGGGGCGCTTTCGTGTAAACGCCTTTCACCAGCGCGGGCAGGTGAGCCTGGTTTTCCGTCACATCAAGAGCCAGGCGCCGACCTTCGAGCAGTTGCAGCTCGATTCGGAGGCGATCCTTCGCCTGGCGAAGGCGAAGGACGGCATCCTGCTCGTCTGCGGTGCCACGGGCTCGGGCAAGAGCTCCACGATGGCGGCGATGTTGAACTGGATTAACCAAAACCTCGACCGCCACATCATCACCTTGGAGGACCCGATCGAGTTCACCTTCCAGGACGACAAATCGGTGTTCCAGCAGCGCGAGATCGGCCTCGACGTGCCGAACTTCGAATTGGCGATCAAGGCGGTGCTGCGCCAGAACCCCGACATCATCCTGATCGGCGAGATGCGCGACCGCGAGACCTTCGAGACCGCGATCTCCGCGGCCGAGACCGGTCACCTCGTGCTCTCGACGATGCACGCGGGCACGGTGGCGCAGGCGCTGACGCGTTTGTTCGAGTTTTTCCCGCCCGAGCAGCAGCTGCTGGCGCGGCGTCAGATCGCCAGCTCGTTGCGTGGCTTCATCTGCCAGAAGCTCATTCCGGCCCTGGAAGGCGGCGGGCGAGTGCCCGCCACCGAGATCCTCGCGGCCGACACCACGGTGCGGAACCTGATCCTGGAGGGCCAAAACGAGAAGATCCAGGGCCTGCTCGATTCCGGCGCCGACTCCGGCACCTACTCCTTCAATCGCGACATCTACCGCTTGGTGAAAGCGGGCAAGATCAGCAAGGCCGACGGCCTGCGCTTCTCGCCCAATCCTCAGGCGCTGGAGATGAATCTGAAGGGCATCTTTTTGAAGACCTGAGCCTAGTCCGCGCGCCGGCCGCGGGCGCCGCCATGCTTCGCCCGGCGACGCCGGTCTAGGTGAAAACCGGGGTTCCGGCGCTGGCCGGTCCCGGTTTGACAAGGAAGGGCAGGAACATCCCTGTGCCCTAGGGTCTCACTAAAGCCCCCCTCTACTACACTCCTCCCATCCTATGAAACGCGGCGTGGTTACTGTTATTGTCCTTATCGTTCTGCTGCTGGGTGCTTTCCTCGCCTGGCGCGCTTATTCCGGCCGACAGGCGGAAACGACCGCCGCACGCACGGCGGCCAATGCCGAGAACGACGCGGAGCGCGCCGCCGCCGAGCGCCGTGCCGCCGCCCAGGCCGCCGAGGCCGCTCGCCTCGCCGAAGAGCAAGCCCGCCTGGCCACCGCCGAGCGCGAGGCCGCCGAGCGTCGGCGCTTGGAAGAAGAGCGCGAAGCGGCCGCCCGTCGCGCCGTCGAGGAGGATGGCCTTCGCCGTGCGGCGGCCGAGCGTGAGGCGGCCTTGGCCGCCCAGCGTGCCGCGGCCGATGAAGAGGCCCGCCGCCTGGCCGATATCCGCGCCCGCGAGGCCGCCGAGGCCGAACGACTCCGCGGCGAGGCGCTCGCCCGTCTCCGCGCCCAGGAAGCCGCCGCGAAGGAGGCCGCCGATCGCGAGGCCGCCCGTCTGGCCGCTCTCGAAGCTCAAAAAGCGCGCGAGGCCGCCATCGCGAGCGAGATCTCCCGCCTCCGGGCCGAGCTGGCCAACCGCATCATCTTCTCGAGCGACTACCGTCGCCGGCCGCACTACAACAAGGCGATCGATCTCACCAACACCGAGATCCAGGCTCGCATCGCCGCGCTCAACGCCCAGCTGGAGCTGGCCGCGCTGACCGAGGATCCCGCTCTGCGCAACTGAGCCGAGCTTCTCCCTTCGCGCCGCGAGCCGGGCTCGCCGTCCTCCGACGGTTGCCCCGCGTCTCGCGGCTTTTTCGTGCCCGGTCCTCGGGGTTCCCAGCGCCCGCCGTCGCTTGAGCCGCCGTCGCGCGTAGGCGTGCGCGGCGTCGTTGCGGGGCGCCCGGGAAAGCGTTTTTCTCGGCGGATGGAGAACACGGTCTGCGTCTATTGCGCGAGTGCGCTCGACCTTGACGCGAAGTATTACGCGGCGGGCGAGGAGCTGGGGCGTGGCTTGGCGCGGCGCGGCTGGGGGCTGGTCTACGGCGGCGGACAGGCGGGGGTGATGGGCTCGGTGGCGCTGGCGGTGCGGGCGGCGGGCGGACGCGTGGTGGGCGTGATCCCGGACTTCATGGTCGAGCGCGAGCTGGCCTATCGCGACGCGGACGAGTTGATCATCACAAACTCCATGCGCGAGCGGCGGCGCATCATGGAGGAGCGGGCGAGCGCGTTTGTCGCGCTGCCCGGTGGTTTCGGCACGCTGGAAGAGCTGATCGAGATCCTGATGGGGCGCATGCTCAACCGGCACGACAAGCCGCTGGTGCTGATCAACCAGGACGGCTTCTACGACGAGCTGATTGCGTTTTTCGACAAGCTGGTGCGTGAGCGTTTCAAGAGCAGCGGGTGGCGCGAGAGTTTGTTCATCGCCGGGAGCGTGGCCGAGCTGTGGCCGATCCTCGCGCGCGAGATGGACGAGGGCACGCGCACGCCGTGGTCGGGCGATCCGCTGTGGCGTTGATGGGCGCGGCGGGCCGGTCGGAGTCGGGCGCGGCCACGGAGTTCACGGAGCTCGGACGCGGAGGCCACGGAGGTAAGGAACCTTTATCCGGCGATGGCCGCGGCGCGTCTCTGCGAGCCAGAGGCGGAGCTTCGGGCTCAGCGTTTGGCCAAGCGGATGTGGACGCGTTCGCTGTTTCCCGGCTGGATGGGGTCGTGCCGGCCGGCGGCGATCACGAAGTCGTCGACGAGGACGCTGCGGAGGCTGTTGACCGAGCCCACGTCGCGGAGGAGTTCCTCGCGCAGCCAGGCGGCGGCGTCGGCATCTTGCAAGAGGAGGTCGAGCACGGGCCGGAGGTAGCGGTCGGCGAGCGTGGCGAGTGAGGTTTCGTCGCGCTCAAAGTGGCCGGCGGGGAAGGTGAGATGAGCGTCGAGGCCGACCACGTCGGCCGAGCCGGCGCGGGTCACGAGGGAGTAGTGGACGAGCACTTCGTCGAGGCGCAGGTCGAGCTGGTGGAGCTCGGTGTTGATTTGCGAGGAGGCGGTGAGGATGTAGCCGGTGTTGCGGCTCGGCCGGAGTGCGGGGTCGAGGGCGCGAAGCTTTTCCTGGAGCGCGGGGCCGCTTAGCTGGCGGTCTGCGCCGAGGCGGAGGGCGGAGGGGGCGAGGCGGCGTTGAAGCGGCTGGGGATCGAAGGGACCGGTGAGCTCGAAGCCGGCGGAGGCGTCGGCGACTCGCGCGTGCGCGTGGCGGGTTTCGTCGCGGAGACGAATGACGGTGAGGTGAACGGGGCGGGCTAGGCGCGTCGGGGAAACCCGCACATAGAGAAGTTCGTCCGCGCGAAAGGTGACCGCGCCGCTATTGCTGGACGCGGGGAAATCGAAGGCCGTTTCCCTCGCTTTGCCGCCGACGCGATAAGCGATGACGCCGCGGAAGCCGTCGGGTGCCGAGGGTTCGGCGGAGCTGCTGATCGCAAGGTAGTTCATCCCCCACATGTCGGGCGCCCCGGAGGATCGTGAGGCTTGCTTGGCATCGCGTTCTCCGCAGCCAAACAGCAGGGCGGAGAGCGCGACGAGGAGGATGGCGAGGGGGCGCTGGAGGAGCGAGCCGGCGGGCGTCGGGAGGAGGGGCATGGGGTCTGGGTTAAGAAGCAGGGGCACCGAGAGGGACGACGCACGAGCACGGGGGCGTGCCCGCTCCGCTCAGAGGCCGATCTGGGCGGCGTCGCGTTGGAAGCGGGTGATGGCGCGGGCGGCCTCGGCGTTGTCGACCGAGACGAGGCGCCAGTCCCAGGGCTTCCAGGTGTCGCGGCGCCAGCGGAACTCGGTGGGCGTCTGGGTGGATTGGGAGGTTTGCACGACGGCGCTCGCGACGGGTGAGCCGTGGCCTCCGACGCGGATCAGGGCGCGCGTCACGGCGGCGCGCTTGTCCTGGCTCAAATCGCGCGAGGGGCTTTCGCGCTGGATCGTGCAGACGATGAACTGGCCGCGGATCGAGGCGACCAGTTCCACCGCCTGCGCGCGGTCGAGCCCGAAGGCGTCGTTGTAGTCCTCGGCCAGATACGCGGTGAGGCGCTCGCGGTCGTTTTTCTCGATGGCGCGGGCGAGGCCCGCCCAAGCGCGCTCGACGCCGCTTTCGGAGCTGAGCCAGGGCAGGCCTAGGGCGAGCGCGGCGACGAGCAGGCAGCCGAGGACGGTGAGGACGAGGGGGCGGGAGGGGAGGGTCATGGGGGTGTGGCCAGCCCCCGATGAGGAGGGATGGGAAGAAGGGGAAGAAGGGGACGTGGCGGAAGCAGGCGACGCATCGCGAAAGCGTCACGGCGGGGCCGAGCCCTTAGCCCTTGGGCGCGGCCTTGACCTCGATGACGTCGTGCGGGGCGGCCTCTTTTTGGCCGGCGGGGGAGACACGGATGTAGCGGGCCTTGCGACGCAGGGTGGGCAGGTCGCCGGAGCCGAGGTAGCCCATGCCGCTTTGCAGGCCGCCGACGAGGTTGGCCAACACGTCGTCGGCGCTGCCGGAGACTTCCTTGAGGGCCTCGATGCCTTCGGCGGTGAGCTTGCGGGTCTTGTCGGTCTTGTCGTGGCCGTAGCGGGCGGCGCTGCCGGCCTGCATGGCGGCGAGCGAGCCCATGCCACGGTATTGTTTATAGAGTTTGCCGTTGATCTCCATGATCTCGCCCGGGGCCTCGCGGCAGCCGGCGAGCAGGCCGCCGAGGATGACGGCGTCGGCGAGGGTGAGGGCTTTGACGATGTCGCCCGACTTGGTGATGCCGCCGTCCGCGAGGATCTTGACCCCCTTCTTCTGCGCGGCGCGGGAGGCGACGTAGAGGGCGGTGAGCTGCGGGATGCCGACGCCGGCGACGATGCGCGTGGTGCAGATGGAGCCGGGGCCCTGGCCGACCTTGATGACGTTGGCCCCGCAGTCGGCGAGGAACTCGACGCCGGTGCCGGAGGTGACGTTGCCGGCGATGATGGTGAGGGCGGGGAAGGCGGCGCGGATGAGCTTCACCATGTCGCCGACGCCGGCGGTGTGGCCGTGGGCGGTGGAGATGGCGACGGCGTCGATGTGCTCGGCGACGAGGGCGGAGACGTGGGCGAGGATTTTCTCGCGATCAAGGGCGCCGTCGGGCGTGCGCACGGGGGCGATGGCGGCGCCGGCGACGAGGCGAAAATCGGCGTCGCGGGCGGGTTTGCGGCGGGACTTGGCGTCGGTGATGATGCGGTCGATGTCGGAGAAGGTGACGAGGCCGCGCAGGTGGTCGGCGTCGTCGACGACGAGCATCGGGGGGATGCCGAGGTGCGCGGTGAAGAAGGCGTCGGCGGGCGTGATGGGGTCGGGCTTGAGGTCGCGTTCGTTGAGGGTGAGCAGTTCGCCGCGCGGGGTCATGCACTGGGCGACGCTGCGGGCCTTGTAGCGCTCGCGCACGGCGGAGCCGGGGAGGAGGCCGACGAGCTTGCCCGTGCCGTCGAGGACCGGGAAGGTGCGGAAGTCGTATTTCTTGAGTTCGACGAGGGAGAGGATGTCGCCGATGAGCTGCTCGGGGGTGACGGTGATGGGGTCCTGGATGAGGCCGTGGACGTGGCGTTTGACGCGGGCGATCTCCTTCACCTGGTCCTTGGGCGTCATGTTGTAGTGCACGAGGCCGAGGCCGCCGTTGAGGGCCATGGCGATGGCCATGCGCGACTCGGTGACGGTGTCCATGTCGGAGGACACGATGGGGAT
>JAUVVA010000058.1 GCA_030604905.1 Verrucomicrobiota bacterium | reverse complement strand
AGGGGTGCACGCCCGCGGCCACGAGGCCGGCGATGTGGGCGATGTCGGCGAAGAGGAAGGCGCCGACCGAGCGGGCGATCTCGCCCATGCGGGCGAAGTCGATCACGCGCGAGTAGGCCGAGGCGCCCACGGTGATCATGGCGGGCTTTTCGCGCTGGGCGACGGCGGCGAGCTCGTCGTAGTCGATCAGGCCGTCGGCCTCGCGCACGCCGTATTGGACAAACTGATACTGCTTGCCGGAGAAATTGGCCGGATTGCCGTGGGTGAGGTGGCCGCCGTGGCTGAGGTTCATGCCGAGGATCTTCGCGCCGAGCGGAAGGACGGCGGTGTAGACGGCGAAGTTGGCCTGCGAGCCGGAGTGCGGCTGCACGTTGGCGTGCTCGGCGCCGAAGAGGGCCTTGGCGCGGTCGATGGCCAGCTGCTCGACCTTGTCGACGTGCTCGCAGCCGCCATACCAGCGCTTGCCCGGGTAACCCTCCGCATACTTGTTGGTCAGCACGCTTCCTTGCGCCTCCATCACCGCCGGGTAGGTGAAGTTTTCCGAGGCGATGAGCTCGATGTGGCTCTCCTGGCGGGAGCGCTCGGCGCGGATGGCGGCGAAAATCTCGGGATCGAGGACGGACAGAGGCGAGGCGTTCAAGGACATGGCGTGGGAAAAGAAACCGGGGAGCGTCCGGCAGCGTGGCGCGGAGGTCAAGTGGCGCGTGGGGGCGTTCGCCGGGAAGCCGGGCGGGACCCGCCCGCTCCGGTCCGGAATGCCGCCTCCACCGACGGCGGAAGCGCGCTCGCGGAGATCCGGTTCCCCGGCGCCATCCAATGGCGCATCCAGCGGAATCGCCAGGGCCGGGACGCCCAGTCGGGGCCCGCATAGTCCACGCCCACCCGGGGGCCGGCCAGCACCTCATGGGGCAGGACGGGCTCGTCCGCCTCGTCCCGCTCGATCCACAGCCCCGAGCCGGGCCCGGCGGGCAGGCCGTTGAGCGCCCGCCCGATCCCGAAGGCCCGCGTCACACGCCCCGGACCGCTCAGCCCCTCGACTCCGCGGATGAGGACGGCGGCGGGCCAGCCCTCCGGACCGGTGACCAGATTTAACATCTCGTGAACGCCGTAGCAGAGGTAGACATACCAGCGCCCGGCCGGGCCAAACATCACCGCGGTGCGCGCCGTCCGCCCACGGCTGGCGTGGCAGGCGAGGTCCTCCGGCCCGTGGTAAGCCTCGGTCTCGGTGATGCGAGCCGCGCGCAAACTGCCGTCCGGCCGGCGCAAGACCAGGTAACAACCCAACAGATCCCGCGCCAGCCACGGCGTATCGCCACTCTCCCACGCTTTCGCTTCCACCACGCTCCGCATTTTCCCAACATGTCGGACTCCTTCTCCTTGAACGCAACTCCGCTCCCGACGCCCGGCCCCCATGGGGCTCCGCCCGCCCCGGTGCCGATCTCCGACGCCGAACGCCGCGCCGACGCCGCGCTGCGCAAGTATTCGCTCATTCGCAGCCTGCGCCTCTGCACCACCGAAGGTCTGGTCGCGATGCCCATCGTGCTCATGACGCTGCCGGTCAACGTCGTGCTCGCCGCGCTCTTCACCCGGGTGCTTCAACTTCCCACCCAGACCATCGGCCTGATCAGCGCCCTGCCCTTCGCCTGCAACTTCCTCCAGGTCTTCGTCTCGCCGCTGCTCGCGCGTTTTTTCCCGGCCAAACAAATCAGCCTCGCCGCCGGCTGGCTCCACGCCCTCTCCTGGGTCGCCTTCTCGGTCATGCTCGGGTTCCTGCCGGCCGACGATCCGGTGGCCGCGGGCATCTGGATCGGCTCCTGGTTCTTTGTCTCGAGCTTTTGTTCCTCGATCACCGGCGTCTCCTGGAGCGCCTGGGTGCAGGAATGGGTGCCGGCGCGCCTCCGCGGCAAGTATTTCGGCTACCGTAACCGCCTCCTGCAGGTCTCCACGCTCGCCTTCCTGCTGCTCGCCGGCTGGGTGCTGGCCACCTGGGACTACTCCCGCCTCGCCTTTCAGCTGGTGATCGCGCTCGCGGTCTCCCTCCGCGTGCTCTCCCTGCTCTGGCAGGCGCGCATGCCGACCGAGGGCACGGCCAAGCCGCCCTCGCGCACCGCCACTTGGTCGGCCCAGATGGTCACGCTGCGGCAGACGCGCCCCTTCCTGCGCTTCATCGTCTTCGGCGCCGCCTGGTCTTTCGCCGCCAACCTCTTCGGCCCCTTCTACCACGTCTTCATGTTCGACCAATTGCAGCTCTCCGCCTTCACGGTCGGCGTGCTCTCGGTCTGCGGCGCGCTCGGCGCGGCGCTTTCCATGCCGGCCTGGGGCGCCCTGCTCGACCGCTACGGCAACAAGGGCGTGATGGCCGTCTCGCTCGGTCTTTGGCAGGCGCAAAACCTTGGCTGGTGTTTTCTCACCCCGGAGAATGCCCACTGGCTCTACGTGATGTGGTTCTGGGGCGGCCTCACCAACGCCGGCTTCTTCCTCGGCCAGTTCACGCTCCTGCTCAAGCTCCTCCCCGTTCCGGCGCGCAACCTGGCCCTCGGCATGAACCTCGCCGTCACCTCGCTCTTCGCGGCCGTCGCCCCGGTCCTCGGCGGCTACATCCTCAAGTTCTTCCTCGCGCGGCACGACCCGCTCTCCGTCTACCACGCGGCCTTTGTCGCCCAGCCCCTGCTCGCCCTTTTCGTCGCCTGGCTGCTCCTGCGCATCCGCGAGCCCGCCGCCTCGCCGCTCACCCAGGTCGTCGGCGCGATGGGCAACGTGCGCACCCTCGCCAGCCTCTCCGGCGTATCCTTCCTCGCCCAATACCTCTTCTACCGCAAACCCAGCGCCGAGCCGCGCCCGCCCGGCGCCTGAGCCCTGCCCCGGCGCCGAATCTTCGCCCCGCGCGTTTTTCCTTCGCTCCCGGCGCCCTCCCCGTGTTGGAAACTCCTCCACGCGTGGCCCGCGCCTCGCCCGCTTTCCGCATGAAAACCTTCGCCATCCTCAACGGCCCCAATCTCGACCGCCTCGGCAAACGCGAGCCGCACATCTACGGCAGCGCCACCCTTGCCGACCTCGAGTCTCAGCTGCGCGCGGAGTTTGGCGCGGTTGCCAGGCTGGAGTTTTTCCAAAGCAACCACGAAGGCGAACTGGTGGACAAAATCTCCGCGCTCGCCGAGGCCGGCGTCGACGGCGTGGTGATCAACGGCGCCGCCCTCACCCACACGAGCGTGGCCCTGCGCGACGCCCTCGCCGGCAGCGGCCTCCGCGCCGTCGAGGTGCACATCTCCAATATCTACAAACGTGAGGAGTTTCGCCACAAATCCCTCACCGCCCCCGTCTGCCTCGCCGTGATCACCGGCCTCGGACTCGAGGGCTACTTCGCCGCTCTCCGTTTCCTGCTGAAGAGCGGCGCGTGATTTGCCCCCCCCCTCTGGAGAGGGGGCACCCGCTTCAACGCTTGGCGCGTTTTCCTTTCGCCGCGCCCTTCTTCCTCGTCATCGCGCTCGGCACCACCATCACCGGGCACTCCGCCTTGCGGAGCACGGCGTTGGTCGTGCTGCCCACGATCAGATCGTAGAAGGCCGTGTGTCCATGCGAGCCCAGCACGATCAGGTCCGCCTTGTGCTTGGACGCGGCGCCGAGGATCTGCGAAGCCGCCGCGCCGTGCGTGAGCAGGGTCCGCGACCTCACGCCTCGCGCGGTCAACTCGTTCTCGATGTGTTCGAGCTGGTGTCGCGCCGTCTTCTCCGCGACCGCGATCGTCTGCTGCATCATCTCCAGGCCGACCCCATACTCGGTCGACACCACCGGGGGCAGCAAACTGTGGTGCAACAGCACCTCCGCGCCAGAGGTCTTGGCCAGTTCGACCACGGTCTCAATCACGACACGGGTCGAGGGCGAGAAATCCACCGATACCAACAGCGTTTTCATGGCAAAAGCAGGGGTTAAGGGTTTGTGAACCAACGCTCTCTTCGACCCGGGCAGCCTGCCCCGTCTCGGGACCAAAGGCAACCGCCATCGGAGGGGCGCCCGCCCCTGGCCCGACCTTCGCCCGCCGCCCGGCCGCATCCGGTCAAGCCACCCTGCCCCGCCGCCCGCCCAGCCGGCGCCGGATCATCCCCAGCACCTCCTCCCGGCCCTCGACGCGGAAGGCCCAGGCCGCCGCGAAAAACACCGCCGCGCCGAGCGCGATCAACACGAAGAGTCCCGCCGCCTCGCGTCCGCCGCCCGTGCCCAGCACCGTCCGCCAGGCCCAGCCCGCGGCGAGCACCGCGAGCGCCATCACGGCGCTGGCGGCGCACACCTTCGCCAGGTGCCCCACCAGATGCCGAAAGGCCAGCCCCTCATGCTCGCGCGCGAGGTGGGTCTGCAGATACGCCGCCTGCACCACCACCGCGCCCGTCGCGCCCAGCGCCAGGCCGGGCGCGCCCAGCCAGCCCATCAGCGCCAGGCTGAGCGCCATGTTGGTCAGGAAACTCCACCACGCCGCGCGCACCGGCGTGCGCGTGTCCTTGCGCGCGTAGAAGGCCCGCAATGCGAGACTCACAAAGGCCAGAAAGGGCAACGCGATCACGCTCGCCGCCAGCACCGGCGCCATCATCGCCGTGTGCTCGGGGGTGAACGCCCCGCGCTCGAAGAGCACCCGCGTGAACGGCTTCGCCAGCACGATCAAACCCACCGCGGCCGGCACGTTGACCAGCAGGATGAGCCGCATCCCGCGCCGATAATCGGCGGCCAAGAGGTCTTGCCGCCCCTCCGCCGCGTGCTTCGCGATCAAGGGGAAGACCACCGTCGAGACCGCCAGCGCGAAGACCCCGATGGGCAGCTCCATGACGCGGGTGGAGAGGTTGAGCAGCGTCGCCGCCGCGTCGTCGAGCGACAGCCCGAGCAGGCGCGAGAGCGTGGTGTTGACCAGATAGATCGCCGAGCCGAAGAGCGTCGGCACCATCAGCTTCGCGATCTGCCGCACCCCCTCGCTGCGCGCCGGCGCCCAGCGCGGCCGCCAGCCGAGGCGCATCAGGGCCAGGCCCGGCACGATCATCTGCATCGCCCCGCCGACCAGCACCCCCGCGCACAGCCAATACATGCGCGCCTCGCCGTCCACCCCCGCCGCCCGCACGCCGACGAGCAGGAGCCCGATCATCGCCAGGTTGAGCCACACCGGGTTGAGCGCCGGCTCGAGGAAGCGGTCCCGCGTCTGCAGCGCCGCGCTGAAGACCGCGGCCAGGCAGACCATCGTCATGTAAGGAAAAAGCACTACGGCGAAGCGCGCCCCGAGGCGCCAGCGCTCCACCGTGTCCGCCTCCACGCCCGCCGCCTCGAGGCCCGCGCCCCACCAGCCCTGCGCGGAGAGCAGGGCCATCGCCGTGCCGGCCAGCGCGAGCGTCGTCACGCCCACCCAGGTCGCCACCTCGTTCACCAAGGCCAGGGCCCCGGTGTAGCCGCGCCGCTTCGTCTCCTCCTGCAAGGTCGGCACGAAGGCCGCCGTGAGCGCCCCCTCGCCAAGCAGGCGGCGAAACAAGTTCGGCATCGTGAAGGCCGTGACGAAGGCCGAGGCCAGCGCGCTCGCGCCGAAGATCGCCGCGATCACCATCTCGCGCACCAGCCCGAGCACGCGCGAGACCATCGTCACCCCCGACACGATCCCGATGTTGCGCAGAGCTTGGCCCATGAAAAATTTGAGTGCCGCGAAGCTCGCCCGCGCCCCATTCCCTTACAAGCTCGCAGAAGCCGCCCCGATGCCCGCGCCCCCTCCAAGCTCCTAACCTTTTCCCGCCGTGCCGTCGCCCTCCGCCGAATCGCCCGCCTCCGCCGCCCGCCCCGAGTCCGCTCCCTGGGATGTCATCATCGTCGGCGGCGCGCTCTCCGGCGCCTCCACGGCCTGCCTCCTCCTTCGCCGCAACCCCCGCCTGCGCGTGCTCATCGTCGAACGCGACGCCGCCTTCAAACGCCGCGTCGGCGAATCCACCGTCGAGGTGAGCGCCTGGTTCCTCGCCCGCCAGCTCGACCTCGCCGGCCACCTCCTGGAGAAACACCTGCCCAAGCAGGGCCTGCGCTTCTGGTTCCACAACCAGAAGGTCAAGACCCTCGCCGGCTGCTCCGAGACCGGCCCCGGCTACAACGTCCGCTTCCCCGGCTACCAAGTAGATCGCGCCACCCTCGACGAGGAAGTGCTCTCCCGCGCCGTCGCCGCCGGGGCCATGCTTCTGCGCCCGGCCAAAGTCCGCTCCATCACCCTCGCCTCCGGCGGCCTGCAAACCCTCGAACTCGAGCGTGGCACGGGCGTCCCGCCCGTGGGCTCGGATCAGGGGACGGGCGTCGCACCCGCGACGCCCCAGACCACCACCCTCCGCGCCCGCTGGATTGTCGACGCCTCCGGCTTCGCCGCGCTGCTCGCCCGCCGCGAGGGCTGGTTGCAACCCAACACCGCCCACCCCACCGCCGCCGTCTGGACGCGCTGGAGCGGCGTCAAAAACTGGGACTCCCGCGAACTCGCCGACAAGTTCCCCGGCTACGCCCGCCGCACCAAGGCGCTCCGCCACGTCGCCACCAACCACCTCGTGGGCCTCGGCTGGTGGGCCTGGGTCATCCCGCTCAAGGGCGGCGACGTCAGCGTCGGCGTCGTCTACGATCAGCGCCTCGTCGAGCTCCCCGAGGGCGAACACCTCGGCGAGCGCCTGCGCGCCCTGCTCCTCACCCACCCCGCCGGGCGCGAACTCCTGGCCGATGCCGCCTGGCAGCGCGGCGACGTGCATTTCCGCCGCAACCTCGCCTACCGCTCCAGCACCTTCGCCGGCGACGGCTTCGCGCTCGTCGGCGACGCCGCCGCCTTCATCGACCCCTTCTACTCGCCCGGCATGGACTGGATCTCCTACACCGCCGGCGCCACCGCCGCCCTCATCGACGCCTGCCAGCGCGGCCAGCCCGTCGCCTCGCGGGTCGCCCGCCACAACACCCTTTTCTCGCTGAGCTACGACCGCTGGTTCGACGCCGTGTATCGGGATAAATACTACTACATGGGCGACCACCGCCTCATGACCCTGGCCTTCCGGCTCGACCTTGGCTTCTACTACTTCGGCGTCGTGCGCCTCGCCTTCATGCAGGGTTCTCCCGCCCTCGAGACCCCGCCCTTTTCCAATCCCGGCGCCGGCCCCTTCGCGCGCTTCATCGCCTTCTACAACCGCCGCCTCGCCGCCATCGGCCGCGCCCGCATCGCCCGCGGCGTCTGGGGCGCGCAAAACCACGCGCACAGCTACTCCTTCCGCAGCTACGAGCTTACTTGGACCCTCCCCCTTCGCCTGCTCGTGGCCATCGGCTCCTACGCCCGCCTCGAGCTCTTCGAGGGTTGGCGCACCTGGTTCCAGGCCGACCCGATGCCGGAGACGGCCCTTCGTCCCGCCCCCTCCTCACGCCGCGCGGTTCCGCGGCACGTCGAGCATCCACCCGCACCTCTCGCCGCCCCCAAGCCGAGCCCAGCCCCCAGCCCCGCCGCCCTATGAGCCACAGCCCCGATACCCTCTCCTCGCTCTCCCCCTCGGCTCGCGACGCCCACGCCCACTGGTCCGCCCGGCGCGACGCCGCCGCCCTCGACCTCGCGCTCTGTGCCTTGCTCGAGCACCACCGGCCCAATCGCGTCCCCGCCGGCCAGGCCCCCGACTCCCTGTCCGGCGAATCTCGTCTCGGCGCCGACCTCGGCTACGATTCCCTGCTGCTCGCCGAACTCGCCCTCTTGGTGGAAGATCTTTTCGGCGTGGAGCTCAGCACCACCGATCTGCGCGGTATCTCCACCGTGAACGATCTGCGCACCCACCTCCACACCCGCCTCGCCGCGGGCTGAGCGAGCGCGCGGCGGAGCCCGCGACTTCGGCGCGTCCTCCTCTTTCCCCGAGTCCTGATTCCGGTCGCCCCGGCGCCTGCTCCGTTTGCCGCCGCGGCACCGGCGTTTTTCTTGGCCGCATGGACGTCCCCACCTCCCGCACCGTCCGCATTGGTTGGGTGGTGTTTCTCTGCGTCGTCGTCCTCATCCTGCTTCGTCTGGTCAGCGCCGTCTTCGTTCCGCTTGCGCTCGCGCTCTTCACCATCGCGCTCGCCTGGCCCCTGCAATGTCGGCTCGAGAAGTGGCGGTTTCCGCGCCCGCTCGCTTACGTTTTTACGCTTTTGTCCGTTTTGGTCGTCGTCGGCATCTTCGCCGGGCTCATCTATGCCTGCGCGCGCAACGTCGCGGAAAAAGCCCCGGACTATCGGGAACGTTTCTCCGAGCTTCACCAGGAGGCCAAACGCTGGATGGCCGTCCAACGCCGCAAGGCCGCCCTCGATTTGGACGACGAACCCGAGGCGGCGCCCGCGTCCGACGAGCCCGACCCGTCCCAAGCGTCCGGTGGCGGCGGCGCCTTAGACACGAGTCCAGGTGCTGCCGGCGCTCCGCCGGCGGGAGCCCCCGGCGAGTCCACCGCCTCGTCCTCCTCCGGCAATGGCGGAGGAAACAACAACAGCGATCCCTCGGGCCTCATGGACTTCGCCGGCAAGGTCCTTGCCTTCGCCTACGGCCTCGTCGGCCAGCTCGCGCTTCTCATCACCTTTACCATCCTTGGACTGATCGAGATCCACCGCTTCACCGAGAAGCTCGAACGGCGCCTGCCTTCGCCGGCCGGCATCACCGTGCGGGACATCTGCTCGGAGATCGCGAGCAAGCTTCAGCGCTATATGATGCTGCGCACCCTCATCAGCGCCACCACGGGTGTGCTGGTCTGGCTCTTCACCTGGCTCATCGGGCTCGAGTTTCCGCTGGTCTGGGGAGTGCTGTCGTTTCTGCTCAACTACATCCCGACCTTGGGGAGCATCGTCGCCGTGATCCCGCCGACGCTGTTCGCCGGTATCACCGGAGATGCGAGCCTCTTCCTCACCACGCTCGCCGGCCTCACCGTGATTCAGTTTACGATCGGCAATCTGCTCGACCCCCGCCTTGAGGGCCGCGTGCTCCGCCTCTCGCCGCTCCTGCTTTTCCTCTCGATGGTCTTCTGGGGCTGGATGTGGGGCATACCCGGCGCCCTGCTCGGCATTCCCATCCTCTCGGCGATCTTCATCGTTTGCCGCCGCTTCGACGCCACCCGCCCCATAGCCGACGTTTTGGAGAAGTAGCCGCCCCTACGCGCTGTCCCAAGTCCCCGTGCCGCCCCGGAGATTGTCACCAATCTGGTGACAATGGCGCCGTCCGCCGCCGCCGTCCGACGCCTCAGCGCCGTCCGAAGTCCCCGCCCCCACCGGAAACTGTCACCAATCTGGTGACATTCCGCATACCGACCACCGCGCCCGCCCCCACCCCTTCCCCGGCGCTCGGGTGGGCGCAGCCGAAAGCCGAGCACACGATTCAAAACCACCACGCCGATTGTCACCCATTGGGTGACAGTTTCGCTAACCGCGAGTCGCCGTCCGACGCCCGCGTCACCTCGAAGTTCCCGCGCCAACCCGAAGATTGTCACCAATCTGGTGACAATGGCGCCGTCAGCCGCCGCCGCCGTCCCGCGCCTAAGCGCCGTCCGAAGTCCCCGCCCCCACTCGCAAAACTGTCACCAATCTGGTGACATTCCGCATGGCGACCACCGCGCGCGCGACGCGCCATTTTTCAACCGGCACTCGCGGGCACTCGCCCGAAAGCCGAGCACACGATCCAAAGCTTCCACTCCAATTGTCACCAATCTGGTGACAATTGCGCTGTCCGAGCCGGCGCCGTCCGACGACCACGCGCGCCCTGAAGCCCCTTGGTCGCTCCGGAAATTGTCACCAATCTGGTGACAATCTCGCCGTCAGCGGCCGCCGCCCGATGCGAGGACGCGGGGTCGTTTTGCAGGCGCCTCCCCCGGGCGTTACCCGATGCAGCGCTGCGGGAAAGGGCACAGGGGCTCCGCAACCTTTTTCTAGCCAAGAGCCCGCCCCCTTCCCCACCCTCGGCGCATGAGCGACCCGCTGCACGAGAAACTAAAAGTTCTGATCGTCGAAACCCTTCGCCTCGAGGACATCCAGCCCGCCGATATCCCCGACCACGAGCCGCTCGTCGGCGGCGGCCTCAGCCTCGACTCCATCGACGCCCTCGAACTCGTCGTGAAGCTCGAGAAAGAATTCGGCCTCAAGATCGCCAGCAGCGAGGAATCCCGCTCCGCCCTCGCCAGCGTCGCCGCCCTCGCCACCTACCTGCGCGCCCACGCCGACCCGGCCCGCCTGCCCGCGGCGGCCTGAGCCCTCGCCGACCGCTTCTCCGCCCCCGGCCACCCGCCGCCCTTTCGCCCCCTCGGATGTCCGCCCTCCCGCCGATCCGCGTCGCCGCCTCCGGCTGCCTCACCGCCTTCGGCGACGAGACCGCCAGCCTCGCCGCGCTCCTCGCGGGCCGCCGCGCCCTCGCCCCCCGCCACGTCCACGGCGCCGCCGGCGGCGACCTGGTGCCCATCGCCCTCTGCGAAGGCCGCGCCTACGACGAGACCCTGCCCCCCTCCTGGCTCCCCTTCCTGCGCGCCCTCGCCGCCCGCATCCCCGCCTCGGCCCCCTGGGGCTCCCCGCGCCACCCCGTATTCGTCACCGGCAGCAACTTCGGCGTCAGCCACCTCCACGCCTACCGCGCCGCCGCCGGCGCGCCCGGCCACCTCGACTACGGCACGCCCGCCGAGTGCGTCCACCAAGTCGCCGCCGCCCTCGGCTGGGGCCCGGACATCACGATCTTTTCCCACGCCTGCGTCTCCGCCCACCTCGGCCTCCTCCAGGCCTCGCGCGTGCTCGCCGCCGGCCTCGCCGACTCCGCCCTCGTCTTCTCCTTCGACTTTATCAGCGCCTTCGTGGCGGGCGGCTTCCACGCGCTCAAAATCCTCAACGCCGACTTTCCCGCGCCCTACCAGGACCGCGCCTCCGGCTCCATCGGGCTCGGCGACGGCGCGGCCTTCGCCGTCCTCACGCTCGACCGCGGCGACTTCGCCCTCGGCGGCCAGACCCTGCACAACGAGATGCACCACTTCACCGCCAACCGCGCCGACGGCGCCGGCTTCGCGGCCTGCCTCTCCCCCCTGCCCGCCCTCGCCGCCGGCCGCCGCATCTGGCTCAAAGGCCACGGCACCGGCACCCTCGAGGCCGGCCGGCTCGAGGCACAGACCCTCGCCCAACACTTCCCCGAGGCCCCGCTCGTCTCCTGGAAAGGCGCCCTCGGCCACACCCTCGGCAGCTGCGGCCTCGTCGAACTCGCGCTCGTCATCGCCGCCCTCCGCGCCGGTCGCGCCCCCGGCACCGTCGGCGCCGCCGCCCCCGCCTTCACCCCGCAGGTGGCCTTCGAGCCCTTCTCCCTCGACGCCTACGACGCCGTCGTCTGCACCAGCAACGCTTTCGGCGGCGCCCACGCCGCCTTCCTCGTCCACCATGCTTGAACGCTGGATCACCGCCCTGCACCTGGAGGACGCCGCCGCCGAGACGCCCGCCGAGACCCGCGAGCGCCTCAAGTCGCTCTTCCCCCCCGGCGCCACCCGGCGCATGACCCAGCTCGGCATCGCCCTCGGCGCCGCCCTCCGCCCGCTCGCGCCCACCGAGGACGACACCCTCGTCTACGCCTCCACCTACGCCGAGACGCGCGCGCTCGAGGCCTACCTCGACAGCTTCCCCGCCCCCAGCCCCACCCTCTTCCAGACCTCGATCCACCCCAGCTCGGTCCAACAAAATCTCATCCAGCGCCAGCAGGCCCTGCGCCGCTTTTTCCCCGTGACCGGCGGCCCCGAGCTCGTCGCGCAGGCTCTGCTCGTCGCCCTGCTCGCCGACACGCCCCGCGCCCTCCTCTGCGGCGGCGAGGAGCGCGGCGGCTGGCTCCTCGAACAAGGCCGCGCCAGCGACCGCAGCTTCGCCTTCGCCCTCGCCCTCTCCACCGAGTCCGCCGGCGCGCTCGGCTCCCTCCGTATCGAAAACTCCGATACCGCTCCGTCCGCCTCTCCCGCTCCCGCTTCCGCGCCCTCGTTCGCACCGCTCCCTCTCCCCGTCTTCTTCGATCACCTGCGCGAGCGCCGCCCCTTCGACGGCCTCGTGGCGCCCGGCCGCCGCCTCGTCCTCCGCTGGTCCTCATGAGCACGCCCGCGCCCAAGCCCGCCGCGCCGCCCCCGCGCAACCCCGGCCCGAGCTGGGGCTTCCGCTTCATCCGCCTGGCTGATCGCGTCCTGCCCGAGCCCGTCTACCGGCCGCTCCGCGCCGCCGGCACCTGGGTGTCGCTCGCGCTCCTGCCCGAGCGCCGCCGCCACTCGCGCGACTACCTGCGCGTCGTGCTCGGCCGCGAGCCGCGCCTGCGCGAGATTTTCCGGCACTTCTTCGAGTTTTCCGAGACGCTTCTCCTCAAGCTCCGCCTCGCCGAGGGCCGCCCGCACCGCGCCGTGATGGCGCCGGGCTGCGAGGATTTTGTCCGTTTCATCGAGGAGCCCGAGGACGCCCTCCTCGGCACCTTCCACTTCTCCCACTCCGACCTCATCGGCTTCCTCTACGGCGGCAAACGCGAGCGACGCGTGAGCATGGTGCGCCTGCGCGTCGGCAACTCCCACGACGTCGAGCAGCTCGGCCGCACCTTCGGCCAGTGGATCTCCTTCATCTGGGTCAACGAGGGCGAAAACCTCCTCTTCGCGCTCAAGGAGGCCGTGGCCGCCGGCGGCTGCCTCGCCATGAAGTGCGACCGCCTCGAGTTCAGCTCCAAGACCGAGCCCTTCCGCTTCCTCGGCGCGCGCCGCCTCTTCCCCTTCACGCTCTACCACCTCGCGATCATCTTCGGGCGCCCCGTCTTCCTCTGCGTCGGAGTGCCCGGCGCCACTCCCGGCGAAACCGTGGTCCACAGCACCCCGCGCTGGGCGCCCGACCCCGCCGCCTCGCGCGCCGCCAATCTCGACTCCGCCCGCGCCCACTTCCAGGGCTTTCTCGACCTCGTCGAGCGCCTGCTCCGCCAGAATCCGTATTGGTGGTTCAACTACCTCCCGCTCAACCCCGAGGCGCCCGCCGGCCCCGCCGAGCCCGCGGCCGATCCCAAAGCCCAGATCGCCAATCTGAAAGCGCGCGCCGCCGCCGCGCCCGCCGCCCGATGATGCGCGTCCTCTTCCAACGCGTGTGGCTGCCTGTGGCCTACTACGTCTCCTGGCTCTTCTTCGGGCTCGGCGGCCTCGTGCTCAACCTCGCCTGCGCCCCCGCCCTGCTCTTCCCCCGCCGCGAGGACCACGGGCCGCGCGCCCGCGCCCTCACCACCGGCATCCTCGACCTCTGGACGCGCTGGCTGCACGCCTCGCGCGTCGTGCAGATCACCTACCACGGCTTCGACCCCGCGCGCCTGCCGCGCGCCGCGGTCTACGTGGCCAACCACCCCTCGCTGGTCGACGCGCCCTTCCTCCTCGCCCGCCTGCCCGACACCGTCTGCATTTTTAAGCCCGCCCTCCTGCGCAACCCCGCCATCGGCCCCGCCGCCCTCCTCTGCGGCTACGTGCGCGGCGACGCCGGCGTCGACGGCATCCGCGCCGCCGCCGCGCGCGTCGCCTCCGGCTGCTCGCTCCTCATCTTCCCCGAGGGCACCCGCACCGTGCCCGGCGCCGAGCTCAATCCCCTCCGCCGCGGCTTCGCGCTCATCGCCCGCCGCGCCGGCGCGCCCATCCAGCTCGTCCACGTGCGCTCCAGCCCGCTCATGGCGCGCAAGGGCCACCCATGGTGGAAACTGCCGCCCCTGCCCGGCCGCTTCGAGTTCACCCTCGGCGAGCTCATCCCCGCCGACACCCCGCTCTCCACCGCCGAGCTGGCGGAGCTCGTCGACGCCCGCCTCCGCGCCGCCTCGCCGGCCGATCCCTCCGAGACCCTTCCCGCCAAGGCCTCGCCGAGCCCCGCCGCCCCACGCCGCCTCACCGGCCCCTTGCCCGCGCCCCGCAACCCGTGACGCCCTCCGCCACCCACCTCGTCCTCATCCCGACCTACAACACCGGCCCGCGCCTCCTCCGCACCGTGCGCGAGGCGCTCGCCGTCTGGTCGCCGGTCTGGGTCGTGGTCGATGGCTCGACCGACGGTTCCGACGCACCCCTCGACGCCCTCGCCGCCAAAGAAGGCCCGGCCCGCCTGCGCGTCCTGCGTCTCGCGCAAAACTCCGGCAAGGGCGCCGCTGTGCTGCACGGCTTCGCCGCCGCGCTCGCGGAAGCCTTCACCCACGCGCTCGTGCTTGACGCCGATGGCCAGCACCCGATCGACCACATCCGGCCCTTCATGGCGGCCTCGGCCGAACGGCCCGAGGCGCTCGTGCTTGGCCGGCCCGTCTTCGGCCCCGAGGTCCCGCTGGAGCGCCTCTACGGGCGCCAGCTCAGCGTCGGCCTGGTGCACCTCGAGTGCCTCGGTCGCGATATCGCCGATCCTTTGTTCGGTTTTCGGGTCTATCCGATAAAACCCTCCCACGCCATCCTCGCCTCCATCCGCTCCGCCCGCCGCTACGATTTCGATCCCGAGCTCGCCGTCCGCCTCTTCTGGGCCGGCGTGCCGCCGCTCAACCTCCCCGCCCCCTGCCGCTACATCGCCAAAGCCGACGGCGGCGTATCCCATTTCCACTACCTCCGCGACAACGTCCGCATGGTCTGGCTCCACACCCGCCTGCTGACCCGCCTCGCGCTCACCTTTCCCCGGGTTCTCTCCGCCCGCCGCCGCATCCGCGCCGCCGCCCCATGCATCCCCGCGTCCTCCTCGCCTTGATCGCCGTCGCCGCCGGGCCGCTTTGGGCCGCGCCGCTGCCGCTTGACCCCGCCGCGCCGCCGGAGTCCTGGCGGGAGCGCCTCGACGCGCTCGCGGCACCCGCCGCGCTCACCGCGCCCTTCACCGAGACGCGCGAGACGCCGGTGCGGCGCCGCCCGCTCGTGCTCGAGGGCACGGTGCGGCTCGCGCGCGGCCACGGGCTCAGCCTCGACTACACGCGCAGCCGAGCGCCGCTCGTGATCGTCGACGACCAAGGCCTGCTGCTGCGCCACGCCGACGGCCGCCTGCAAAATCCGCCCGCCGAGGCGGCCGAGAGCGTGCGCCTGCTGCACGCGCTGTTTGCCTTCGATCTGGCGACGCTCTCGCGCGACTACGAAATCCGCGGCGAGGAGCAGAAGCCCGCGAGCCGCGAGGGCCTTTGGGCCCTCGACTTTACGCGGCGCGAAGGCTCGGCGGCCCACTACCGCGAACTCACGCTTGAAGGCGAAGGCGCGCGCCTGACCCGCATCCGCCTCGTGCGCGCCGAGCGCCACATCACCATGATCGAGCTCGGCGAGCCCGAGCACGCCCCGGGCTTCCCGCCCGAGGCGCTGGCGCGCTGGTTTCGCTGATGTAGGGAGGCAAAGGCGACAGGCAAAAAAGGGACCGCCGCCGGAGGGTCTCCGCAGTTTGCCACGACGCCACGGATGGCCCAGGGGGGCGCGGCCGTGGCCCGCATGACTCACGCGAAGCGGTCAACCCGCGCTCCGTGTCCTCCGTGTCCGAGCTCCGTGCTCTCCGTGGCTCCTCAGCCGGCCAGCTCGCGCTGCGCGACGAAGACCTCGCGCAGGGCGAGGCTCAGCTTGTCCTGCAGCGATTGGAGTTTCTGGTAACGCGCGTGGGCCTTCTTGTCGGGCTTGCAGCGGGTCTTCTCGTCGACCGCCACCACGCCCTTGGTGAAGTCGGTGATCTTCGCCTTCCGGCCCTCGCGCAGCGCCACGCACCAGGCGGCCTGCAAGGCGCCGCCGAGCGCGGCGCCCTCGTCCTCGACCATCGCGACCACGGGCACGCCGAAAATGTCGGCCATGATCTGGCGCCACACCGGCGACTTGGCGCCTCCGCCGGTCACGCGGATCTCCTTGGCCTTCACTCCGAGCACCTCGAGGCGGCGGAGGCCGTAGTTCATGCCCATGGTCACGCCTTCCATCGCGGCGCGGGCGAGGTGGGCGGAGCTGAAGGTCTTGTTGCTCAAGCCGAGCAGCACGCCCGAGCCGGCCGGCACGTTGGGCGTGCGCTCGCCGGCGAGGTAGGGCAGCAGCACGAGACCGTCCGCGCCCGCCGGCACGGAGCCCACCGCGGCGGCCAGACCGGCGTGGTCCTGGCCGAAGAGCTGGCGCACCTGCTCGGTCACGGTGGTGACGTTCATCGTGCAGAGCAACGGCAGCCAGCCGCCGGTCGAGGAGCAGAAGGCCGCGATCTCGCCCGCCGGATCGACCACGGGCTGGTCGGCATAGGCGTAGATCGTGCCCGAGGTGCCGAAGCTCGCGCTGATCACGCCCGGGCTCACGTTGCCCGTGCCGATGGCGCCCATCATGTTGTCGCCGCCGCCGGCCGAGACGACCACGCCCTCCGGCAGGCCGAGCCTGGCCGCGAGTTCGGGGCGCACCACGCCGGGCGATTCGTGCGATTCCGAGAGCTTGGGCAAATAGTCCGCGAGCTTCGGGTCGATGGCCTTGATCGCGGCCGACGACCACTTGCGCTTGCGCACGTCGAGCAGCGCGGTGCCGGACGCGTCGCCATACTCCATGAAATAGGCGCCGGTGAGGTGGAAATTGAGAAAATCGTGCGGCAGCAGCACGTGGCGCAGGCGGGCGTAGTTCTTGGGCTCCTTGCGCTTCAGCCAGAGAATCTTCGGCGCGGTAAAGCCGGGCAGGATGAGGCTGCCGGTGTGGCGCAGCGCGGCTTTTTCGCCGCCGAGCTTTTTGGTGATGATCGCGCACTCCTCGATGGTGGAGGTGTCGCACCATAGCTTGGCGGGGCGGATCACCTGGCCCTTTTCGTCGAGCGGCACGAAGCCGTGCTGCTGGCCCGAGACGCCGATGCCGCGGATCTCGGCGGCGCGCGCCGGGCCGATCTTTTTCACCACCTCGGCGATGGTCTGCTCGAGTGCGCCGGCCCACTCCGCCGGGTGCTGCTCCATGTGCCCGGCGGGCAGACCGGGGATGAGCGAGTGCGGGGCGCGCGCCTCGGCGATAACCTTCTTGGCCGCGAGGTCGAGGACGACCGCCTTGGTGGACTGGGTGCCGGAATCGATGCCGATGTAGAGGCTCATGGTGGGTAAGGGGAACCGACACTTGCCGAGCCGCCGCCCCCTTGCCCATCCAAAAGCGGCGCTTGCCCCGCCCCCGCCCCGCCCGTGGAGTCGCCCGCACCGCATGCGCTTCCGCCTCGACTGGGAAAAACTGCTCTCCGACCGCCGCCACGCCTCCGCGCCGGCCCGCCCCGGTCCGCGCACCGAATTCGAGAAGGACTACGACCGGGTGGTGTTTTCCGCGCCCTTCCGCCGCCTCGCCGGCAAGACGCAGGTCCACCCCTTTGCCACCATCGAGCATGTGCACAACCGGCTCACGCACACGATGGAGGTCGCCAGCGTCGGCCGCTCCCTCGCCTACGCCGTCGGCCGCCTGCTGCGCGAGAAAAACGAGCTCCCGTCCAACCGTGGCGGCGAGGACCTGAGCTGCATCGTGCAGGCCGCCTGCCTCGCGCACGATCTCGGCAACCCGCCCTTCGGGCACGCGGGCGAATTCGCCATCCGGGACTGGGCCCAGCGCCGCGCCGACACCCTGCTCAAGCACATCCCGCCGGGCCTGCTGCTCGACTGGAAAAACTTTGAGGGCAACGCCCAGAGCTTCCGCCTCGTCTCCACGCCGGAGCAGCCCGAGCAGCCGTATTTTCATTTCACCTACGCCTCGCTCGGCGCGCTCATCAAATACCCATGGACCTCGGCCGATCCGCTCGTGGCGGTGAAGCACAAGCACAACTGCTTCTCGACCGAAGCGGCGATCTTCGAGGACCTCGTCGCCGTGGCGGGTCTGCGCAAGCCCGACGGCACCATCGCGCGCCACCCGCTCTCCTACCTCTCCGAGGCGGCCGACGACATCTGCTACCGCGTGGGCGATTTTGAGGACGCCGTGGAGATGGGCATCCTGCCGGCGCGCGATGTCTGCGCGATTTTCAACCGCATCATCGGCGAGGAAAAAGACCGCCCGCTCTCGGCCCTGCGCGCCAAAGCGATCGGCTGCATGGTGGACGCCGCCTCCTCCGCCTTCGCGCAGCATTACGAGGCCATCATGCACGGCGAACTCGCGCCCGAGCAGGACCTGAAGTCGTTTTTTCCGGACCACATCCAGGTCGCGCTGCGGAAGATAAAAGACGACTACGACTCCATCTTCAGCCACCGCGCCAAAGTCGCCACCGAGCTCGGCGCGCCCGCCACGCTCGGCCGGATACTCGACGCCTTCGTGCCGGCGGTGCGCTCGCTCGCCGCCGCCGGAGTTTTCGACAAAACCACGCCGAGCTTCATCGAGCGCCGCTGCCTCGCCCTCGGCTGGAAAGAGGACTACCTTCGCGCCCACGCCGGCAAGGGCGAGGCCTGGTGGCTCGCGCGGCTGATGGACCTCGTGTCCGGCATGACCGACAGCTACGCGAAGCAAGTCTCGCGCGAGATCGACGGCACCTGAGCCGCGTCGCGCTCCTCGCCGCCATTCACCCCTCCCCGCCCCCGATGCGCGTGATGTGCTACCGTTGTTTCTGGCCGCAGCCGCAGTGCTGGTGCGGCTCGTTGCGCCCCATGCCCACGCGCACTCGCTTCGTGTTTCTGATGCACCCGAAGGAGTTCAAGGAGGAGAAGGCCGGCACCGGCCGCCTCACCCACCTCTGCCTCCCCAACAGCGAGATCCAGGTCGGCGTCGGCTTCGACGACCACGAGCCCGTCCAAGCCCTGCTGCGCGATCCCGCCAATCACTGCGTGCTGCTCTACCCCGGACCCGCCGCGCGCAACCTCTCCCGCGGCGAACTCGCTCCCTCCGACTACGCCGGGAAGCGCCTCTGCGTGCTTCTCCTCGACGCCACCTGGGCCTGCGCGCGCAAGATGCTCCGCCTCTCGCCCACGCTCCAGGCCCTGCCGCGGATCATGTTCACCCCCACCGCGCCGAGCCGCTTCATCATCAAGCAACAGCCGCAGGAGGGCTGCCTGAGCACGCTCGAGGCCGTGCACGAGACGCTGCTCGCCCTCGAACGCGGCGCGCTCGACGACTACCCGGACAAGGCGCAGCTCCTCGACGTGTTCGACCGCATGCAGCGCTTCCAGATCGAGTGCGCCAACGATCCCAATCGCACCAGCTACCGTGGCGGCAAAGGCTACAGCGATCCCGCCACCCGCCGCCCCACCCGCGGCCGCAGCGCCTCGCGGCGGAATTTTTTCATCAAGACCGGCGAGGCCTGATCAGCCGCGGGCTGTCTCGGGACCGTTACCCCGGCTCGCGCTGCGATGAGCCCTGCGCCGCTTTTGGCTTCCGGGCGCGCCGCGCGCTGCTAGACCTGCGCCCTTTCCTTTTCGCCCTCGCACGCCTTCTTTTCCACCCATGCGCTTCCACAAATACCACGCCCTCGGCAACGACTACATCGTGATGAACCCGGCCGACTTCCCCGGCTGGTCCGCCCCGAGCGTCGAGCAGATCCGCGTGATCTGCCACCGCAACTTCGGTGTCGGCTCCGACGGCATCCTCTGGGGCCCGCTCCCCAGCACCAAGGCCCGCTTCGGCCTGCGCATCTTCAATCCCGACGGCTCCGAGGCCGAAAAGTCCGGCAACGGCCTGCGCATCTTCTCGCGCTACCTCTGGGACGCCAAGCTCAGCACCGATCCGGTCTTCACCATTGAGACGCCCGGCGGCGTCGTGGAGTCCGAGATCAAGGAGGGCGGCTCGCTCATCACCGTCGAGATGGGCCAGGTGAGCTTCGTCAGCACCCGCATCCCGCACGTCGGCCCGGAGCGCGAGGTGATCAACGAGAAGATCAGCGTGCTCGACCGCACCTTCACCTACTGCTCCGCCACCATCGGCAACCCCCACTGCGTGCTGCCGCTCAGCGAGCCCTCCGAGCTCTCGGCCGATCTCGCCCACAAATACGGCCCGCACCTCGAGACGCACCCCAACTTCCCGCGCAAGACCAACGTCCAGTTCCTGCAAGTGCTCGACCGCGCCAACATCCGCATCGAGATCTGGGAGCGCGGCGCGGGCTACACCCTCGCCTCCGGCAGCAGCTCCAGCGCCGCCGCCGCCGTGGCGCACAAGCTCGGCCTGGTCGACCGCGACATCACCGTGCACATGCCCGGCGGCCGTATCGGCATCCTGATCGCCCCGGACTTCTCGATCCGCATGACCGGCGGCGTCACCCGCGTCGCCGAAGGCCAGCTCCACGAGGAGCTGTTTCAGGTGAAGGTTTGAAGAGCGGCGTCGCCCGCCAATCTAGACGGAGCCGCGCCTGCCGAGGTCGGGGAGCGCACCCGTCCCCGGTGCTGCGCTGGGCGTCTCGCCCAGCGCTTTTCGACGGGGTCTCGGCGAGACGCCGAAACCAGCCCGCGAGACGCGGGCGCTCCTCAGACCGGCTCGAACCGGCCCAAGGAGCTAAAGCAAGCGGATTGGGCGGGGCGCCCCTGTGCCGAACCCACGGGCCCGACGCCCGAGCCGCGACAAACCGGCTACCGCTTCATTCGAAACATTCCCAGCGCCCGGCCCGGTGTGGCGGCTCGCCGCCACACCCGACCGCCCGGCTCAATTGCGCCGACCGGACAGGATGATCAGGATGTGGATCAAGGAGCCGAGCGCGGCGACGAAAGCCGCGACGTAGGTCAGGGCGGCGGCGTTGAGGGTCTCGTTGACCCCGCCCATCTCGTCACGATCGAGGATGCCTAGGCCGACGAGCTGCTGCTTCGCCCGGCGGCTGGCGTCAAACTCCACCGGCAACGTCACAAACTGGAAGAGGCAGATCACGGCGAGCGCGATCGCGGCCATCACCAGCAGCGAGTAGCCGAGGTGACCGATGAGCAAAATGCCAGCGATCATCGCGTAGGTGGAGATGCTGGCGGCGATCTGCGTCACGGGCACGAGCGTCTGGCGCACGGTCATCATGCTGTAGCCGACCTTGTGCTGGATCGCGTGACCCGCCTCGTGGGCGGCGACCCCGAGCGCGGCCAGGCTGTGGCCGCGGTAGTTGTGGGCCGAGAGCGCCAGGGTCTTGGTCATCGGGTTGTAGTGGTCCGTCAGTTCGCCCGGCACCTCGACGATCTTCACGTCATGGATGCCGGCGGAGCGGATCACGGCCTCGGCGGCCTCGCGCCCGGTGATGCCTCCGCGCGAGGCGATGCGAACGTTTTTCGCGTAGGCGCTGCGGATCTTCATCTGCGCGTAGAGACCGAAAAGCATCGGGCCCGCGAAGAGGAGAAGGAGATAGAATATGGTAGGCATGGAGTCGAAGTCGCCGCGTAACACGTGCGACGAGACACGCTTTGCAAGCGGAACCAACCGGACAAGAAAAAGCCGACGCGGTTTATAACCGCGTCGGCTCAATCACCACTGGGGCAATTTCCCCTGAGCGCCGCACCACACGGCGCGCTGGGAAAGGAAAACACGCGGCCGGGGCGTCTTGTCCCGTGGGTCGGAAACCGGCCCCCGGATCAGGCGCCCAGCCGCCGGAGTCGCGCTTAGATCGCGCCGACGTCCACCCACTTGCGCTGCGCCCAGCTTTCGAGCGCGAGCTCGGCGAGTTGCACGCCCTTGGCGCCTTCCTTGAGGTTCCAGGGGAAGGGCTCGTCCTTCACCACGTGGCGGAGGAAGAGTTCCCACTGCACCTTGAAGGCGTTGTCGTAGACGCCCTGGTCGGGCACGCGGGTCCAGCCGTCACGATACTTGATCGGGCTGTCGATGTCGGGATTCCAGATGCAGCGCGGGGTGGCGGCGATCGACTGGGCCTTGCAGTCGCGGAGACCGGCGACGGCGGTGCCGTGCGTGCCGTCGACGTGCAGGGTGAGCAGATCGTCGCGGTCGACGCGCGTCGCCCAGGAGGAGTTGAAGTGGCAGATCACGCCGTTCTTCAGCTCGAAGGTGGCGTAGGCGGCATCATCGGCGGTGCACTTGTAGGGCTTGCCGGCCTCGTCCCAACGCTGGGGGATGTGGGTGGCGCCGAGGCAGGTGAGGCTCTTGATGTCACCGAAGAGATTCTGGATCACATACTGCCAGTGGCAGATCATGTCCACGATGATGCCGCCGTCCTCCTCCTTGCGGTAGTTCCAGGAGGGGCGCTGCAGCTTCTCGTGCTCGCCGGTGAAGACCCAGTAGCCGAACTCGCCGCGCACGGAGAGGATCTTGCCGAAGAAGCCCTGGTCCATGAGCCACTTCAGCTTCACCAGGCCGGGCAGCCAGAGCTTGTCCTGCACCACGCCGTTCTTGAGGCCGGCGGCGGTGACCTCGTTGTAGAGCGCGAGGGCCTCCTTGGAGGTCGTGGCGGTGGGCTTTTCGCAGTAGATGTGTTTCTTGGCGGCGATGGCCTTGCGCACGCCGACCGGGCGCTGACCGGTGAGGCAGGCGTCGAAGTAGATTTGGTTGGCGGGATCGGCCAGGGCGGCGTCGAGATTGGTGGTGATGCGCTCCTCCGGCAGACCGGCGCGGATGGCGAGCGCGGCGAGCTTGGACGCGCTGCGACCGACCAGGATCGGGTCGGGCATGATGATCTCGGAGTCGTTGAGCTTAACGCCTCCCTGATCGATGATGGCCTTGATCGAACGCAGCAGGTGCTGGTTCGTGCCCATGCGTCCGGTGACGCCGTTCATGATGATGCCGACTTTGTGCGTGGTCATGTGGAGAAAAGGTTGGGGTGGACGGTGAGGTGACGGCGACCGCGTGGGGGAAGCCGCGGCTACAAACATACCGGAAGCCCCGGCTTGCGGTTAGAACAATGCCGACACTTGCTAGCACACAGCCGCCACCCGCTTTCCCCGCCCGCCATGCTCGCCTGGAGTCCCCTGCTCGTCCAAAAAATCGAGATTCACGCCCTCGGCTTCGTGCTGCGGAAGTTGCAGCTCAACCGCCATCGCGAGGCCGAGGTCGCGGCCCATCACCACCCCTACCACCAGCTTATCCTCTACCTCGCGGGCGAAGGGGTGCAGATCCTGCGCGAGCGGCGGGTCGAGGCGCGCGCGGGAGATTTGTTCATCATCCCGCCCGGGGTGGACCACGGGTTTGCGATGTCGGGCAACAGCCGCCCGCTCTGCCTTGTGCTCGAGTATGAGCGCCGCGGCGGCACCCGTGTGCTCCACCGCCACCTGCCGCAACAATCGCTCAACGAACTCCACGCCCTGCTCGCCCGCGTGCCCACCAAGGGCAGCCTCGCGCTGTCGGACTACCCGGCGGTGCTGGCCGTGGTGGCGCGCCTGCTCGAGCCACCGCGCACCGACGAAGCCCCGCCGCTGAGCGCGCCCTCGCCGCTGGTCGTGCGCGTGCGCGAAAGCCTGCGCACGGAGAAACCGCTCGCCGAGATCGCGCGCGAGACCGGCTACGTGCGCGACGCGCTCACGCGTCGCCTCAAACGCGAACACGGGCTCGGCCTGCGCGGTCTGCGCGATCAGGAACGCCTCCAGGCGGCCCAGGCGGCGCTGCGCGAGTTGCCCAATATCTCGGCCGCAGCGAGCAAGGCGGGCTTCGAGGACCCCAACTACTTCGCGCGCTGGTTTCGCAAACAAACCGGCCTCACCCCCAGCGCGTGGCGAAACAAGTAGAAGGCCGCTTCGCACGCGAAAGAGTCTCTTCTCCGGGCCGCTGCGCGGCCCTCCGTCGAACCTGCGGTTCTCATCCCGGCTTTTGGGGAGTGCGCTCCGCGCGTGGTGGGTTGACTGGGATTGGCTCCGGCCGGACTTCGCCGGCCTCCGGGGCTACGCCCTCCGCGGCAAGCCGCGGCCCCTTCTCCGGGCCGCTGCGCGGCCCTCCGTCGAACCTGCGGTTCTCATCCCGGTCTTTTGGGGAGTGCGCTCCGCGCGTGGTGGGTTGACTGGGATT
>JAUVVA010000048.1 GCA_030604905.1 Verrucomicrobiota bacterium | reverse complement strand
CGTGCAGTTGTTGGGCGCTCCTTGGTGGGCCGTGGGTGGCTCGGGCCCCGCCCGCGTTTCGGCCGTCCGCCGTGTGTGGATCCCCACGCGGTCGCGGTCGTCGCGAGCGACGACCCTACACACCTCACCATGCTCCTCCCGCTTCTTTTCGCCGCCCTCGCCGGCTACTTCCTTGGCGCGCTGCCCTTCGGGTGGCTGATCGCGCGCAAGTTTGGCGTGAATATCTTCGAGCACGGCTCGAAGAACCCGGGCGCGACCAACGTGAAGCGCGTGCTCGGCGGCATGTTCGGCAAAAAAGGCAAACGCGCCGGCGACCTAGCCTTCTTCCTGGATGCGCTCAAGGGCGCGGTGGCGGCGGGGTGGCCGGTTTGGTTCACACTCCACGTTGGTAACCTGGTCGCTGCCGAGGTGGATGATAGTGTCGTGATCGTGTTTGATGCCTCGATGGCCCCGGCCGCCGCCATCACCGGCCTCGTCTTCGCCCTGATCGGCCACAGCTTCAGCTGCTTCACGCGTTTCAAGGGCGGCAAGGGCGTCGCCACCTCCGCGGGCGGCCTGATCGTGCTCCTACCGCTGCCGACGCTTATCGCGCTCGTCGTGTGGGTCGTCACCTTCTTCGCCTCCCGCTACGTCTCGCTCGCCTCGATCGTCGCGGCGATCGCCTTGCCCGCCGCCGCCTGGTTGCTCGGCGCGCCGACCGCCTTCGCGATCCTCGCCACCGTGCTCGGCGTCTTCGTGATCGCCCGCCACCGCGCGAACATCGTCCGTCTCTGCAACGGCACCGAAAACAAGTTCGCCAAAAAACCCGCGGAGGCTGTTCCTGAGCCGGAAAGCTCGCTCAAACGTAAATCATAAATCATAGGTCCTAAATCCATGAGCGTCTCCGTCATCAACATCGGCATCTGCGGGCTCGGCACCGTCGGGCAGGGCGTGTGGAAACACATCGATCGCGCGCGCACCGAACTCGAGGCCCGTCTCGGCGCGAAACTCGTCCTCGCCCGCGCCTCCGTTCGCGATCTCGAGAAAAAGCGCGCCGTGCGCCTCAAGGCCGAGCAGCTCACCACCGACCCGCTCTCCATCGCCACCGATCCCACCATCCAGATCGTGTGCGAACTCATCGGCGGCACCGGCGTCGCCCGCAAGGTCACCCTCGAGGCCCTCAAGCGCGGCAAGACCGTCGTCTCCGCCAACAAGGCCCTTCTCTGCGCCCACGGTCCCGAGATCTTCGCCACCGCCAAAAAGCACGGCGGCCAGTTCTTCTTCGAGGCCTCCGTCGCCGGCGGCATCCCGATCATCAAGGCCCTGCGCGAGGGCCTCGTCGCGAACAAGTTTCGCCGCATCTACGGCATCCTCAACGGCACCTGTAACTACATCCTCACGCGCATGGAGCGCGAGGGGCTGGCTTACCCGGTCATCCTCAAGGAGGCCAAGGAGCTCGGCTACGCCGAGGCCGACGAGTCGCTCGACGTCGAGGGTTGGGACACCGCCCACAAGGCCTCCGTGCTCGCCTTTCTCGCCCACGGCACCTGGGTGCCGACCAAAAAGATGGTCGTCGAGGGCATCACCCAGCTCACCCAGGCCGACCTCACGTTCGCCCGTGAAAACGGCTACGCGATCAAACTTCTCGCCGTCATCGAGCGCGACTTGGAGCGCAACGCCCTCTCCGTGGGCGTGTATCCGGCCCTGCTCCCGCTCACCAAGGCCATCGCCAACGTCAACGAGGTCTACAACGGCATCTCGGTCTCCGGCGACGTGGTCGGCGAGACGACCTACATCGGCCGCGGCGCCGGTCAGGATCCCACCGCGAGCGCCGTGATCGGCGACATCATCGACGCCGCCTCGCTCCTCGTGCGCGGCGCCGCCGTGCTGCCGCCCGCGCCCGCCACCAAGCTCGCGCTCACGCCGCCCGTCGCCCTGCGGTCGCGTCATTACCTGCGCCTCGACGTGAAGGATCAGCCGGGCGTGCTCGCCAAGATCGCCAGCTCCACCGCCAACGCCGGCGTGAGCATCGCCAGCCTGGTGCAGCGTCCGAGCGAGAAGCCCGACGCCGCCTCGCTCCTTCTCACCACCCACGAGTGCAGCGAAGCCGCCATCCGCCTCTGCGTGAACCGCCTCGCCAAGCTCAAGTGCACGCTCGGCAAACCGCTCCTGCTGCGCATCGCGGATTTCTGATCTGCGATCAGAAGTCGCAGGTCCGAAAGTCCAAGGTCGCAGGTCAACAGCGGCTCCGCGTTGCGGAGCAGGAGGTGATCGAGGATTGCCCGCCTTGGCGGGCCGGACTCGACTTTTGACCTTTAGGCCTTCGACTTTTCGACGGCTTCCTTCATCGCCCGCCATGTCCTCCCCGGTTCACATCGACATCGACCACCTCGCCACGCTTTCGCGCCTCGCGCTCACGCCCGAGGAGAAGGCGAAGTTCGCCGCGCAGCTGGGCGACATCCTCGGCTACGTGGAGCAGCTCAAGCAGGTGAACGTCGACGGCGTGGAGCCCACCGCGCACGCGACGCCGATTTTCAACGTGCTTCAGCCCGACGAGCCGCGTCCCGGCCTGGCTGTCGAGGAGGCCCTGCGCAACGCCCCCGCGCAGCGCGACCACATGGTGCTCGTGCCCCGCGTGGTCGAGTAAGCGGCGCGGCCGAAACAGCTCCGCCGTTTGCTGCGGTTTAGGACGTGGCATGGGCGTCCCGCCCATGGGATCGGGTTTGTTTAACCACGGAGAACACGGAGAGCACGGAGGAGGACGGAAGGTCGAAGGTCTAAAAGTCTAAGGTCCAAGGTCGTCACCCGCGCGTAGCGCGAGCCGGGGTCTGGCGTGGCATGGGCGTCTCGCCCATGGGCTTGGGCGGGCACGGAGGGCGTGCCCGCTCCTTTGGGCTCCTCGACTCCTCGACCTCTCGGCTCCTCGGCTCTGTCCTCCGATCATCTGTGCCCATCTGCGTCATCTGCCGGCGAGCGCCTCGCGGGGGGCGCGCGTAGCCGCCTCGAGCGGGAAACCGGACGCCGAGCCGTGCGGCGCGGGCGGGGGCACCCGCCCGGAACTCGCTCCCGGCGCGGTGAGCGTGTGCGGGTAGGGGCGACCCGCGGCAAAGGCCTCCACCGCCGCCATCGTCCCGGCGGCGATCACGGCCATCGCCTCGCGCGTGAAGAAAGCCTGGTGTCCGGTCACGAGCACGTTGGGCAGCGCGATCAGGCGCGCGAGCAATTCGTCGCAGCCGGCCTGCCCCGAGAGCTCCTCGTGAAACATCGCGGCCTCGTCCTCGTAGACGTCGAGGCCGAGCGCGGCGAGACGACCGGTCTCGAGCGCCTCGGCCACCGCCCGCGTGTCGAGCAATCCTCCCCGCGAGGTGTTGAGCAGGATCGCGCCGCGTTTCATCCAGCCGAGCGTGGCGCGGTTGATCAGGTGGCGCGTGTTGGGCAGGAGCGGGCAGTGCAGCGACACGACGTCGGCCGCGCCGAGCACGGCCTCGAGCGGCCCAAACTCAAGGCCCGCGGCGCGCGCTTCCTCGGTGGGGCGGGGATCGTAGGCGAGCACGCGCAGGCCAAAGCCGCGAAGGATGCGGCCGACCGCGAGGCCGATCCGGCCCGCGCCGACGAGCGCGGCCGTCTTGCCGTGCAGGTCAAAGCCGAGCAACCCGTCGATCGCGAAGTTGCCCTCGCGCACGCGCGAGTAGGCGTGGGGGATGCGGCGCACCAGCGCGAGCAGCAGCGCGACCGTGTGCTCGGCCACGGCGTGGGGCGAGTAGTCCGGCACGTGCGTCACGGTGAGGCCGAGGGCGCGCGCGGTGGCGAGATCGACGTGGTTGTAGCCGGCGCAGCGCAGCGTGACGAGGCGCACCCCGACATCGGCCAGGGCGGTGAGCGAGGCGGCGTCGGCCCGGTCGTTGACAAAGAGACTCACGGCCGTGCGTCCGCAGGCGAGGGTGGCGGTGTGACGGTCGAGGCGTGATTCGAGGTAGTGCAGCACATGCCCGCTGCGGGCGTTGGCGGCGTCGAGAAACTGACGGTCGTGCGCCTTGGCGCTGAAGACGGCGATCTGCATGGGGTGGGGTGGGGTGGGCCCACGCAGACGGTGCGCGGGCGGGGTTAGGGCTGCGACACGGGAGACGGCGAGACTGGAGACCCGCGGCCACCCTGGCGAGCTCGGAACGCAGGAATGCTAACTTATTCACTATTATTGGGCGACTTCTGTGTTCCGAGGAGACTGCGGGGTGATTGGGTCGAGTGGGGTTTTTAGCGCGGCGGTATCTTGGAGGCGCACGCCGCTCAGCCCGCTGCGCGCGGGTTTATCCTTGTCGCTCTCGTAAGAGATCCGTGGATACGGCGGTGGATCCAGCCTGGCGATGCGGCGCGCGCTTTGGACTAGCTCCCGGTCAACGGCGCGGCTAGCGCTTGACCACATGCGAGCGAAGGCAATCTGGCGCAGTGTCTTGAGGACCTGGGTGGCGGTCCTGATCATCGTGGCCTCGGCCTACGTGGTGTTCTGCGCGTTGGTGGCGTCGGACAAGGAGGCGATCCTCTACCCGAACCACGGGCGTGAGCGGGCGGCGGGACGTCTGCCGCCGGCGGGAGTGGAGGCTTGGTGGCGCGAGTTGCCGGGCGGCGAGGGCAGGGTCGAGGCGTGGTGGATTCCGGCGCCGGGAGCTTCGGCGGAGCGGCCCGCGCCGGTGGTGATGTATTTTCACGGCAACGCCGAGCTGATCGACGACAACCTCGACGTGGCTCGGCTCTGGAACGGGCTGGGGGCCTCGGTGCTCTTGTGCGAGCACGTCGGTTACGGGCGCTCGGCGGGGCGGCCCTCGCTCGCGGCCGACATGGACAACGCCGCCGCGTGGTTCGACATCCTGGTCGAGCGTCCGGAGGTGCGGCGCGACGCGGTGGTCGCGCATGGCTTTTCGTTGGGAGGCTCTTTCGCGGCGCAGCTTGCGGCGCGGCGGCCGGTGGCGGGGTTGATCTTGGAAGGCACTTTCTCGAGTCTGCCGAGCATGGCGCGGCGGATGCGGGTGTGGATTTATTTGCCGCGGGAGCGGATGGACACGGCGGCGGTGCTGCGCGCGCTGGACCCTGCGGTTCCGGTGCTCATCACGCACGGGCGGAGCGATGTGGTCATCCCGGTGGACGAGGGGCGGCGGCTCGCGGCGGCCCGGCCGGGGGCGCGCTATGTGGAGGGCGATTTTCCGCACGTGCCATGGGCGCAGAACGAGCCCGACCATGCGTTGCTGCGCGAGTTCTTGGCCAAGGTCCTTGCGACCGCCGAGGCGGAAACGGTCACCCCTTAGCTTGACACCCGGGGGCCGGCGCCGGCTCGAGCTTCGCGCAAAGGGAGCGGCGGGAGGGGGCGTTCGTGAGCAAGTGCTGATGGCGGGGGCTGTAACCTATTGGGTGACATTTACTCCCCCGGTGCCGAGTGCGCCGGTAGCGGCAGGACGGGCGGCCGGACTAGACGCTTGCCTCGCCCTTGGCGGGGGCGGCAGGCTTTACCCTTACGTCACAGTCATGAAACAACGCACGCTCGCTCGCGAGGTCTCTATTTCCGGCCAGGCCCTGCATACCGGCGAAACCGTCACGCTCACGCTCAAGCCCGCCGCGACCGACACCGGTTACGTGTTTCGTCGCACCGACTTGAACGGCTCGCCCGAGCTCAAGCCCCGGGTCGAGCTGGTCGGCGATCTCGTGCGCCAGACCACGATCCAGGAAGGCCACGCCAAGGTGCACACGGTCGAGCACGTGCTCAGCGCCCTCCACGGCTGCGGGATCGACAATTGCGTGATCGAGATGACGGCCTCCGAGCCCCCCATCCTCGACGGCTCGGCCAAGCCCTACGTCGACCTCATCATGCAGGGCGACCCGATCGAGCAGGACAAGGAGCGCGACTACTTCGTGCTCGAGGAGCCGGTCTCGATCCAGAAGGGCAATTCGTCGATCATCGCGCTGCCGCACGACGGCTTCAAAATCTCCTGCACCTCGGCCGACGACCGCGGCATCCACGCCCAGTTCCTCTCCCTCGGCATCGATCCCGACGTCTACATGACGCAGATCGCCGCCGCCCGCACCTTCACCGTCTACGAGGACATCGAGGCGCTGATCAAAATGGGCAAGATCAAGGGCGGCTCGCTCGACTGCGCCGTGGTGATCAAGGGCGACAAGATCCTCTCCAAGGAGGGCCTGCGCTTCAAGGACGAGTTCGTGCGCCACAAGATGCTCGATATCATCGGCGACATCACGCTGCTCGGCGCGCCGCTCAAGGCCCACATCATCGCCACCCGTCCCGGGCACGCGATCAACGCCGAGCTTTGCAAGGCGCTCGCCGAGAAGATTGCCGAGAAGAAGAAGGGCCCGAAAAAGAAGCCGCGCCCGGCCATGGTGCTGCCGACCGAGACCGAGCTCGATATCCGCCGCATCCTCGACACGCTGCCGCACCGCTACCCCTTCGTGATGATCGACCGGGTGGTCGAGTTTGTCGGGGACGACGCGCTCGTCGCGATCAAGAACGTCTCGATCAACGAGCCCTACTTCCAGGGCCACTTCCCGAACAATCCGGTGATGCCCGGCGTGCTCCAGCTCGAGGCGATGGCGCAGGCGGCCGGCATCCTCATGCTCCGCCGCGGCAGCAGCGAGGGGAAGACCTCCCTCTTCATGAGCGCGGACAAGGTGAAGTTCCGCAAGCCCGTGCGCCCGGGCGACCAGTTGATCCTCAACGCCAAGCTGACCAAGACCCGCGGCAACAAGCTCGCGAGCGCCGAGGTGACCTGCACGGTCGACGGCCAGGTGGTCTCCTCCGCCGAGCTGATGTTCGCCATCCTCGACAGCAGCGAGGTGGAGGGCTGAGCGTCGCTTCGCGCCGCTCAGTGGTCGAACGTCGGAGGTCTGAATGTCAAAGGTCAGACAGCGACGTTTCCGGCGCGGCTTCCGCACCTAGACCTGCCACCTGAGACTTTCGACCTTCGACCTTCTCCGCCATGCCGACCCAGATCCACCCCACCGCCGTCGTTGATCCCGCCGCGCAGCTTGGCGCGGACGTGGACATCGGTCCGCTCTGCTACGTCGGCCCCGGCGTGCGCCTCGGCGACCGCACCCGCCTGCACCACCACGCGTCCGTCGAGGGCGACACCTGGCTGGGCGAGGCCTGCGAGGTCTTCCCCTACGCCTGCATCGGCGGCAAGACGCAGGACCTCAAGTTCAAGGGCGGCCGCCCCGGCGTGCGCATCGGCGCGCGCAATGTTTTCCGCGAATACTTCACCGTGCACGCCGCCACCGCCCCCGAGGGCTACACCACGGTGGGCGACGACAACACCTTCCTCGCCTACGGCCACATCGCGCACGACTGCGTGGTGGGCAGCCGGGTGATCGCGAGCAACGCGGTCGGCCTCGCCGGCCACGTGATCGTGGAGGACGACGTGGTGCTCGGCGCCAATTCCGGCATCCACCAATTTTGCCGCATCGGCGCCTACGCGATGATCAGCGCCTACGCGAAGGTGGTGCAGGACGTGGCGCCCTTTTTCATCGCCGACGGCCAGCCGGCGCTGATCCGCGCGATCAACAAGATCGGCCTCGAGCGCAAGGGCTTCTCGCCCGAGCAGCTCGACCGGGTGAAGGCGCTGCACCGCGTGCTCTTCCGCGAGGGCCTCAACCGCTCCCAGGCCCTGGAAAAACTCGCCGCCGACGCGCGCGCCGCGACGCCGGAGTTTGCCCGCATGCTGACCTTCGCCGAGGCGAGCGAGCGCGGCCTGGCTCCGGGCGCCTGACGCGCCGGGCAGGGTTCCGCTCACGCCTGGCGCTCACGCCGCGGCCAGTTCGACGCGGGGCGAGAGGACGCGGTGGTAGTGGCCGAGCAGGTCCTCCACATGGGCGTCGGCCGTCCAGGGATCGGCCCAATACCACTCGTAGGCGGCGCGGCCGAGGGCGGCGGCGCGGGCGCTGTCGTGCGCGAGCTCGCGCATGCGGTTCGCCAGGCTCTCGGCGCTGCCATGGGTGAAGTGCAGGCCGGTGCGGCCGTGCCGGATGGCGTCGGAGGCGGCGCAGCCGTCGGAGACGATGGCCGGCACACCGGCGCTGGCGGCCTCGACGGCGACCAGGCCGAGCGTCTCATACCAGGTCGGCGGAAACACCAGCGCCCGCGCGGCGCGCAGCTCGGCGCGGATCTGCTCGGGCCGGAGCCAGCCGGTGAAGCGTGCCTCGGGGCAAAGCCGGCGCAGCTCGGGCGCGAGTTCGCCGTCGCCGACGAAGACCGCCGGCAGGCCGGTGGCCTTCACCGCCTCGGCGAAGAGGCGCACGCCTTTCTCGGGCACGAAGCGGCCGACGTAGAGGAAGGCGTCGTTGCGCGCCACCTCGGCCGGGCCCTCGTCCACGCAGTCGACCGCGTTGCGCAACACGGCGGCGGGGATGCCGGGCGGCAGGTGGGGGCGGAGAATGTTGAGGCTGAACTCGGAGACGCCGAGGTAGAGGCTGACGCGCTTGGGCAGGCCGAGGGCGCCGTTTTGCAGGGCGGTGCGGGCCACTCGCCAGAGCTTGTGCGCGTAGTGGCGGCGGTCGCAGTTGCAGGCGAGGCAGGAGGCGGAGAGCGGGGTGCGTTTGCAGACGGTCGAGGTGGCGTGGTCGTAGAAGCCGCCGCTCGGGCAGGAGATGAAAAAATCGTGGAGGGTGACGACGAGCGGGAAGCCCAGCTCGGGCGCGACGTCGAGGGCGAAGGGCGACATGGCCTTCATCCAGGTGTGGGCGTGCACGAGGGTGCGCGCGGGGTCCTTGCCGGCGAGCACGCGGCGCAGGGCCGCGACCGCGGCGGCGTTGCGCAGGCCCGAGCTGAGGGCGCGGAGGCGCTTCGGGTCCTTGGCGATCTCGTGCTGGCCGAGGCAGACGACCTCGAGATTGGGCACCTCGCGCAGCTCCGGCGCGATCGGGCCCACGCAGGAGAAGTAGGTGACGCGCACCCCGCGCCGGGCGAGGCCGAGCGCGGAGGCGATGGCCACGGAGGTGGAGCCGCCGGTGGTGGTGGCGTAGTCGTTGAGGATGACGACCTCGAGGTCGGCGTGGGAGCGAAACATGAGATTGGAGGATCGGACTGATCGGTGTGATCCGACTGATCTGACCGATCGGTCGGATACTCCGGAGACTAGGCGGCCTTGGCGGCGCCTTCCTGGAGGAGGGTGTAGCTGGTGCGGAGGCCGCGCGTGCGGAAGCGCTCGACGTAGCGGGGGAGGTTGTAGGCGCGGTAGAGGAGGCGCGTGGTCAGGCGGCTGAAGTAGGAGCTCTTCCAGGGGAGGTGACGCGCCACGATGGTGTCCTGCTCAAACTTCGTCACGTTGGTGTCGGAGGAGAGCTGGCCGTTGCGCAGACGAAACTGCGCCACGCATTCGGGGTGGTAGCGGAAGGGCTCGCCGCCGGCGTAGGCGCGCAGCCAGAAGTCGAGGTCGGCGCAGAGGCGGAAACGCAGGTCGAAGCCGCCGAGGCGGTCGACCACGTCGCGCCGGAAGGCCATGCCCTGCTGCATGAGGGGGCTGATGCCCTGGTGGAGGAGGGCGGGGATCCACTCGGGGTTTTCCGCCGTAGTGATGCGGCTGATACGGGCGCCCTCCTCGTCGACCAGCTCCACGTCGCCGTAGAAGACCGGCGCGGGATCGGCCTCGCGGAGGGTCTCGAGCATCACATGGCCAAAGCCGGGCAGAAGGGCGTCGTCGTCGTTGATGTAGGTGAACCAGTTCCACTTGAAGCGCGCGCTGGCGGCCTCGATGCCGGCGTTGATGGCGCCGTAGATGCCGCCGAGGCGGCCGGCGTCGGGCACCACGAGGGCGTGGGGGTAGCGGGCGGCGAGCTCGGCCACGCGCCGGCCGGGCGTGGAGATCACGTGGCGGATGTGGAGCGGCTGGGCCTCGATGGAGGCGACGGTCTGGTCGAGGAAGGGCGAGTCACCGAGGGTGGGCGTGACGACGAGGAGGCATTGGGTGTCATTCATGGTGTGGAGCGGGAGAGTTTCGGGGAGGAAGGATGGCCACGCTGACGCGGGTGGCGTCGTGGTGGGGATTGCCGCGCGGGCCGGGGTCCACGGCGAAGTCGATATGGCCGCCCGGAGGCAGCTCAGTCTCGAAGTCGAGCTCGAAGACCGGGCGGCGCGGGCCGCCGATCAACTCGGAGGCGCGCACCTGCCCGTCGGTGAGCACGCGCACCTGCACGCCGTCGCCCTGGCCGGCGCCGAGCGACTCGAAGCGGGCCTGCACGCGCACCGTGCCGCCGCGCTCGCTCGTCCAGCGTCGCACGGCGGCGACCGGGCGGCCGCCGGCGGAGGCGGGGTGCTGCTCCTCGTCGGAGATCGAGAGCGGCGTGCCGGGCAGGTGCCACTCCTCCTTCCAGTCGGTGACGCGGGTTTGGGTGAGCCGGGTAAACTCGGTCGAGCCGGTGCGGGAGAAGGTCATGGAGCCGTAGCTCCAGCCGCCGCGGTCCTGCTCGAAGGAGAAGTCGGCGGCGGAGTCGGCGAGGGGGGCGGGCGGATCGTCCGGGCCCGGCGCGGGGACGGGCGAGGCGGTGGCGCCGTGCAGGTAGACGGGGCGGTCGGTGAGCACGATCCAGTCGGGCGGGGTCTCGCTGGTGCCGTCGAGGCGCACGAGGCGCGTGGCGCCGTGGGTGGGGATGCGGACCGGGCGGAGCGACCAGAGCAGGCGGGACGGCGGGGCGGCCCGCTCGCCCGAGGGTGCGAGGGGACGGAGGACGAAGCTGTAGACGCCGTGGGCGGCGGGTTCGCGCTCGAGGGCGGCGACGTCGCGGAACTGGGCGAGGAGGGTGACGAAGGCGGCGTGGGCGGGCTTGGGCGGGAAGCCTTTTTCGTCGCGCAGCATGCCGAGGCCGACGTCGACGCCGTGCTCGAGGAATTGATACCAGTAGACCTTCTCGACGCCGGCGTGGAGCAGGATGGCGATGCAGCGCACGAGGTAGGCGGCCTGCGTGTCCTCGTCGAGGGGCGGGCCGGAGCTGGCGCCGGGGGCGCGGGCGGGCCAGCCGATTTCGGTCACCCAGATGGGGAGGGGGCGGTCGGGGCTGTGGCGGGCGATCAGGGCCTGGAGTCGGCGGATGGCGGGCTCGAGCGTCTCGGGGGGCTGGGTGTCGCGGTAGGGGTGGATGGATACGGCGTCCATGTGGGCGAAGGCGCCGGCCTCGCCGAGGCGTTCGAGGTAGGGAAAGGGCAGGCCGGCGGTGGAGGCGCCGAGCACGGTGACGTCGGGGCGCTCGCGTTTGATCGCGGCGTAGGCGTGCCGCAGCATCCGGGTGTAGGTGCCGGAGCGGTCCTGCATGGCGGGGCCCTTGATGAAGCCGCCGTTGTATTCGTTCCAAATCTCGACGGCCTGGATTTGGTGTCCGTAGCGGCGGAGGACCTCGACGGCGTAGCGCGCGTAGGCGCGGAAGCCGTCCTCGGTGTAGGGAGTCTGGCCGCCGTCGTGGTGCCGGCTCTCGAAGGTGAGCGGCACGAGCGGGCGAATCTGGTGGCGGCGGAGCGCGGCCATGTAGTCGTCGAACTTGGCGGGGAACTCGAAGCGGCCGGGCGCGACCTCGATGTGGTCCCAGTAGATCTCGTCGCGCACGTGGCGGACGCCGGTGGCGACGAGCGGCGGGATGAGATCGAGGGGCTGGCCGTGGGCGAAATGCGTCATGATGCCGACGCGATCGGCCAGGCCGCCGCCGCCTGCGGCGGAATGACCAAGGACCAATGACCAATGACCAATGAGCAGGCAGGCGAGGGTGCGGAACTGGAGGGAACGGGGCATCAGGCTCGGGAGAAGTTGGACCAGCGGTGGGGGTTGGCCTCGCGGAGCTCGGAGAGATCGCGCACGGGGCGGGCGGGGATGCCGACGGAGACGTGGTGGGCGGGCAGATCGCGGACCACGACCGCGCCGGCGCCGATGACCGCGCCGGCGCCGATGCTCACACCCGCGCCGATGGTCACGCGCGCGCCGCACCACACGCCGGGACCGATGATGACGGGGGCGGAGGCGGGCTGGAGGGTGGCGAGGTCGTGCGTGCCGGAGTTGATCAGGAGACCGGGCGCGGCGAGGAAATCGTCGCCGAGGACGACCTGCTCGTGGCAGGTGATGCGGGTGCCGGAGTTGAGCGTCACGCGGGCGCCGATCACGAGGTGCTTGGGCCAGTCGAAGCGCACGTCGGGCGCGAGCCACACCTGGTCGGACTCGACGCGCGCACCCATGCGCCGCAGGGCCCAGGCCTGGAGGCGGCCCACGCTGCGCACCCCGGGCGTGCTCAGGGCGCCGAGCAGATCGATGAAGCGCTCGAGCAGGCGGTCGCGCAGGAGGGCGAGCAGGCGTGTGGCGGTGCCGGCGTAGCGGGCGAGGCCGGTGCGCCGCGGCGGGTCCTGCCAGAGGCGGGCGGGACGAGCGGCGGGCGTGGCGGAGGAGGCGGCGACGGTGCTCATGCGGGGGAGGCGGTGGCGGCCGCCGGTTGGATGTTGTCGGGGCCGGCCGGGCGCGGGGCCTGGGCGGTGGAGCGCAGGTAGCGTCGCGCCTCGTGGATGGTGCCGAGGAAGCTGAAGGGCACGAAGCCGAGCAGGAGGCCGAGCGCGACGCCGGCCGCGCCGAGCGACTGCACGAAGGTGAACATGAGCGCGAGACCGACGGTGGCGCTGATGATGCTGTAGAGCGTGGTGCGCTTGATCTCGGAGACGCCGGCGAGCAGGTAGCCGAAGGGCTGTTGGAGGAGCACGAGCGCGTTCCAGGCGCCGAGGAGCAGGATGAGCGTCCAGGTGAGGCCCTCCACCTCGTGGCCGACCCAGTGGCGCACGATCCAGGGGGCGAAGGCGGCGCCGAGGCAGAGCGGGAGCACGCTCGCGCCGATGGTGGCGTAGACCGAGCGGCGCAGCGTGCTGCGCATCCAGTCAAACTCGCCGCGGGCCTTGGCCTGCGAGTAGCGCGGCCAGAGCGGGAGCATGAAGGCGTTTTGGACGACGCTGAAGAGGTTGTAGAGGCGCTGGAGGAGGTTGAAGGGCGTGACCGCGGCGGCGCCGAGCTGGGTGGAGATGATGATCTGAGGCAGCGTGAAGAGCACGGCGTTGAGGATCTGTTGCGCGCCGAAGCAGGCGCCGAGGCCGATGAGCTGGCGGATGAGCGCGGGGCGCAGGCGGTAGCGCCAGACGGCGAGCCAGCGCAGGCGGGCGAGCTGCGTGATGAGCAGGACGAGATGGCAAAGGAAGAAGGATCCCTGGCCGGCGATCACGAGGGCGACGAGGCCCCAGCCGCGGGTGGCGGCGAGGGCGACCACGGCAAGCGAGAGCAGGCTGCCGATGGCCTGGGCCGCGTTGCAGGCCCAGCCCTTTTGGCGGGCGTATGCGATTCGTTGCGCGAGGCCGAGCGGGAAGCCGGCGCAGAGCGAGAGCAAGGTGAGCAGCGCGGCGGTGGGCGCGGCGGCGATGACGGCGGGATCCTTGAGATCGAAGAGCCGCGCGTGGTTGAGCTGGCTGTTGAGATACCAGCAGCCGGCGCCGAGCACGAGCGCGACCAGGCAGAGGAAAATGAAGGCGCTGCCGAAAAAGGCGTGGGCCTGCTCCTTCGATTTTTGGTCGTCGTGGGCGAAGAGCTCGGCGAGGCGGTTCTGCACGCCGAGGCCGAGGCCAAAGTCGGCGAAGACCACGATGCCGGCGAGGGTGACGAAGGTCATCCAGAGGCCGAAGGCCTCGGGGCCGAGCGTGCCGACGACGATGGGCACCTGGAGGAGCTGGCAGGTGACGCCGATCACCCGCGCGGCGATCGAGGTGAAGAAAAACATCGCCAGCTCGCGCGGGGGGCGGGCGAGGCGCGAGCGAAGTTTTTCGGGTAGCAGCGAGAGGAGCTTGTTCATGCGCGGGCCCCCGGCGCGGTGCGGGGAGCGAAAAGGGAGACGGGAGGGCCGGGCGCCTCGGGGGCGGCCTCGCGCGCGGCCTCGCGGGCGAGGCGGTGCTCGCGGTGGATGAGCACGACGAGGATGGCGGCGAGGGCGATGCCCACCCGGTGGGCGCCGGAGAAGGGACTGAGGAAGACGTGGAAGAGGGCGAGGGAGAGCACGAAGACGCGCACGGGGGTGAGGGCGCTCCAGGGGCTGACGACGATCTGGTTGTGCAGGGCCCAGAAGAGGCCGATGGTGAAGGGAATGAAGAAGGCGGCGCCGAAGAGGCCGCCCTCGGCGAGGGTGACGATGAGCTGCGAGTGGAGCGCGACGGCGTCCTCCTCGATCTCGTTGGCGCCGGCAAAGCCGCCCACGCCGGCGTCGCGCGCGCCCTCCTCGCGGATGATCATGAAGTTGTCGATCACCTTGGTGCGGCTGAACCAGGAGCCGTGGCCGAGGAGCGGGGACTCGCGAAAGGCCTCGAGGCCGGCGATGACCATGGCGCTGCGCTCGACGTTGGAGCGGGTGGAGCGGTCGCCATCGCGGTCGCTGCGCGTCTGGGCGTAGACGGCGAGGCCGAGCGCCACGCCGCAGAGGAGACCGAGCGGGGCGAGCACCGTGCGCAAGTTGCGCGGGAAGACCTGCACGGCGAGGCAGGCGGCGACGAGCAGGCAGATGAGGCCGAGGCTGCGGAAATCGAGGACGAAGTGGGCGAGGCCGAGACCGGCGGCGGCGGTGGCGGCGAGGAGCACGCCGCCTCGGCCGGCGAGGAGCATGACGCCGATGGTGAAGGGCAGGGCGTAGCCGAACTTCCAGTAGTCGCCGAAGAGGGCGCCCTCGAGGTGGACCTTGGCGACCTCGCCGAGCTGCACCCCGACGAGGAGGAGAAGGAAATTGCGGGCGTTGCAGCCCACCAGGTAGGCGACGGCGGCCAGGTCGACCCCAAGGAAGATCATGCGAGCCCAGCCGCGGATGAAGTCGTTGGGCGCGCTGCCGCGGTAGATGTCGGAGGCGACGTAGGCGGCGAGCGCGAGGGCCTGACCGACCATGAAGGTGATGAAGACGCCGTTGCGCCAGAGGGGGCCGGGCCAGGCCTGGGCCATGGCCATGATGAGAAGGGCCCAGCCGGCGGCGACGAAGAGCAGGAGCTCCCCCAGCGGCATCTCCCCGCCGAGCGAGACGGTGAAGGGCGTGAGCACGCCGGCGGCGAGGGAGAGCAGGCCGGAGAGGGAGATCAGCACGCCCTGATCGCGGGCGGGCGCGGGGACGGGGAACGAGGCGGCGGAGGTGGGCGTGAGGCTGGGGGCGGATGCGGGCATCGGGCGGTCTTGAGGATCGGTCTGATCGAGCGGATCAGCCGGATCGGACTGATCGGAGAAGGGAGCGCCGGTCGGGGCCGGCGCTTCCCGGAAGGGCATTCAGGCCCAGGCCTCCTTGGCCGAGAAGAGCTCGCGGCCGGCGACGCGGGCGGGGGCGGCGAGGCGGGCGTTTGCGGGGCCGCCGCGCGGGGCGGAGGAGATGCCGCGTTCGACGACGATCTTCACGAACTTGTCGCAGAAGGTGCTCCAGTTGTAGTGGCGGGCGAAGGCCTCGAAGGACTGGGCGCAGAGCCTCTCGTAGTGCGCGGGGTTGGCCCAGGCGGCGGCGATCAGGTCCGCGTAGGCGGGGCCTTGGGCGTCGAGGGGAAGCAGGTAGCCGTTGTAGCCATCCTTCACGACGCCGCAGACCCCGCCGGTATCGGTGCTGATCGCGGGGACGCCGTAGGCGTTGGCTTCGGCGAAAGTCATGCCGTAGCACTCGGCCCGGGAGGGCACGAAGACGAAGCTCGCCTTCGCGAAGAGCTCGTGGAGCTCGGCCATGTGGGCGGCGACGCGCGGGCTGAGCAGACCGTGGCCGTGGAGCCAGGGAAGGGCGCGGTGGCGGTTGGGGATGGGGCAACCGACGATGTCGACGCGCACCTTGTGGCCGAGCTTGGCGAGGCAGTAGGCGGCGTGGACGAGGATGTCGCCGCCCTTGCGATCCCAGTGGCGGCCGACGAAGAGCAGGCGCAGCTCGTCGCGGGGGCGCTGCTCGATCCAGCCGCGCACCTCGGGCCAGGTGTTTTCCTGGCCGATGTTGGCGCCGAAGGGGATGACGACGACCTTGGAGGGATCGGCGCCGTAGTCGTTGATGGCGGACTTGGCGGCCCACTCGGCGGAGTAGACGGCGAGGTTGGCGCGGGCGAGGGCGGCGGCCTCCTGCTCGTGGCCCATGCGCAGATACTCCGGCGAGAGGTTGGTGAAGTCCCAGTAGTAATCCACCATGTTGGCGAAGGTGGCGTCGCAGGCGAAGGTGATGGGGCGCTGGGTGCGAAGGTTGCCGACGAGCTCGGAGCCCGGGGTGTAGACGAAGTCGTAGTCCTCGTCGGATACACGGGCGTCGAACTCGGCGGCGGCGGCGTCGAGGTAGGCGGGCTCGCGGTCGGCGCGGTAGCGCTGGCCGATCATGCGCGCGAAGATCTTTTTGCCGTAGGCCTTCCGGGAGCGGGTGGAGAGCGGGAAGACCGGGATGATGTCGGCGCCGAGGCGCTGAAAGCCCGCGAGGGAGGAGGCGGGCAGTCCGGACTGGACGGCGGGATTGGCGGCGTCGTGATGGAAGACGTAGGCGATTTTCATTGAGAAGGGCTGAAGGGAAAACGGCTGAAGGGCGGAAGGGGGCGTGGTCGGGCCGGTGCTGGCGCCGGAGGGGGCCCCTCGCGCTCACGGGCGGGGCCCCGGCACTCGCTCAGCAGGCGCCTTTGCGGCTGAAGAGGGTGCGGAACATGATCTGGATATCGAAGAAGAGGCTCCAGGTCTCGATGTAGTGGAGGTCGTGGCGGATGCGCTCGCGCAGGTCGGTGTCGCCGCGGAGGCCGTTGACCTGGGCCCAGCCGGTGATGCCGGGCTTTATGGAGTGGCGCGCGTTGTAGTGCGGGATCGCCTCCTTGAAATCGACGATGAGCTCGGGGCGCTCGGGGCGCGGGCCGACGAGGCTCATGTCGCCTTTGACGACGTTCCAGAACTGGGGGAGCTCGTCGATGTTCCAGCGGCGCATGAAGGAGCCGATGCGCAGGCGGCGGGGATCGTGCTTGGTGCTCCAGCCGACCTTGCCGGAGGCCTCGGCGTCGAGGCGCATGCTGCGGATCTTGATGATCTGGAAGTGGCGGCCGTCGCGCCCGAGGCGGGTCTGTTTGTAGAAGATCGGACCGGGGCTCTCGCGGTAGACGAGGTAGCCGAAGAGGGCGATGAGGGGCGCGCTGAGGATGAGGCCGACGACGCCGCCGATCAGATCGAGCGCCTCCTTGGCGGCGAGGTTGAAGGGGTTTTCGAGCGGGAGGCGGCCGAGGCCGAGCACGGGGACCCCGCTCATGGTCTCAAGGTGGAGGCCGGAGACGAGGACCTGGAAGCAGTTGGGGATGATCTTGAACTCGACCATCTCCTTTTCGCAGAGGCTCACGAGGCCGAGGGTCTCGCCGGCGGGCACGCTCATGTCGGCCATGACGACCATGTCGACGGAGTGGCGGCTGATGAGGTCGCGGAGGTTGGCGTAGTCGCCGAGCCGGCGGACGCGCGAGGGCGGTGCTTTGGAGTAGCGGCCGGCGGGGGAGGGCACGCAGCCGGCGATCTCGTAGAAGGGATCGCGACGGGAGGTGACGGAGTCGATGAAGGCGGCGGCGGGATCGGACCAGCCGACGAAGAGGATGCGGCGGTGGAGAAACTCGCGGGCGGCGTTGCGTTTGATGTAGGCGCTGAGGAGGGCGCGCCAGCCGACGAGGATCAACGAGGCGGTGCCGGCGCCGAGGAAGACGTAGATGCGGGAGACGTCGGTCTCGGGGCGGAAGAGGGCGCCGAGGGCGAAGTGGGCGAGGAGCCAGGCGCCGGTGGCCTTGAGGAGGATGGAGCCGCCGTGACGGAGGCGGAGCATCTGCGAGGATCCGTAGAGGCGGAAGCCGGCGAGCAGGAAAAGGAAAAGCGCGGTGCCGAAGACCACGTGGCGCGAGTAGTCGGTCCAGGGGATGTAGGCGCTCTCGGCGGCGCCGACCTGATTGAGCGGGGTCGCGAACCGGATCCAACTGGCGAGCCCGAGGCCGATCATGATGGCCAGGGCGTCCCCGAAGAAGGACGTGATGAGCAGTTCGCGTTGGCGGCTGCGGGAATCGACGCCGGCTCCGGGCCCCAGGACGAGGGGCGCGGAGACGGCAGGGTTGGCGGCGGCGGTGGTTTGCATGTGGTGGAGACGGGACGTGGGAAAACGCGGGCGGGGTAATCGCGGGCGGTGGGGCGCGAGGGCGGACCGGGGAGGATCAGCCGGGCTGGGGGGCGACGCCGGGGGCGAGGGAGGCGGCGCTGGTCTCGCGGACGTAGTCGTCGGCGTGGGAGTAGTAGTCGTAACGGGCGGAGCGGCCGGGCTTGATTTGGTTGAGGACGAGGCCGGCGGGAGTGCGGCCGAGAAGGACGCAGGCGCGACGCACGAGGCGGCGCGGGGTGCGGCCGGCGTGCACGACGAGGCAAACGGCGGGCACGTGGTGGGCGATGGTGGCGGTGTCGCCCACGGCGGTGAGCGGGGCGGTGTCGATGACGACGCGGTCGAAGACGGTGAGGGCGGAGGCGAGGAGGGATTTGAAGTCGGCGGCGGCGAGGAGCTCGGCGTGGCGGGCGGAGCCCTGGAGGTCGCCAATCACGAAGAGGTTTTTCATGCGGGTGGCCTGGATGGCCTCGGGGAGGCGGGCGGGATCGCGCAGGCAGTCGGTGAGGCCCGGGGCCTTGGGGGAGCCGTTCTGGGCGAAGCGGGCGCGGAGGCCGGGGCGGCGAAGGTCGGCGTCGATGAGGAGCGTCCGGACGCCTTGCTGCGCGATGGCGGCGGCGTAGTTGGCCGAGCAGTAGCTCTTGCCCTCGCCGGGGACGGCGCTGGTGAAGAGCACCGCGCGCGGCTGGACGTCGGGGAAGAGGAGCGAGAGCGAGGTGCGGAGGGAGCGGAAGGACTCGGCCTCGATGGTCGCGGGGTGGGAGTGGAGCACGAGGTCGGCGCCGCGGAGCGAGGAGCGGGGCACGGCGGCGAGCGAGGGGATGCCGAGGTAGCTCTCGGCGTCGTCGATCGACTGGATGGAGGGATCGAAGGCGCGACGGAGGAGGACGAGCGCGACGCCGAGGGCGCCGCCGGCGAAGAGGCCGGCGAGGAGGATGAGTTTGCCCGAGGTGTTGCTGGCGTGCACCGGGACCATGGGCTGCTCGACGACCTGGATGGGGTTGTCCAGGCCGCTGGCGGAGACGAGGCTCTGGCTGAGGCCGCTGGTCTTGAGGCGGGCGAGGACCTGCTGGTAGAGCGCGTCGATCGACTGGGCCTCGCGCTCGAGGGCGCGGTAGGCGATGGCGAGGCGGGAGAGCTCCATGGCCTGGGCTTGCTGGCGGGCGAGCTCGCGCTCCATCGCGAGCTCGTTTTCGCGGGCGGCGCGGTGCGATTGCACGATGGCGAGGCCGGCGTTGATCAGCGTGGTGCGAAGGCTGTCCTCGATCTGGCCGAGGTGGCGCTGGGCCTGGATCATCGAGGGGTGTTTCTCGCGGTAGCGCAGGCCGAGGCGGGCGACCTCGGCGGACTGGGTGTTGAGCTGGCGGCGCAGCTCGATGACGTCGGGCAGGGCCGCGATCTCGCGCACGTTGACGAGCTCGTCGGGGCGGCTGTCGATCAGGTTGCGCACGTGATCCTGGGCGGTCTCGAGGGAGAGGCGTTGGGCGCGGGCGAGGGTGACCTGTTGCGAGAGGTCGCTCAGGCGCTGGAGCACGATGTTGTGGCGATCGTTGACCGAGACTGCCTGGTGCTGCTCCTGGTAGGCCTGGAGGCGCTCCTCGGCGGCGCGCACCTCCTGCTCGAGGCGTTGGGCCTCGGCGAGGAGGAAGGCGTGGGCGGAGTTGGCGCCGTCGCGTCGCAGCGAGTGGCGCTGGGCGAAGAAGCTGGCGACGAGGGCCTGGGTGAGGCGTTGGGCCTTGAGCGGATCCTCGTCGCGCACGGCGATCTGGATGAGGCGGGTGCCGCGGATCAAGCCAACGTAGATGCGCTGGTGGAGCAGCGTGAGAAGCTCGCCCTCGGTGTAGCCCTCGGGGCGGGGCGGGGCGAAGTAGGGATCGTCGGCGAGCTTGAGGTCGGCGATGACGCTCTTGAGCACCGCCTGGCTGGCGACCGTTTGCTCGATGGTCTTGAGGATGGCGGCGGATTGGAGGTCGGAGGCCTCGCGGCGATTGAAGTCGAAGTGCGGTCCGGAGTCGTCGGTGACCTCGAGCACCGCGCGCGAGACGTAGACCGGCGAGCGGTGGAGCACGTAGGCGAAGGCGGCGATGAAGCCGACCGCGACGCAGAGCAGGATCAGCCGCAGGTGCGAGGCGAGCAGGTGGAAGAGCTTCCAGGGATCGAGGGCGAACTGGACGTCGTTTTTGGAAGGCAGGTTCATGTGCGGACCTCCGCGAGGTTGAGGGTGAGGGCGCGCGTGCGGATGCGGACGGACCGCGCGCGTGTGGGCAGAAACACGTCGGGACAGGCTGCCGCGGGAGGGCTGGTGAAGCGGACCCGGGCGGCGGGACAGTGGGGGACGGCGGGCGGTTTCTTCATCGGGGCGGATAGTAGACGTGGCGGGGATGCGTCAGGAGCGGGTGCGCTGCGGGCGAGGGGGGAGGGGGATTTCAGGGCGGAGGGCAGAGAGCCTTCGGGCGGGGTCAGGCCCGGGCGTAGGTCGGGGCGGGCGCGGGAGCGGACATCGGAGCGCCGAGGCGCTCGTAGAGGGCGAGCACCCGACGGAGAGTGCGGGATTGGTCGTAGCAGGCGCAGGCGATCTCGCGGTGGTTGCAGTTGGACGCGGCGAGGGAAGCGCGGTCGCGGGCCCACTCGGCGATCGCGTCGGCAAAGGCCGCGGAATCCCCGATGGGGGCGTGCCAGAGATGGGAGAGCGGGCGATGCAGGAGGTCGCCGTTGCCCATGGCCTCGCTGATGATGAGCGGCAGGTCGGCGGAGAGCGCCTCGAGCAGCGCGATGGAGAAGCCTTCGTAGCGGGAGGTGAGGGCGAAGCCGTCGATGGCCTGGTAGAAATCCGGCGGGGTGGCGAGGTAGGGTCGCCGAACGACGCGACCTTCGAGCCCGTGCTCGGCGATGAAGGCGTCGATCTCCGGGTCGAGCTCGCCCTGGCCGACGTGGAAAAGGATGATGCGCGGGTCGCGGCCGGCGGCGCGGGCGAAGGCGCGGTAGAGGGTGAGCGGGTCCTTCTGCGTCGAGCTCCGGCACATGGCGCCGAGCACGAGGGCGTCGGCGGGCAGGCCGAAGGCGGCGCGCAGTTCGAGGCGGCGCTCCGGGGTGCCGGGCGTGAAGCGCGAGGTGTCGACGCCGTTGGAGATCACCGCGGCGCGGGTGGGCGGGATGCGGAGATGGTGGAGGGCGTAGCGTTGCTCGTCGTAGGAGCAGGTGACGGTGGTGCTCCAGCGGCCGAGAACGCGCTCGACGGCGTCGTAGACCTCGTCGAAGCGGCCGCGGGTGGGCCGCATGCCGATGTAGGCGTGGGGCTGATACACCAGCGGGATGCCGAAGACGCCGAGGAGGGGGAGGGCGCGCACGAGGGCGCCGGCCTTGGCGCTGTGGGCGTGGATGAGATCGGGGCGGGCCTCGCGCACGAAGGCGCGGAGGGCGAACAGGCACCTCAGGTCGCCGGGGCGGGGGCTGTTTCCGGTGCGGAGATTCAGCGTGCGGCCGCCCTCCTGCTCGACGTGGGAGACGAGACGGCGCAAGGCCTCGCCGCCGCGGACATCGGAGTAGGCGAGGTGGACCGTGACGCCCTGGCGGAGGAGGTGATGGGCGAGACTTTCGACGTAGCGAAAGACGCCGTCGACGCCGGGTTCGGAGACAAGCAGGACGTTCATGGGCGACCTTTCCCGCCGAAGGCGCGTCGGGCGCCCGGGCGGGCGCGGGTGGCGCCTTGGAGGGAGTAGGCGCGGGGCGGGGCGGGGCGGGGAATGGTCTGCATGTGGAGAAGGCGCCGGCGCGGTGGCCGACGCTGCGCAGAATAACGGGGGGTGACGCCCTCATGCATCGGACTCGTCGCGGGGCGCTCGCTCAGGGTTGGGCCTCTCGCGGCACCGGATGAGCCTGCGCGCGGAAAAAGCGGTTTGTCCGCGCCTGCGGTGCGGAGCGCCTCCGGAGGTGTCGCGGGTCGGAGCGCCCCGGGGGAAAAGGGCCCTGAGCGGGTGCGGGGAAGCGGGCAAAAGAGGAGTCTGTGTCGCGGTCGGCGAGGAGGGGGGCGCCGGCCGAAAAGCCGCCCGGCTGCCGACGCGGCACGCTTCGGGCCGGGCGGGGGTAAACCGGCGGGGCGCGCCCAGGAGGGGTCCCGGTGGACGGCTCGGGGCCGGCGCGGATGGGACGGGCGGCAGGCTTGGGCTAAAGTGAAGCCATGAAAATCGAAGAGATCATGACTCCCTATGTGCGTTGTGTGCAGGCGGACGTGAGCCTCGTCGAGGCGGCGGTCGTGATGCGCGACATGGATGTCGGCGCCTTGCCGATCTGCGAGAGCGGGCGTCTGGTGGGCATGTTGACCGACCGGGACATCGCGCTGCGCGCGGTGGCCGAGTGCCGGGATCCTCGCTTCACCGTGGTGAAGGACGTGATGACACCGGGCGTGACCTACATCTTCGGCGACCAAGAGGTCGAGGACGCCGCGGAGCTGATGGAGCGCAAGCAGGTGCGCCGCCTGCCGGTGCTCAACCGGGAAAAGCGCCTGGTGGGGATCGTCTCCCTCGGAGACGTGGCGTTGCACACGTCGAACGAGTTGAGCGGCGAGGCGCTGAAGGTGATGTCGCAGTAGGCCGCGGCCAGGTGCGCCTGGGGCGTAGGCGGGGCACGAGTCCCGCACGAGCGTGATCCGCGGTCCCGACGGGGCGCGGGAGGCGCACGGCCGTGCGCATGCCGTCGTGGGAGGTGGGGCTTGCGCCGACCGGGTGAGCTTGCGCCGACCGGTTAGGCGGAGACCCCTGCGGGATCAGGTTCCGGAGGGGGCTGGTCGGTCGTAGCGGCGGGCGAGGCGCGCCTGGGCTGCGTGCAGGCACTCTTGCTCGCGCGGGGTGAGGCTTTGGAGGCCGCTCAAGTTGATCTTGTCGAGCAGGGAGTCGACCTCGTCCATTTCGCTCTGGACGGTGTTTTGGGGCTTGGCGGAGGTGCCGCGGCCGGACGCGAGGTGACGCGGCCCGGGAATCGGCGGGAAGTCGCGCAGCGGCTCGGCGCGGAAGCGAGGGAGGCGGGGTAGGGGCACGGAAAAGCGACCTTGCGAGTGGCGGATGAACGCGAAGGCGTAGCCGGTGGTGCTCCAGAGGGCCAGGAGGCCGGCCCAGTCGCGGGCCGCGATCGCCACGAGGGTGTAGAGGCCGACAAGCGCGGCGGCGACCCAGCCCGCGAGCATGTTGAACAGGAGGGGCGCTCCTGGTTGCAGAGTGGCGAAGGCGACGAAGATCGCGAGGGTGCCGGGCTGGCCGGAGAGGGTCTGGGGCGACCACACCCCGACAAGGGTCAGCAGAAGGGGCGGGATGAGGTAGAGGAAAGCGTAGAGCTTGAGGAAGGAGCGACGGCCGAGCATGCGCTCCACCTCGCGGCCGAACCAGATGAGCATGAAGAGGCTGATCGCGAACCAGAGGGTGGGCGGGTTGACCAAGCCATAGGTCAGGACCCGCCAAGGCTGCCCCGAGAGCACGTCCGCGCTGCGAAAGCGTAGGGCGTCGAGGACGGTGTGAGCGCCGGACGCGAGGAGCAGGGCGGTGACGACCAGCGTGATGACGAGCAGCGCGGCGATGACGTGAGCCGCGTAGAGCGGGCGCCCTTGCACCCAGGTGAGGGGCTGGTGGTCGTCGTCCGAGACTTCGTAGTGGCGGCTCATTCCGGGGCGCGGGATTTACCGAGAGAGTGACAGCGGCGCGAGGCGCGGAGACAAAAGATTTTCCGTGGCGGCCCGATAAACCGGGGGCCGGCCCGGGGGCCGGGAAGGGACGAATCCGGAGCGCGGGCGGCCGGCGTCGCTTGGGAGCGGGGAGGTGGGCGGGAGGGCCGCTTCGCCGCGTCGGCGCGGGCGGAGCGCTTTCGGGCTGGCGGGCGGGGCGGGGGCGGCTTGGCATCGGGGCATGCGAAACGCGCGCGGCGCTTCCCTCGACGAGACTCCGCCGGCCCTGGCGGAGCCGGCCGCGGCGGAGGCGCGACGTTTTTTCCGGCCGGCCGGGCGGCGCGGCGCCGGGAGCGGCTGGCGCGTGGTGGGCGGCGGCTGGGAGAGCCAGGCCGCGGGCAGCTACGCGCAGCGCCGGGATTTTCCGTATTGGGAGATCGAATACATCTTGGGCGGGCGCGGCCTGGCCGAGCTGGCGGGGCGGCGCGAGGCGCTGGGCGCGGGCGCGGTCTACGCGGTGGGGCCGGAGATGCGGCGCGGGCGGCGCAGCGACGTGCGGCGGCCGCTGCGCCGGCACTACCTGTGGCTCGACGGCGCGGGCGCGGAGGCGGCGCTGCGCGCGGCGGGGCTCGTGGAGGGCAAGGTGCGCTTGGTGGACGCGCCGGGCGAGGCGAGGGAGGTGTTTGAGTGGATCCTGCGCGAGGGGGCGCGGCGCGGGCCGGCGGCGGAGGCGACCGTCTCGCACCTGGCGAAGGTGTTGTTGCTCAAGCTGGCCGCGGCGCGCGAGGCGGGGGCGGCGGCGCTGGCCGCGGGGCCGGGCGGCGAGGAGGCGGCCGACGCCTCGGCGCGGGCGAGCTTTGAGCGCTGCCGCGAGCTGGTCGACGCCGAGGCGGCGCGGCTCAAGAGCACGGCGGAGATCGCGGCGGCCGCGGGGCTGCGCAGCGAGACGGTGTGCCGCCTTTTCAAGCGTTTCCTCGACACCACACCCGGCGACTACCTGCGGGGGCGGCGGGTGCGGCTGGCGGCGGAGCGGCTGCGCGAGCCGGGGGCGCGGGTGAAGGAGGTGGCGGCGGCGCTGGGCTTCGCGGACGCCTTTCATTTTTCGCGCGTGTTTCGCGCCGAGACCGGACAGTCGCCGCGCGCCTGGCGGGCGGGCGGCGGGGGCGAGCGCGGCGGGGTGGCGGCGGGGGCGGCAGGTGCGGCGCAGGCGACGGGGGCGGCGCGAGCGGGTTCTTCCGAGCGATGACTGACGAGGCTTTTTTGGACGATCTCGCGCGGCGAGCGTTTCGCTACTTTTTTGACACGGCGCATCCGCACACCGGGCTGGTGCCGGACCGGGCGCGGGCCGACGGATCGCGAGCGGGCGAGGTGGCGAGCGTGGCGGCGACGGGCTTTGGGCTCACGGCGCTGGTGATCGGCGCGGAGCGCGGCTGGGAGGCGCGCGCGGAGTGTCGGGCCTGCGCCGAGCGGGTGCTGCGGACCCTTTGGCGCGACGGGGCGCAGGAGCGCGGTTTTTTTTACCACTTCCTCGATGTGCGGGCGGGGCAGCGGGCGGGGGCTTGCGAGGTCTCGAGCATGGACACGGCTTTGCTGGTGTTTGGCGCGATCACGGCGGCGCGCCATTTCGGCGGGGTGGTGGCGGAGCTGGCGCAGGCGATCGAGGCGCGGGTGGACTGGCCTTGGTTGATGGATGCGGAGAAGCGCATCGGCCACGGCTGGACGCCCGAGCGCGGGAGCTTGCCCTGCAGCTGGGACCAGTTTTCCGAGCACTACGGGATGACTTGGTTTGCGAGCCACGATGCGAGCCGGCCGCTGCCGGCGGAGAGCTGGCGCGCGTGGCGGCGGGAGCCCTTTGTCGAGTATGCGGGGGAGCGCTTTTTGCATCATCCGCCGCTCTTCGTGCACCAGTTTCCGCAGGCCTGGCTGGATTGGCGGAGCTACGTGGACGAGGCGAGCGGGGTGAACTTTTTCGCGCAGGCCGGCGCGGCGACGCGCGCGCAGAAACGGTTTTGCCGGGAGCTTGCGGGGCATTTCCCGCTCTGGGGCGAGAATGTGTGGGGCTTGAGCTCATCCGACAGCGCGGCGGGCTATGTGGACTGGGGCGGTCCGCCGGTCCGGGCCGGCGAGGTGGACGCCCGGCTCGACGGCACGCTGGTGCCTTGCGCGGTGGCGGGCTCGCTGCCCTTTGTGCCCGGCGACTGCATCGCGGCGCTGCGCGAGATGCACGCGCGCTGGGGCGAAGGCATCTATGGGCCCTATGGATTCGCGGACGCGTTTAACCCCCACACAGGCTGGGTGGCGGCGGACGTGATTGGGATCGATCAAGGCATCACGTTGCTCATGGCGGAGAACCTGCGGAGCGGCTTGGTGTGGCGGGTGATGGAGCCGTTTCGGCCGGGCTAGGATGGGGCGGGCTTGGCGGAGGCGGTGGTGAAGGGTATCTATCGAAGGCATGAAAACGGTATACAGAGTGAAGGAGGCGCAGAAGAGCCTGGCGCAGCTCGTGCGGCAGGCCGAGGCGGGGCGGATGCAGACGATCACGCGGCACGACAAGACCGTGGCCTACGTGCTCGGCGCGGAGCAGCTGAGCGGTCTCCTCGAGACGATGGAGATCCTGGCGGATCCGAAGGCGATGCAGGCGATCCGGGACTGCGAGGCAGGCAAATTCGAGGGGCGCTGGAGCACGCTGGACGATATCCCGGATTAAGCGTCAAGAGCGCTGCCTACACGCTCTTGTTGTCGCCGGTCGTCACTGAGTTTTTGACGGCGCTCTCGCCGGGGGCGCGCAGCGAGATCAAGGCTGCGCTTCGCGCCCTGAAAATGGGTAAGGGCGACATCAAGGCCTTGGATGATAATCTCGAGGGCTACCAACGCCTACGCGTCGGCCCTTATCGGGTGATCTTGCGCTATCGGCCCGGGCGCGTGATCGAGTGCGTCTACCTCAACCGGCGCGCGATCGTCTACGAGGTCTTCGAGCGCGAGGTCGTGGACAAGCTGCGCGCCGGGGGGTGAGGGCCGGGCAGGCCCGCCGCCCCTTAGGCTCAAAAGCCCTTTTGCTGCAGGGCGTGGTCGAGCTGCTGCATGAAGGCTTGCGCGTCTTCCTTGCTTGGGCGGTAGCCCGGCTGGCTGATCTCGGTGAAGCCGGGGCGCCCGTATTGGTCGACGATCCATTTGCCGGTCACGCCGTCGCTGAAGGTCACGCTGCCGCTGGCGATGGCACCGGGGATGAGGGTGACGCCGTCCACGTCGACACTCACGCCGCCGGCGGGGAGCGACTCCTCGTCGGCGAGCTCGTCGGCGGGGAGATCGCCGGCCTCGGCATCGCCCGCGGCGGCGTCGACCTTGGCGCCGAGGCCGAGCTTTTCCTTGGCCTTGTCGAGCAGGCCCTTCTTTTCCGGCGCGGGGGCGGCGGCGGGTTTGGGCGCGGCGGGCGCGGGGGCCTTGGCCTTGGTGACGTCGCTGACGTCGGCCTTGGGCGTGGGGTCCTTGAGGGTGAGGTTGAGGTCGTCCACGAGGAAGCGGACGTCCATGTAGGTCATCGACACCTGGAACTCGTCGCGGAGCTTTTTCTGGACGGCGGAGAGATTG